>JAVBKA010000242.1:0-17854 GCA_031546715.1 Oscillospiraceae bacterium | reverse complement strand
TGAGGAACCGATATCCGAACGTTTGAAGGATATCAAGCGCATTCACAATCTCTGCATTGACCACGGCGCACTTGGTGCAGTTATGAGCGGCACCGGTCCGACGGTTTTCGCTCTGTGCAACTCGGAGTCCGTTGCAACTCAGGTTTTCAACGCTCTTTCGATAGAATATGATTCAGTTTTTAAGTGCAAGCCCTTATAATACAAATCTCAGATCAAAAATATAATTCTAAATGTATAAATCAAAAATTAACCGTCCATAATGGTATCACTACATACCAAAAAGGACGGTTTTACTTTGAAATTAAAGCTCTCTCGCAACGCCTTAAGAATTTACAAACTGGAAATCTCACTAATTATCGGATTAATCCTCGCAGTCGCCGTAGGATATGCGGCAGAGCAAACGAGCAATGAACTGACAGAAAGCGTTGTTCGCCTACATGTTCTAGCCGCCTCAGATTCCGAGGAGGATCAGGCACTTAAGCTAAAAGTTCGTGACACCGTGCTGAACGAAGTTACCGAAATGTTAGATGGTGTGTCTGACAGAGATATTGCCAAGGAAATATTGCAGGCTAAGCTAAAAGGTATCGAAGCTGTCGCCGCCCAACGAATTGCGGCAGAAGGTTACGACTACGATGTCACCGCCGAGCTTGAGGTGACTGATTTTCCTGTGAAGGAATACACTGGCTTTGCCCTTCCCAACGGAAGTTATCTGGCACTGCGAGTACTAATCAGCGAAGGAAAAGGCAAAAATTGGTGGTGCGTGGTGTTCCCGCCGTTGTGTACCTCGGCAGCAATTGAGGATACAGCCTACGCCGCAGGACTTTCTGATGAAAGCGTCAGCTTAATTACCCGAAAGAACCAGCAGTACGAGATTAAATTTAAGTCTGTTGAAATATGGAACGGTATAAAAACTTGGTTTAATCAATAATAAAAACAATGGCTTTGTTGTAAAACTCAGGGTAGTTTACAATAAAGCCATTGTTTTTATAATTTTTTAAGCGGACTACTCCCGACCAAGTGCTAAAGCACGTCTATTTGCTTCAAGTAAATCCTTTTTTCTGTCCGTAACAGTTTTTACTAGTGCGGCTTCAACGTCCTCATCACTGAAAAGGGCAGTTTCAGCTAAAAGCTTGCCGAAAACTATCATATTTGAAAGCCCTTTTAAATTGTGCTCAGTGGAAAGAGCGTTAGCGGGGATTTCAAAAATCTGGATATCTGTACGCTCTTTGCTGGCGGTAACCAGAGTACTGTCTATGAAAACCTTGCCATTTGGAGCAACCGAGTTAATGAATTTATCATAACTGGGTTGATTAAGGGCGATTAAGCAGTCGGGTTCGTCAACCATTGGGCTGCCAATGCTGTCATCGCTTAAAATAACCGAGCAATTAGCCGTACCGCCGCGCATTTCAGGTCCATAGGACGGCAGCCAACTGACATTTGCATTCTGAACCATTCCGCAGTAGGCTATAAACTTGCCTGTAAATAACACACCTTGACCGCCAAAGCCTGCAATTATGAATTTTGTAGTTTTCATTTGCATTCCCCCTTGAGAACTCCGATTGGATAGTGGGGAATCATGTTTTCCTCCAGCCATTCCAAGGACTTCACGGGGCTGAGTCCCCAGTTTGTCGGACATGTGGAAAGCACTTCGACGATGGAGAAACCTTTACCGTCAAGCTGATTTTGGAAGGCTTTTTTGATTGCTGCCTTTGCCGCCTTAACATTCTTGATATTATTCACCGCAACACGCTCCGCAAGTGCTACTCCGTCAAGGGTAGCGAGCATTTCGCATACACGGATGGGATAGCCCTGTTTCGAGGTATCGCGACCATATGGAGAGGTTTGTGTGACCTGACTAGGCAACGAGGTAGGTGCCATTTGTCCGCCAGTCATGCCATAAATAGCATTGTTTACGAATATTACGGTGATATTTTCACCGCGAGCGGCAGCGTGGACTGTTTCAGCAGTTCCGATAGCGGCTAAATCGCCGTCACCCTGATATGTAAAGACGACATTTTCAGGCTTTGCTCTCTTAACACCAGTCGCCACAGCGGGGGCGCGACCATGGGCTGCTTGAATCATATCGCATTCAAAATAATTGTACGCTAAAACCGAACAACCGACAGGCGCAATGCCTACAGTCTTTCCTGCAATGTCCAATTCGTCTAAAACTTCCGCTACCAGACGGTGAATAATTCCATGGGTACAGCCTGGGCAGTACTTATTTGGTACATCGGACAGAGCTTCTGGTGCTTTAAAAACTACGCTCATAATGAAGCCTCCATTTCCTCGATTTTTGCAAGGATGTCCTCAGGCTTCGGCACCATTCCGCCAACACGGTTGCAGAGTTCCACAGGGCGTGAGCATTCAATAGCCAAGCGCACATCCTCAATCATTTGACCCATGCTCATCTCCACGGTTAAAAAGGCCTTTGCAGTTTCGGCGGACTTTTTATAGGCGGCTTTAGGAAACGGCCAAAGCGTCAGCGGGCGCAAAAGTCCTGCTTTGATTCCCTTTGCTCTTGCAGCCTGAATTGCGTTTTTTGCAATACGAGAGGTTGCTCCATACGCGGTTACAACAATTTCAGCATCCTCAAGCATGTATTCCTCGTGCATAACTTCAGCCTTTGCAACTTCGGAATACTTATCATAACGCATAAAGTTCTGTTTTTCCAAGGTTTCGGGCAATAAGTACAGCGAATTTACTATGTTCTTTTTCCGTTTTCCCTGAGTTCCGGTTGTCGCCCAAGGTTTGTCAAATACAGTATTTTCCTTATTTGTAAATGCAACAGGCTCCATCATTTGCCCAAGTATACCGTCCGCAAGGAGCATGACAGTCATGCGGTATTTGTCTGCAAGGTTGAACGCCCTGCTGGTAAAGTCGTACATTTCCTGCACAGAGTTTGGGGCGAGAACTATCATATGAAAGTCGCCGTGACCTGTGCTTCTTGTGGCGTGAAAATAGTCAGCCTGAGAGGGTTGAATGCCACCCAGACCTGGTCCTCCACGTTGAATATTAACCAAAACCGCAGGAAGGTCACAACCTGCAAGATAGGACAGTCCTTCACTTTTCAGCGCAATCCCTGGGCTGGAGGAGCTTGTCATACAGCGAGTACCCGTTGCAGATGCACCGATAACCATATTAATCGCGGCGATTTCACTTTCAGCCTGCAAGAAAACACCGCCTACCTTGGGTAGTTTTTTTGCCATATATGCCGCAAGCTCGGTTTGCGGTGTAATCGGATAACCGAAAAAGTGGACGCAGCCTGATTGTATAGCAGCTTCGGCAATGGCTTCGTTGCCCTTCATTAAAACTTTATCCATCAGCTCACTCCCTTTTCAACGGTAATCACAGCATCGGGGCACATTGTTGCACAAAAAGCACATGCAATGCACTTTTCCTGTTCAGTGACCTCAATTGGGTGATATCCGCCAGCATTTAGTTTATCAGGAGAAAGGCGGAGAATTTTCTTAGGACAAAAGCTAACACATAGCTCACAGCCCTTGCATCGGTCCGTTCTAAAGGTTAATTTGTTCATTTTGACCCCCTGATTGCCCATTCTTCCTTGTAAAATAAGGTTAAAGGAAAAATCGGCGATATGTATTTATCAATTTCATCTGAAAGGTTTGCGTTTACTGCGGTAAATGCAAGTCTTAGCCCCATTCCCGCGGACGCTTTTTCAACGATAGGCACAGATGAAAGGATATCGCTAACTGTAGTCTCATCTCCAAGGTTAGAGTTATTTACTACTGCCGTAAACTTAAATCGACCTGATTTTTCAATTTCGTTTTTCGCTTCAATTATGCTGTCAACATCAGCAGTTAGAGGACGAAAAGTGTTGACAACAAAGAAGAATTCCGCATCCCTCCATTTATCGGCAAATCTGCCCAACGCAATCGCTCCACGGTCGTCCCCGCCAACGTCAAGTACTGAAAAGTAGCTGTTGTCATCAAATGCAACAGCTACCTCTGGCGGAAAGGACGGGTTTTCGGAGTTCTTACCTGCAAGCTCGGAGGAAATCAGTCTGATGTCGCTATTTTTTAGCAAGTTCGCCGCATCAGCAGTACGAAAGTACGGATTAACAATGTCAAGGTCTGCAAGAAGAACATTTTCCTGTGAATTTCTAAGCCAAATAGCATAGTTTACGGCAATTTGTGTCTTTCCACTGCCGTAATGACCTGCGAAAACGCTTATTTTTTTAAGAGAGTTTTTAGCAAGGTAAGCACTGCTAAAACTTTCAGAACTAAGCTTTGACATCTAATTTAGCAAAAAACTGAATTTTATCAGCTTCTTTTTCTCCGCCCCACATTGCGTCAATAATCAGGTAATAAATCCCCGCGGTAGTCGGAACTGTAAAGGTTTCAGAGGTTTCCTGTACAATCTCGTATTTTTCGTTATACCATGTATATGTCGCCTTGTTGGGATTCACGCCATACAAAACCTTTGCGGTATTATCCACGGCGGTTAGGCTAAGTGTATCATAAACGACTTCCAATTTTTCTTTGGTTATCACGGTTTCCTCGCCTCTGATTTTCACGCTGTACCAATTTGAGCGGGTTGGATAGGCTGTACCTGCGTAATCTATTTTAGCGGAATAGTCAGAAATTGACTCAATGTGCTCGTTCAGCTCTTTCTCGTATGCCGCTGAGCCGCCATCTTCATAAGCATCATTGTTTCCCGAACAACCTGCAAGAGCCGCTAACATTACTACTCCGACCACAACACACCAAATTCTTAACTTCATCTAAAAAATCATCCTCTGTACAAAATAATTGGGGACCGATTTACGGTCCCCATAAGCTCCGACTTAGCCTCTTGGTCTCGCTGGTGCAGTGTCGGGAACAGGCTGAACGGCGATATCTGGAGCGGGAAGGATTTGCGCACCTCCGTCTATTGGCTTAGTGCCGCCAAATCCGTCTACACTCGCACCGTTGACTGAAACCTCAGAAAGCACGAGACGATTTTGAAACTCATAGGTTAGGTAATTATACGCTGAAATGCCATAATCGTCAATAGTATATAATGTATTTTTTGAATATGCCATGCGTTTATTGCCGCCCTGGTTTTCACTTTGGTTGTTTAACTGTGCAAGCTTAGCAAGCTTATTATTCTCAACTCCAACCAACATATACCCAGCCCAGTTGCTATAAATATTTTTGTCCCTTTCGTAGTTGCTGGAATATGCCGAAAAGCCAAAAATATTACGTGATTTATCGACCATCATAGATCTTGGGTTGTACACAGCGTCAGCATATGCGCCTTCAATAACCAATTTGTCTAGTTCACGAGGCTCAGCGGGATTAGTAACGTCAAACAAGCTAACCTTTAGCCCTGCGTCAAACATGTTGCCTGTAGGTCTTTCCTCACCATTTACCTTGATATACAGCTCTAAGGTTTCACGTCCGAACCCAACGACTAAGCCGTCTCCCACAACGTGGAGATATTGGGAGAAGCCTGGGATTTTCAGCTCGCCCAGCACCTTGGGAGCTCTTGGGTCTTTTAGGTCAATTACAAAGAAAGGATCCATTTGCCTGTAAGTTACCACATATGCAAAATCGCCTGTAAAGCGAACTGCTTGAATAGATTCGTCTGGAGCTAATGCGTCGGTTCTGCCCACAACGCTCATACTGTCGTCCAGCACTAACACTCTGTTTCCTTTGCCCCAGTCCGTTGTTGCAACTCTTAGGTGACCGTTGTATTCATCCATACTGTACTGATTTATAATATTTCCAGAGATTTTCCCTGTAGCTGCATAGTCAATCTCATTTCCAGTAATCGAGAAACGACTTATCTCCATGCCGCCGGAGTCCTTCTCCCAGACACTTCGCGCAATGTAGAGATTGTCCTTGCTCATATATACCGTTTGTCCTGCGCCAAGATAGGTGTCCATTTTTACGGGTTCATTGCCTGTTACATCGAATGCCCCCAGCATCATGTAGGAATTATCGGTGGTGTTTGGGAAGTAGTATATGTCCTCAACAGGAACAACGGTAAACTCCTTGGACACTGCTGTATCTCTGTAAATAGGGAGCAGGTCAGCCTTGCCCATATCCTCCATGTTAAAGCCGTACATATATCTGTTTGATACAAAATAGAGTGTGTTGCCGATCATTCGGGTTGCCAAAGCATTCCCCTCAACCTCAAAAGTGCGACCAACTGCGGGGTTTTCTTTGTCTGTTACGTCATATACAGAGTACGAAGTAAACTGGCGGGATGGATACCATATGCAGTCGATTACTCCGCCCTTTGATGCGGTATCCTTGGTCACAGAGTCATTGGCTGTTGCAAAAATTTCGTTGCGAGTTGATACTACTACTAAATTATTGCCCTCAATGTACATTTCCGAAATATATGAATAGCTCTCAGCACTTGCAACTTCAATGGTTGACACCAATGTCATGTTCTCGCCGTCAATTGAAACTACTTTTACTACATATGAGTTTTTAGCATTGTCAAAGCCTGCGGCATAGATATAATTGCCGTCTGTAATGACAATGTCGCCCTCACTGATACCGTTTACTTGACCGTTTGTTTGGGAATAATCTGGCGCGACAGTACCGTTTATAATTGCGCCAATACCTGCTGAGTCTTTTTCGCCAAAAGAAATTGATGGAGAAGGTTTTGCAATGCTTTCCTCAGTTACGCCCATGTCTTCTCTGCCGTAAAAATTCATAGAGTTTTGAAGCATACTCAACAACTCTGATATGCTTTTCAGCTTTGGCAGTTCTTTGCCTGTGACGTTACTGCTGCCCTTTGAAGGATTGGAAATCGACGAAATTTGAATTACTTCGTCTCCAACCATAAAGGAAGTTTTTTTCACTGTTATAGCTCCATCGTCTTTTTTATCTGTGCCTTCTTTGTTATCGGTCAGTGCAGTCTTGTTATCCTTATCTCTCAGCAGTCCAGACAGCCCAAATCCTGCGCCAACGCCAATTGCCAGTGCTAAAGTAAGTGCAATGGTCTTGATTATAAACGATTTCCCTTTCGACATATAAGCCCCTCCAAATTCTTATGCCCATACTAATTCTCAATCGAATATAGTACGTTAGCATCAATCCGTTTCTGCTCTTTAGACGAAAGCGATTTAAAAAAGTTCCTCAAATAAGTATAATATTACAAATTTTCACAACCGGACTAATCCGCGCTTACTTAATTTTGTAACATTTTTCGTAGCATCTCCATTGCCTTGCGTTCAAGCCTAGAAATTTGAACCTGAGAGACTGACAGTACTCTTGCTGTACTTTCCTGCGTCATGTTTTTATAGTACCTTAAGAGGACAACGCTCCGTTCCCTTTCTGGCAATTCGTCCACGGCTTCACGCAGTGAAATGGATTCCAGCAGACTGTCCTCCATGCCGTCGTCGCCTAGAATGCCCTCTAGTGTACAGCCGTCCTCATTGGTTTCACGACTGAGGGATTCTGTGGGCGTGGTGGCGATTTCCGCTTCTGCAATTTCTTCCGCTTCAAGACCACATTCCTTTGAAAGCTCTGACAAAACGGGCTCACGACCTAACATCTTTGTCAGCTTTTCACGGGTAACTCTTATTAACTGCGCTTTTTCCTTAAGACTTCGGCTAACCTTTACGCTGCCATCGTCTCGAAGAAAGCGTCTGATTTCTCCCGCAATTTTGGGAACAGCATACGTTGAAAACTGAGTACCGAAAGAAGTATCGAAGCCTTTGACAGCCTTTAAAAAACCAACGCTCCCCAGTTGAAACAAATCATCGGCTTCAACGCCGTGACCAAAATATCGCCTGACCACACTCCAAATAAGCCCAGAATTGTCGTTTAACAAGGTTTCCAAGGCGGTATTATCGCCATTTTGTGCTAGACTAATAAGCTCTGGAGTAGATAACTCTGCTACTGCGCTCACCGGCTCAGCCTCATGTTTATGCGCCTGCGCATAGTGACAGTTGTGCCTTGTCCAACTTTTGAGCGCACCTGCAACGTGTTCATAAAGCTCTCCATTATTGTAAAGCCCATGCCTGCACGCTCAGCTCCGCCCGTACTGTACATCGGCGTCAAGGCTTTTGAAACGTCCTCAATTCCAATGCCTTTGTCGCGGATGATAATCTCAAGAATATTGCCCTCATAGATTCTTCCGCGTATGTAAATAGTGCCGATACTGTCAGGATATCCATGAACAATTGCATTGGTGACCGCTTCTGAAACCGCCGTTTTTATGTCCCCTATTTCTTCAAGGGTGGGGTCTGCTTGGGCAGCAAAAGCCGCCAACATTGAGCGCGCAAAGGCTTCGTTTGCGGAATAGGATAAAAGCTCTGCCTTGAATTCGTTTTTAACATTCATTTTGATTACCTCTTTCAAACAGCCACTGAAACTGGAATAATTCTGTCAATTCCTGCGGCTTTAATTACTCTGTTTGCTTGCTTGGGTGCGTTATGAACTTCTAAAATGCCACCAATTTCATGAAGTCTCCTGTGCAGTCCAAGAATTACTGCTATGCCTGAGCTGTCCATAAATGTAATCGCCGATAAATCCAAGGTACAAAATAGCGGTAAGGCTTCGTCCACAGCGTCGGAAAGTTCGACTAAAATGTCGTGAGCTGCGTGGTGGTCAATTTCGCCTTCTAGCCAAATTTCCAGCTTTCTTTCCTCGATTATTCGTTTAATTCTCAAGTAAATTACCTCCGTTTTAATAAAAAGTTACAAAAAAAGAATCGATAGCATAGCCATCGATTCATTATAGTCATATTTAGTTGTCGAAACTGCGCAATATTTGGTTTACATAACTAGTGTTTTTAAAATTATCTTCTTAGCATCCCCTAGTAAGTACAGCGAACCGCAGACCACTAGGCAGTCGTCGTCTCCAAGCTCCCCCAGCGCAACGGTCAATGCTTCTTCCATGCTGTCATGGAGAAAAACTGACTTGCAGTGCATTTGGGCAACCTCGGCAATTTTTTCTGCGGGTAACGCTCTATGGGTATTTGCCCGTAGAGCATAAAATTTATCACTTCGGCTCGCCAATTCCTCGACTGCAAAGCCGTATTCCTTATCTGCGCTCATGCCCATAGCTACAACCAGCCGCTTTTCCTTTAACAAGCTGTCAACACTGCTAATTAATGCGGAGATTTTCGCTCTGTTATGTGCGCCGTCAAGCAAAACAAGGGGCTTTTGAGATATTATTTCCAGTCTGCCGTTCCATTTAACGTCTCTAAGCCCTGTACTTGCAGCTTCCGAGTTTATAGAATAGCCCTTGCCGTTTAGTATCTCAATTACAGTCAGAGCAGTTAATGCGTTTTGAATTTGATGTGCGCCAAGAAGGGAAACATAGTACGAGCAACCCTTATAAACCACCTCAGAGCCAAGCAAATCCATGGATATTGTTTCGATGTCGCTCTCATTAGCAAGATGAACAACTGCTTTTTTTTCTTTAGCGATGCTTAGGAGGACTTCCATCCCCTCTTCGGGTTGCCCGCTACTGATTACAACGTCACAGCCTTGCTTGATTATGCCGCCTTTTTCGTAGGCGATTTTGTCAACTGTAGAGCCTAGAAACTCCGTATGGTCTAAGGATAGCGGCGTAATAACCGCAACTTCGGGAAAATCGATGATGTTTGTCGCGTCATATCGTCCGCCCAGACCTACCTCCAAGACTACGATATCAACCTGTTTACGGAAAAAATGTAGCATGGCAAGGGCGGTAATAATCGTAAATTCTGTGGGAGGGTCGTCTGTTTGGATGGTGTCGATAATTTCCTTAACTTCGCTTGTAAGCTCGGCTAAATCATCATCAGAAATATTTTGATGATTAATTTGAATTCGTTCATTAAAGCGTTCTACAAACGGAGAAATATACAGCCCTGTTTTGTAACCCGCCGCTTCAAGGCAAGCTGCAAGCATTGCGGCTGTACTGCCCTTGCCACTTGTACCTGCAACATGGACAAATTTCAAACTTTTATGAGGATTTCCCATTTTTTCCAACAACAGCGCAACACGTTCAAGACCCGGCTTAGAGCCGAATCTCAAGGTGTTATGGATATATTCTAGAGCCTCTTCATAATTCATATAGAAGCTATGCTGCCTTTCAACTTTTCAATAAGCTGACCAAGCTTAACAAGCTTTTCTCTTTCAGCAGCTACAACATTTGCAGGTGCTTTATCAACAAATGCTGAGTTCGCAAGCTTTGTTTCAAGTATTGCGGCGTCTTTTTCAGCGTTGGCAAGCTCTTTTTCGAGCTTAATCTTCTCTGCTCCAAGGTCAACAAGCTCGGCCAGTGGCATGAATACCGTTGCGCTGTCTGTGACGCATTGCACCATAGTTGAGGAGTTTTCGGGGCTTACCTTGGAGACCTCGATGTCAGAAGCATAGGCTAACTTCTTAAGGAACGCATCACCGCGAGTGTAAATTTCCTCTTTCTCGGAAACTATAAAGAGCTTAGCTTTCTTAGACGGTGGCACATTCATCTCAGCTCTGCGTGAACGCACGGAGCGGATAACGTCCATAACGCTTTCCATTGCAGTCGCCTCTTCGTCAAAAATAAGACGCTTTTCTTCTAAAGGCCATTCCTGCTTCATCAGCACTTCGCCCTCTTTAACATCGGGCATATTTTGGAAAATTTCTTCGGTAATAAACGGCATAAAGGGGTGCAGTAGCTTTAGGGCAGTTGTAAGCACATAGCTCAGTACCTGTTCGGCAGTTTCCTTCGCCTCGGTATCTGTTCCTTGAAGTCTCGCCTTTGTAAGCTCGATGTACCAATCGCAGAAGTCGCTCCAAAGGAAGTCGTAAATCTTTTGGCTTGCGATACCGTACTCGTACTTTTCCATGTTTTCGGTAACATCTGGTATCAGACGGTTAAGCTTTGTCAGAATCCACATGTCAGGTAAGTCTAGGCTTTCGGGCAGTCCCCAAGTTTCTGAGTGGGAGTTCATTAAAACAAAGCGTGAAGCATTCCAAATCTTATTACAGAAATTGCGCATTCCCTCACAGCGTTCAGCACGGAAGCGCATGTCATTACCAGGAGAAACGCCGGAAATCATTGCAAGCCTAAGTGCGTCAGCACCGTAAGTGTCAATGACATCTATGGGGTCAATTCCGTTACCCAAGGATTTTGACATCTTTCTGCCTTGGTCATCACGAACAATACCGTGCATCAGCGCAGTACGGAAGGGTACGTCGCCCATATGCTCCAAGCCGGAGAAAATCATGCGGGCAACCCAGAAGAAAATAATCTCATACCCCGGAGTAACCACGCTGGTTGGGTAGAAATACTTAAGGTCTTCTGTCATATCAGGCCAACCAAACACCGAGAATGGCCAAAGTGCGGAGGAAAACCAAGTATCCAGCACATCTTCGTCCTGCTTGATGTCAGTGCTGCCACATTTTGCACATTGAGTTGCGTCTTCCATGGAAACAGTGACATGACCGCAGCTACAGTACCATGCGGGAATGCGGTGACCCCACCAAAGTTGACGGGAAATGCACCAATCACGGACATTTTCCATCCAATTCATATAAATCTTAGTAAATCGGTCGGGAACAAAGGTCATGCGACCGTCCTTAACAACCTCCATTGCAGGCTCAGCAAGGGGCTTCATCTTTACAAACCACTGGGCACTGTCAATAGGCTCAACAATCGTTGAGCAACGGTAGCAAATTCCGACATTATGGGGGTGTGGCGTGGTATATTGCAGTAAGCCTTGCAGCTCTAAGTCTGCAAGCACCGCTTTGCGGGCCTCCTCACGGGTAAGACCCTTATACCGTCCGCCGTTTTCATTAATTCTTGCTTTTTCGTCAAGCACTAAAATATGCGGCAAGTTATGACGGGACGCAAGTTCAAAATCGTTAGGGTCATGGCTTGGGGTGATTTTCACACAGCCTGTGCCAAATTCTTTTTCCACGTAATCATCTGCAACAATGGGTATTTCACGATTCATAAGCGGCAGCGTCAGCGTTTTGCCGATATACTCTTTATAACGTTCATCGTCAGGGTTTACGGCAACGGCAGTGTCACCCAGCATAGTTTCAGGGCGTGTGGTGGCGACGGTTAAGAAGCCGCTTCCATCTGACAGCGGATATTTTATGTGCCAGAGCTTGCCTTCCTTTTCTTCGTACTCAACCTCAGCGTCCGACAAAGCGGTGGTACAGCTTGGACACCAGTGAATTATTCTGGAGCCTTTATAAATAAGCCCCTTGTTATAAAGCTTAACAAAGGTTTCACGAACGGCACGGGAGCAGCCTTCGTCCATGGTAAAGCGTTCGCGTTCCCAATCGCAGGAAGAACCCAGAACCTTTAGCTGTTGGATAATTCTGTTCCCATATTTGTTTTTCCAGTCCCAAACTCGCTCAAGAAACTTTTCACGTCCTAGGTCGTGACGGGTAATCCCCTCTTCCTTGCGCAGCATCTCCTCGACCTTTATCTGTGTTGCAATTCCTGCATGGTCAGTACCTGGAACCCAGCAGGCAGAGTAGCCTTGCATACGTTTAAAACGCGTGGCAATGTCCTGCAAGGTGTTATCAAAGGCATGTCCTAGGTGGAGCTGCCCTGTAACGTTCGGAGGAGGTATTACAATAGAAAAAGGCTTTTTCTTTTTATCTACTACCGCATGAAAGTGATTCCCCGACTCCCACATGGAATAAATTTTCGGCTCAACGCTCTTCGGCTCATAAGTTTTTGATAATTCTTTTGGCATTTACTCCGCCCCTAACGTAAAAAATTTTGTACGCCCTTGAACTCACGGTAATTCCAAGGGTTTTCATGTAATGATTCTGAAAGTATAGCACAGGCTTGTAAAAAACGCAATATGGAGTTATAATTGCAAAAGGCAGTACTGCACTTTGATTTACGAAGGAGATACATATGGCTAGATACGGTTTTAACGGCAAAAAACTGGAGACTAAGTTTCTGATTTTATTTATTTTGTACGACATTAACGGTGAGGTCACCTTTGAAGAGCTAAATAGTTTAGCCCTACTCGATGATAACGCTGACTATTTTATTTTTTCCGAATGCCTGGTTGAAATGGTTGAATCTGGTCACCTTATTGAGCGGGACAACCACTACCGCATAACACAAAAGGGTGCTGACCAATCTCAAGATGTGTACCGAGGGCTTCCCATATCGCTGAGAGATGCCGTTACAGAGTACAAAAAGCCAATAATCGAGCGTGTTAAACGGGATAACTGTATTAAAGCGACTGTTGAACGCAAGCTTAACGGCTACTACGTCAACCTATTTTTCAACGATAGTCAGTATTCAATGATGAAGCTGGAGCTTTACGCAGCCACGGAGGATTTAGCCCAAAAAATTGCCGCTGATTATAGGAAACACGCCGAGAAAATGTACACTGAAATCATAAAAACTATAACTATGGAGAAATAACATGTTTATTTACAAACACGACAGTCACAACCCCGCGTGGAATCTGGCATGTGAGGAATACCTATTTTCTTCCGCAAGTGCAGACATTTTTATGCTTTGGCGCAATGCCTCCGCCGTCATAGTCGGCAGACATCAAAACACGTATGCTGAAATTGACCTTGACTTCGTAAAACGCAACAACATCACGGTTATCCGCAGAACCACAGGCGGCGGCGCAGTTTTTCACGATGTTGGCAACATTAATTACTCCTACATCGCCAACTACAGCGGACCAATTGACTTTGCACGGTTTTCTGCGCCCATAATCAGCGCACTGTCCGTCTTCGGCATAAACGCCGAGCTTAGCGGGCGCAACGACATAACCGTTGACGGTCGCAAAATCTCCGGCGCAGCTCAAACTCTCAAAAACGGTCGTATTCTGCACCATGGCACACTTTTGTATAACGCCGACCTTTCAAGACTAGCGGGCGCACTTCGGGTAAACGAAAAAAAGTATGAGGGTCGTGCAATTTCGTCTGTTTCCTCAAGAGTGATGAATATTTCAGAAAAGCTTGAAAATGCGCCATCGGCTGACGACTTTTTCAATGCTCTTTACTTAAAAATGTTTGAGATTTTTCAAGACAGCTCTCCTTTTTCTCCGTCTGACGAAGATATTCTCGCAATACAGAGTCTCAAAGCTGAGCGTTATGACTTAGAAGCATGGAATTACGGCACAAATCAGGAGTATAACTTTAAAAACAGCATTAAAACCACCGGCGGCATTATAGAGGTTCAGCTCTTTGCCGATAAGGGCATAATCAAAACATGCAGCTTCAAGGGAGACTTCTTTTCCGCAGCAGATATCTCAATACTTGAGGCGAAAATGTCAGGCGTGCCCCATACCTATGAACAGGTTGCCGAGGTTTTGACAGATGAAGCCATAAAGACGTTTTTTATCGGTTTTGACCGTCACCAGGTGCTTAATACGCTGTTTTAGCGCAACTTATTCACAGCTTGTTAATTTGCATTTATAAATAGTCTATGATATTATGTAACTATCAATTTTTGGAGGTATTTGCTAATGGGTATATTAACAAGATTTAAAGACATTATGTCCAGCAACATCAACGCTCTTTTGGATAAAGCTGAGGACCCTGCAAAAATGGTTGACCAGTATATTAGAAACCTTAATGACGACTTAGGCAAGGTTAAAGCCGAAACAGCCGCAATTATGGCTGAAGAGACTCGTGCAAAGCGCGCTTTGGATGAAAACGCTGCCGAAATTGACAAAATTCAGGGTTATGCTCAAAAAGCAGTCCTCGCAGGCAATGACGAGGACGCACGTTCCTTCCTAAACAAAAAAGCAACTCTTGCCGAGAAGCACGTTTCACTGAAACAGGCATACGACCTTGCCTCCCTGAATGCGGCAAAAATGCGTCAAATGCATGACAGGCTGAACGAGCAACTTATGGAGCTGAACAGCAAGAGGGATTCCATTAAGGCAAAGGTTTCTGTTGCAAAAACTCAGGAGCGCATTAATAAAATGGAAAGCTCCATCGGCAGTGCTGAATCAAATATTTCAGCCATCGACCGCCTTGAGGACAATGCCAACAAAATGCTTGACAAAGCAAATGCTATGGCCGAGCTTAATTCCAACAAAGACTCTTTAGGCGACCTAAAGAAAAAATATGACGCAGACCCTGTCCAGATTGATGACGAGCTTGCAGCGTTAAAGGCAAGTCTAGGCAAATAATTTTAAGCGAGGTGCCTTTATGGCAATATTTCAAAGCCAGTTTGCTAACGTTGTTGAGTGGAATGAAACCGACGACGATGTGATTTTTTGGAAATGGAACAACCAAGAGCTGAAAAAAAGCTCCAGACTTGTCATCCGACCAGGTCAAGACGCAGTATTTTTATATAACGGCAGAGTTGAGGGCGTTTTTACCGATGAGGGTAATTTTGAGCTAGAAAGCGATATCTTGCCATTTTTAAGCACCCTTAAGGGCTTTAAGTTTGGCTTTAACAGCGGTCTCCGCGCCGAAGTGGTTTTTATAAACACTAAAGAGTTCCTTATTAACTGGGGTACGAAAAATCCAGTGCTCATTAAGGCAGACGGTTTGCCCGGTGGCTTGCCTATTCGTTCCTTCGGCACGTTTACCGTCAAGGTTTCTGAGGCGATGACGTTAATTGACAAGGTTGCAGGTGTTAGAGAGCAGTTTACAACGCAGGATATTCTAGCTCGTTTAATGTCCATGCTGGACAGTCTGCTTATGAAGTGGATTTCCCGTGAGGGCAAAGATGTTTTTAATTTGCAGTCAAATGCGCGAGAAATTGCGGCAGGAATTAAAACCGAGCTTGACATGGACTTTTGTTCCCTCGGATTATCCGTAACATCTTTTTCAGTTTCAAGCTTTAGTTACCCCGAAGAGATTCAAAAGAAAATCAACCAAGCCGCCTCTTATCAAATGGTCGGCGATGTGGACAGATTCCAAAAAGTCGCAATGGCAGACGCTATCGCCAGCGGCAAGGGTGGAGATAGCAGTGCCGCGGGAACTGCTTCAAGCATGGCAGGCATGATGATGGGAATGCAAATGGCAAAGGATATTATCAATTCCAACGAATCAGTTTCAAAGGGTGCAAAGTTTTGCAGTCAGTGCGGAAGCAAGCTAGGTGAAAGTTCCAAGTTCTGCCCAGAATGCGGAGCTAAGCTATAAAAGATAAGCCCCTCGGCAATGCCGAGGGGCTTGTCTTTTATACGTTCTATTTGTCGGCACTGTTCTTACTCACCGTATTATTTGCATAAGGCAACGGATTTACAGAAGTTCCATTAATTCTAACCTCAAAGTGCAGATGGTTACCTGTGGAACGCCCTGTCGAGCCAACAAGCGCAATGACTTCACCCTTGCCGACTATTTGACCAGGCTTCACCAATAGTTTGCTGCAGTGTCCGTAAATAGTGACTAAGTTCTTCGAGTGCTGAATAAATACTACATTACCCAGTGTGCCTTTATAGTCTGCGATAATGACTTCGCCACCGTCAGCGGCGACAATTTCACTGCCGTAAGGTCCTGCAAAGTCGATTCCTGCGTGAGTTTCCCAAGAGCCCGTAAAGTTACGTTTTCCGTAATTTGAGCTGATTTTTCCTTTAGCAAAGGGATGCACATATGACCCCGTGGTTTTTCTCGCCTTTGTGCCTATATTAGCGACCTCTGTCACAGATTGTTCCAGAACAACAGAGCTTAGAACATCAGTTGAAACGACTTTCTCATCGACATATTTAATGTTGGCAGTCAGATAAGCGATTCCGTTCTTGCCTTCTGTCACTACTTCCTTTTCATCTTCAAACAAGGAGGAGTCAGGAACAGTCTCAGTTTCAAAAGGAATGACTTCCGTATAAGTAACACGTTGGGTTTTTGCTATGGACAAAAACGGAACGGAGTTTCTAACACGCACCTTTTCAACTGTGCTTACGTCCTTAACCAGAGGATTTAAAGAGATAAGAGCGTCAGCAGAAATGCCGTTGTTTTGAGCAATGGTTTCAATAGTGTCGTCCTCTGCAACATTTACATAAGTTTCTGGACTGACTTCCTGCGTCAAAAGCTCCGCAAGCTCAGTTTTGGATATCTCAAGAGATGCGTCATACATTTTATAGGTTATTTGGATGTCCTCGTTAAATTCCACGCTGTCAAAATCAGATTGCAGAGGATATTCCGCTAAAATATTGTCCATAACACTTTGTATGTCCGAGCTTTTTTCACATGCCGCAATCTCTGCTCCGTTGACAGAAAGCACGAACAATGGTTTAACGACATCAATAAGCTGAATAATGCTGTTTTCAGCTTCCGTTTTGTTGAAAATCATTGCTTTTTGAACCAGTTTGAAATTGTACCGCACATCTGGTCTAAAAACAAAGGGCTTGTTAATAATGGTACTAACTCTTGCAGAAGCACTTTCAACAGCGTCTAAAAACTCAGATTGTGTACTGACAAAGCCGATGGATTCGCCTTTAAAGGTTACCTCAAGACCCACCCTGTAGAAAACCAACGAAAAAATCGCAATAGAAACGCCAGCAAAGCCCAGCGCAATAGTCACTCTTTTGTGACGTGAGCTATAAGACATTCTCTGAAAAACTGGTAAGCTTTTTGTCTTTGTTATCAAGCCTTCCGTGGAATTGCCGATTTTTTTGCCGATTACAACGGTAGTTTGCAGCACTACATCTGCAAAACTGGCTAAAGCCCCTGAAATAAGTATAAAAAAGTGCACAATAACAGTAGTTACAGCAGAAACGCGGCTAGAAAATGCGCGAAACTGTTTAGCATTTTGCGCTCTACGGTAAGCAGTCAGGTATCTTCGTGACACTCTGCCTGAACTCTTTCTTATAGCATATCTACTTTTCATTACTTTTTTATGAGATTTTGAAGAAAAACTTTCGAGCATTATTTCCCACCTTGCATACAACGGTTTGTATGGTTCAAAACAGACCATACTTTACATAGTGTCAGATTAGTTAAATATAGTTACAAAACAGTAACAGCTAC
>JAVBKA010000246.1:0-7916 GCA_031546715.1 Oscillospiraceae bacterium | reverse complement strand
TTAGCTTACGACTGTCAGCCCACACACCGTTTGTTTCTACAAGCAAGGTAACGCCGTATTTCACAGCTTCAGGGGCGATTTCCTTTAGCCGTGCAAGCACAAGAGCTTCATCAACATTTTCACCTGGAACGCCCCATTCATCGCCTAAAACTCTAATAAATGGCGTACCAAGCTTTGACGCAAGGCTCATATATGAGTGCAGAGCGGCGGTTGTATCTATTTCCGGCTTAAAAAGCAGTGCGTCAGAGGCTAGGCACGGGATTGTGAGCTTATGTTTTGCCAAGTCTGCCTTAAGATGTTCCAAATTATCATCAGAAAACAGCTTTACCTCAGGAATGAAAAGGTCGTCGCCAACTCCTCGAATCTCAATGCCGCTGTAACCCAAGTCCGATGCGGCTGACACTATTTCCTGCCAACGCCAACGAGGACAGCCGACAGTTGAAAAGCATAATTTCATTATTTTCACCTCAACTTAAAGATTTTGCAGTCTTTTTGCGGCAGTCCCTTTAACCTTGGGGGCTTGGTGTATAGTTAGGGGCTTCCTTCGTAATAAAGATGTCATGTGGGTGCGACTCCTTAAGTCCTGCGCCTGTTATTTTAACAAATTGTCCATTCAACTGGAGGTCGCTGATGGTAGGTGTTCCGCAGTAGAATAGTCCCGCGCGGATGCCGCCGACTAACTGATAAACCGCTTCGCTCAGCAGCCCCTTATACGGCACACGACCCTCGACGCCCTCAGGTACTAATTTTTTATTTTCCTCTTGGAAGTAGCGGTCACGGCTGCCCTTTGCTTGATTCATCGCGCCGATTGAACCCATGCCACGATAGACCTTGAAGCGTCTGCCCTGATATATCTCACTTTCACCGGGAGATTCCTCACATCCGGCAAACAGCGAGCCAATCATAACCACATCCGCACCAGCGGCAAGAGCCTTAACTATGTCGCCTGAATACTGAATACCGCCGTCTGCTATTACTGGGATTCCGACTGCTTGCGCTGCACATGCCGCATCATAGATAGCCGTAATTTGAGGAACGCCGATACCTGCGACCACACGGGTTGTACAGATAGCTCCCGGACCAATACCGACCTTGATAACGTCAGCTCCGCTGTCAATCAACGCCTTTGCGGCGTCACTGGTGGCTACATTTCCTGCGCAAACTTGAGCATTTGGAAATGCTTTCTTTATGCTTCTCAGGCATTCTAAAATGCCCTTGGAGTGACCGTGGGCGGAGTCAAGCACCAGTAAGTCCACTCCTGCTTCTAGGAGCGCCGCCGTTCTTTCCAGTGCGTCATTTGTAGGTCCGATTGCTGCGCCGACTAACAGGCGACCCTTTTGGTCGCGGGCGGAGTTAGGGTACATAACAGCTTTTTCAATATCCTTAATGGTGATAAGTCCCTTTAGCTTATGCTCACCGTCAACGATAGGGAGCTTCTCAACCTTGTATTTTCTCAGTATTTCACGGGCTTGTTGGAGAGTAGTGCCTATAGGAGCGGTAAACAACGGCTCACGGGTCATAACTTCGTCAATTTTGCGGCTCATGTCTGTTTCAAACTTTAAATCACGGTTTGTAAGAATTCCCACCAAGCGACCCGTTTCGTCACAAATTGGCACGCCCGAAATACGGTACTTCGCCATTAGGTCGTCAGCGTCTTGAAGAAAGTGGGCGGGAGATAGGTAAAAAGGATTGGTGATGACGCCGTTTTCACTGCGTTTTACTCTGTCAACCTCAACGCTCTGCATTTCAATGGTCATATTCTTGTGAATTATGCCGATGCCGCCTTCACGGGCAAGGGCGATTGCCATGCGGGATTCCGTAACGGTGTCCATTGCGGAGCTCATGAGCGGAATATTCAGCATAATTTGCTTTGTCAAGCGCGTTTGAAGGCTGACGTCCTTAGGTAAAATCTCGCTGTGGGACGGAATTAACAAAACATCGTCAAAGGTAAGTCCATCCTTGGCAAACTTCTGCGAAACATTTTCGTTGACCATCGATTTCACTCCTATTCATTTGTTGTAGCTGGAACACATATGTGATACAATGCAATCAAAAGTGTTATTAGGATATAATAATTCATTTGCTCTTGATTTGTCAAGCATTACAGGGTACAATTAATAAAAACTTCTGAATCGAGGTGACGCTATGAAAGAGACTATCTACACAATTCCCATTAATGAGGCAATTGACGCCGTCAAGCGGGGTGACGAAGGGCACGACTGTTTTGTATGCCGATTGCATGAAAAGCTTGAACGTGAGTCCTTGGAGTATGTTTTAGGTGCGGCGATGATGGAGCCTGATGTTCGGATTGAAACCAACAAAATGGGTTTCTGCGCTGAGCATTACGGTTCAATGCTCAAGGCTCAGAAGCGGCTCAGTCTTGCCCTTATTTTACAAAGTCAGTTGGAGGCACTGCAAAAAAAGCCTTCCGTCAAGCTTGCTAACCCCCATGAATGCTACGTTTGCAGTCGCTTTGGCAGCTTTATGACAAAGGTCTATGCAAACATTATTCACCTTTGGGATAACTCCGAAGAATTCAAGCAAAGCTTTGACAGCGTGCCTATGATATGCCTCCAGCACACCGCAGAACTTCTAAAAATCGGGAAACAGTCACTAGGGCGCAAGGTTTTTCCCGATTTTGAGAGAAAAATAGAGACAAGAACGAAGAACGCCTTGGAGGAGCTTTTTAAAAGCGTTGGCGTGTTTACCTCAAGCTTTGACCATCGCAATGCGGGCATGGAGCTTGGGGAGCATAAAACCTCGGTAGAGCGTTCAATTAAATATTTAGCAGGATACAAGGGGTAGAATATGGAACCTATAAATTGTGTTGTTTTAGACTTTGAAACCACTGGACTGGACGCTGACACAGGTGAAATAGTTGAATTTGCACTGGTGCGGATACGTGACGGCGAAATCGGGCTGCACATGGCGTCACTTTGCAGACCATTACGGGGAATACCCTACTCAGCCCAACGCATTCATGGCATCAGCCACGATATGGTCATGGACTTTCCAACCTTTGAAGAGCTTTTACCCTCAGTACTGAGCTTTATCGGCGAGGACAAAATTGTCTGCCATAACACGCCCTTTGACATGGGCTTTCTTTGGGCGTACTGCCGCCGCGCGGGGATAGAATTTAACCCGCCCCTTGGCGACACACTTATGCTTGCCAGAAGGCTTTTCCCAAAAATGAAAAGCAAATCACTGCAAAATATGGCTCTTGCCTTAGGCATTGAAGGGGAAGAATTTCATAGGGCACTTTCAGACGCAATGGTGACAGCGAAGCTCTACATAAAGATGAAGGAAATGATGAGATTTGTTTAAGGGGAATGTGCAGTGACAGGGGCGCAGTTAGTTGTTAAAATTATCCTTGAACAGGGTACAGACACCGTCTTTGGTTTGCCCGGCGGCTCAGTACTGCCTATTTTTGATGTACTGTACAATGAAAAACAGCACATAAGCCTTGTTCTGACCTCCCATGAGCAAACCGCCGCCCACGCCGCTGACGGATACGCCAGAGCCTCAGGCAAGGTGGGCGTATGCATTGCAACCTCAGGGCCAGGGGCAACAAATCTGGTTACAGGCATCGCCGCCGCGAATATGGACTCAAGCCCCACGGTGTTTATCGTGGGAAACATACCCTCCGCCAGAATTGGCACGGACTGTTTCCAAGAGGTGGACATTGTTGGCATAACAATTCCCATTACCAAGCATAATTACCGTGTGCGGAGAAAATCAGAGCTTGAGCCAATGTTACGGCAGGCGTTTGCCGTTGCAAAGAGCGGCAGACCCGGCGCAGTGGTGCTTGACATTCCCTTTGACATTCAAACAGCGGAAATTGAGGAACTTGGACAAGCCGTAACCTCAAGCAAAGCTGCGGAATTTGACACCTCGCAGGCTGTCGGCATACTGTCCGAAGCGGCGCGACCAGTAATTCTGGCGGGCGGCGGGGTACACAGTGCTAATGCGGAGGCTGAGCTGCTGGAATTTTCGGAGACAACAGGAATCCCTGTTGTCCAGACGTTGATGGGGTTAGGCTCAGTACCTAATGGTTACAAAGGCTACGCGGGAATGGCGGGGGTTTACGGACATGCCTGTGCTAACGAGTTAGTGAGCAAGGCTGATGTGATTATTGCCATAGGCTGCCGTTTTTCTGACCGCACAGTTGCGCCTTTGCGGTTACAGCCTGATGTGCGGCTTATCCACATTGACATCGATCGCTCGGAAATCGGGAAAATGGTTAAGCCCGCCTGTTATATCCTCGGAGATGCTAGGGCAGTGCTTAGCGACCTCGCCGCAAGGCTTTGCGGTAAGCCGAAGAAAGTTAATTCGGCTGTTTTCGGAGACAGGGAATATAATCTGCCCACAAGGCTTATGTCTCAGCTTAGCACGTTATTAGGCGGCGACACAATTTTTGTCACTGACGTCGGTCAGCATCAGATATGGGCGGCGACTGCGCTAAACCTTTGCGAACCTCGAAGCTTTATAACCTCAGGTGGCGCAGGTGTGATGGGCTTTGGAATGGGTGCGGCTGTGGGCGTTCAGATAGCACAGCCCCATAAAAAAGTGGTGCTGATAACAGGGGACGGCTCGTTTTCAATGAACGGCATGGAGCTTTCCGTGGTTTCAAGATATTCCTTACCTTTGCTTATCGTGATTATGAATAATCACGCCTTGGGTATGGTTCGTCAGTTACAGACCATATTTAATAACGGCAGACATTCAGCCTCCGACATTGAGGGTACGCCAGATTTTGTACGTCTTGCGGAAAGCTTCGGCATAACCGCTCGCCGCGTTGAAAATGCAGAGCAGTTAGATGTTTGCACTGCTGAATTCTTAAGTGGAAGCAGACCCATGGTACTGGAATGTGTAATATCCCCAGAGGAAACCGTGCAGACCCACGGCTTAACTAATGACGAAAACGGAGGCTCGGCATGGAAAGACTCATAATATCAGTATTGGTGGACAATAGCGCAGGTGTCCTTGAGCGTGTGGCAAATCTAATCGCTCGTAGGGGCTTTAATATTGACTCGCTGACCGTTGGCGAAACTAGCGACAAAGAGTCTCGCATTACCATTTTAGTCACCTGTGATGGGTATGCGCAGGAGCAGATTGTCAATCAGCTTGAAAAGCAGGTTTTTGTTCACAGGGTATGCGTTCTTCCTGTGACCGGCGCAATCGTTAGAGAGCTACTGCTTATAAAAGTTTCAACCACCTCTAAAACACGTTCTGAGGTGTTAGAGGTGGCGAATATTTTCCGTGCAAAATGTGTTGACGTTGCCGCTGAGAGCCTGACCCTTGAGATTACAGGGGAAACCGATAAGATAGAGGCCCTTATAAAGCTGTTGGACGAATTCGGAATTATCGAAATCGCCCGAACAGGGGCGACAGCACTGTCCCGAGGGTCACAGAATATTTACAAGAGCGAATAAAGCTGCTAAATACCGAAAATAAAGAACGCCACGGCTATGACTATATAGCAAGTGAACAACTGAAAGCCCTCAATCCAGTTTGTCTTTTTGTCCAGCAATACAAATAACGCCATTACGATACCGATAATCATGGAAAACAGTTCGGCAGGTGTGTAAACAAACTCCATTGTATTGCCGTAAATCGCGCTTAGAATTACCATGACAGGCGCGACAAATAACGCTATTTGCATACTTGAGCCTACGGCAATTTCAATGCTTAAATTCAACTTATTTTTATAAGCCATCAAAACCGCTGAAAAATGCTCAGCCACATTACCCACGATTGGAATGAGAACCACGCCGATGAATACCGCACTCATGCCAAAGCTCTCGGCGGCTGTTTCAACTGTGGCGACAAGCGTTTCGCTCATTAAGGCAACCAAGGCGGTAGCAACTGCTAAAACAATTACTGCCTTCGGCATACTCCATTTAGCCTTTTCCAGCTCTTTACCGTCTCCTTCGCCTTCGCTGGGTTCGTCCTCGAAAATATCTTTATGTGTGTGTAATGAGAAAACAAGCCCTAAAATATATATCACGAGCATAATAATTGCCAGAATTAGGCTGAAATCCTGCATTAGCTTATGGTCAGACTCTAGTCCGCCAAAGTAATTGAAGGCAAAGGGCATCATAATTCCAAAGGCGGCGAAGGACAACAGTATGAAGTTACTTCGGCTAATGTTTCCGTTAAAAGTCTGGAATTTATGCTTGATTCCGCCCACAAATATGCTTAATCCTAAAACCATCATAATATTGCCGATAATTGAGCCTGAAAGGCTGGCTAAAACCAATGTATACATTCCCGATTTTACAGCAAATCCAGATATCAATAGCTCGGGAATATTCCCCATTGTCGCATTTAGGAAACCTCCGATTTTTGAGCCGGTATAGAAAGTAATTTGCTCTGTCGCATTACCGATAATCACCGCCAGAGGAATAATACCTAAACAGCTTGTTAAGAAAATCAGGGAATCACTGGCATGAAAAACAAAACGCTCCAAGATTGTTGCAGGAATAAACACTAATAGAATATAGATTAACTTCATCTAAACACCACCTTAGGTGAGATTGTACGCTGTTTTTTATTTAATGTCAATATATAGCATCACTTTTTTATTTTTGCTCACCTTGTTTATACTGCCGAGCAGAGAAATCCGGAACAGAGCTTTGTCACAGAATATTTACAATAGTTAGAATTTAGTCCTTGAAAAGCACTTTTATATAGGATATACTATCTGCTGAATGATTGCGCAAGGGGTGTCGAATTGAAAACAGTTTTATATGACCAGCACGTTGCCTTAGGGGCTAGAATAGTGGATTTTGCAGGGTGGGATATGCCTGTGCAATACACCGGAATACTAGAGGAGCACAAGGCTTGCAGAACAGCCACGGGAATATTTGATGTTTCGCATATGGGCGAGCTTTGGGTGACAGGCGACGGCGCATTTGATTATTTGCAGCACTCCGTAACCCACGACCTCCGACGGCTTTTAGATGGAAAATGGGCGTACTCCCCTGTTTGCAGAGTCGACGGCGGAACTGTGGACGATATTATCGTGTATCCCCGCGAGGGCGGGTACTTAGTCTGCGTCAACGCCTCTAACGCCGACAAGGATTATGCATGGTTTAAGGACAATGCTCCCTCAAATGTAGTTGTGGAAAATCACAGCAGTCGTTATGCTCAAATTGCAGTCCAAGGTCCTGAATATAAGTCTATTATGGACAAAATTCAGCTTCCCGAGGGCGCATTCAGAGCGTTTACAGGCTACACTGGGGAAAAAGGCTGCGAGATATATCTGCCGCCTGAACATGCCGTAAAGCTTTGGTGCGACCTTGTGGAGCTTGGTGCTGTACCCTGTGGACTTGGCGCAAGGGATTCACTTCGCCTAGAGGCGGCTCTCCCCCTCTACGGTCACGAGCTGTCTGACAGTATTTCCCCCTACGAAGCAGGTTTACACCGCTTTATATGCTTTGACAAGGGCGACTTTGTGGGCAGAGACGCTTTACTTGCTCAAAAGAACGACCCTAAAACTCGCAAGCTGGTGGGGCTTCGTCCTGAAGGGCGCGCCATTGCCCGCGCTGAGTACCCCGTCTGCAAAGACGGCGCAGAGGTTGGCGTTACCACCTCCGGCGGCGTTTCCCCCACACTGGGCGGAAGCATTGCAATGGCACTGATTACAGGTGATACATCCGAGGGCGAGGGCTATTCCATAACTGTTCGCGGGAAGTCCGAACCTGTGAAGCTCGTGGAGCTGCCATTTTACAAAAGAGCGTTGTAATAGACTTGTTCGGTAATCTATTCCCGCTTCCATAGTGCCGTGAAACCTAACCACCCCGTCGCTGCGCGCCACCCCTCCACAGAGGGGAATTAAGTTGCGCCCCCTCTCCAAGGAGGAAAATTAACTAACCCACGCACACCTTATTCACCTCTGTGGAGGGTGCCATCCG
>JAVBKA010000164.1:0-7685 GCA_031546715.1 Oscillospiraceae bacterium | reverse complement strand
TAAATTCTCGTGCGTTGTTGTCGTCAATCGCCATGCATAAAGCATGACTCATTCCTTCGCCTAGCACGAAAACTTAAATCCTCGAAAATCTTTGCTGGTTTTTAATCAGTGAATAGTATAACTTTTAGGACGGACGGACTTTACATGAAAAAGCTATTTCTCCTGCTTTGCATTGCAGCACTTCTAACTTCGTGCGCCCCCGTTATCGTATCCCCCGTTCAGTCGGACAAAACTACCGAGGATGAGCTGGTTTTATGGATTGCCACTGATATTCACTATGTTTTGGATAAAAACGTTGAGATTTACGGCGGAGCAAAAAATCTACCCTACATTCAGGACATATTCGCCGCTTTTGTTAGCGAAGTCAAGACCGAAAAGCCAGACTATTTGATTATTACAGGCGACATTTTGGATTTCGGCTCACCTGACGGTCATAAGTACATCGCCTCAGTCCTCAGCGAGATTGAAGCCGAGGGCGTTGACGTTCTGGTAATCTCTGGCAACCACGATTTCCCCGACACCAAGGCAGGCGGTTTTGAGGACATTTACAAGGAATTTGGCTACGTCGAGGCTATATCACGACCTGATTACGGACTATCCTATATGGTCGCTTTAGCGGACGACCTATGGCTTGCCATGATTGATACAGGCTTTTACGGTCAGCTTGAAAACGGCACTGTCAGATGGCTTGACGCTATCGGCGTTGAAGCCAAAACTCAGGACAAGCACCTACTCGTGGCAGAACATCACCCTTTTATAACCCACAATCCCATATTTGATGTAAAAATCTCCGAAAGCGAATATTTTAGAGATAAATTTCTTGATTGGGGCGTCCCCTTCGTAATGGCGGGACATATTCACAATCAGGATATCTCCTCCTACACAGGCGCAGACGGCAAAAAGCTGTACGACATTGTAACAGGCGCAATGGTCACCTATCCTCATAACTTCGGAGTTATTACAAGGCAGGGCGGCACCTTCGAGTATTCAACCAGACAGGTCGATGTGGAGAACTGGGCAAGGACTGGCGGCAAAACCGATGATAATCTGCTGAATTTTTCAACATATTCACGCCAGTGGTACTTGGACTTCGCCTCAAGCTTTGCGGGAGAGCTGCCCGAAGAACAGCTAAAGCTCCTAAAACTTTTAAATCTATACTACTTTATGGGAACGGAAAACAAGTACACCGCCGAGCTGAAATTGAATCCCGCACTTAGCGGACTGCTTAAAACCAATTTATCCGAATACGTAAAAGCTGTTCTAGAGGACACAGACACTGACGATAATTCTCTGATTATTGAGATGAAGTGAGACTGCTAAAGCCCCCTGTGCGCTCAGTGTAAAACAGATACTGCTGGGCTACTCCGCCGTACTGTCCGTAACGTGCGGGGTCGAAGCCTTCGCCGTAATATTTGTCGATAATCCGTTTTATCCACACATCGATGGGAAACGCATCGAAACGGGCACAGCCATACAGCATAATGCAGTTTGCAACTTTTGGTCCTATGCCGTTTATCTGCATGAGTATTTTCATAGCGTCTTCGTTAGAAAGGCACGCCAGTGCAGAGAGGTCAACCTCACCAGAGTTTATTTTTTTCACAGCGTCCGCTATGTACTTCGCCCGAAAGCCGCACTTGCAGAAGGCTAAGTCCTCCGCCGTCAAGCCCTCTAGGGTTTCCGGCGAGGGAAACGAGAAATACTCCTTTGCGTCATGCAGAGGGGTATTTATTTTTTTTCCGAATTGTAAGCAAAATGCTTGTATTATTTTCTTGATACGGGGAATATTGTTATTTTGAGAGATGATGAAGCTGATTAACGCTTCAAAGGTGTTTTGCTTGAGAATGCGGATTCCGTCACCATGCTCCATCGCTGTTTTTATCATATCGTCAACTGCAATTCCGAGTTTTATTGTAGCGTAATCCCTGTCAAGGTCAAAATATGCCCGCCAATAGCTTTCAAAGCAGTCTCTATCCATGTTATGGAAGGTAAGAACTCCATCATTTTGCGAAATTTTTGCCGCCTTGTCAGAGGATACCACGGTATACGAGCGGTCTTCGTTCTGCTCGTAACGGAAAACCTGACCGCATTCAAGTGTTTTCGCCAAATCAAAGCTTGTAATATCGTTGACAATTATGTCATTTTTAGAGGCAGTAATTTGCATAAAAATACCTTCCTTTACAAAGAATGAGCATGTTTCACGGTGAGAAAAGCAATCCCGCCATGACATAAAAACGCTTTAAAAAGAACTTTTATCATCTCATATTATGTATTCTACAACAACTGACAAAATATTGCAATATTTGCTTGGAATTGCTTGACAAAACCATATTTGTAATATACAATATGTAGTATTATCGACAGAATTATGTATACTGGAAGTGGTGCAGTGGAAGTCTGGGTTGATCTCTATCAAATTCTTCAGGTTCATCCTGAGGCCGAAGCCGATATAATCCAAAGTGCGTACAAGCGTCTTTGTAAAAAATATCACCCTGATGTCAATAACACCCCGCAGGCAGAAGAAAAAATTAAGCAAATTAACCATGCCTATGAAATCTTAGGCAACGAGACTTCCAGAAAAGCATATCATTTTGAGTGGATTCGCCGCAGAGGCGCAGGTCACTCTGCTTCGCCGCGAGTTGAAGTGCATGAGCGAGTGGTTTATGTAAACCGTGAGCCTCAAGCACCAATGTACGGCGGAGGCTCACAGGGATCATATCAGGTGCTTTTTGACTACTTCAAGTGCCTCTCCGAAAAACGGCTTAGAGACGCTTTTAAGCTTATCAGCGAGAAAGATAAACAGCGTTTTACCCTAGGCAGTTTTGTGGAATGGCAAGGCTCTGTGGCTGCAATATATGAAATCGGACGATTCTCTCTAAAGCTCTTTAAAAAGCACGACGGTCTCTCCACCTATTATAATTCCGATGAAAGCGGCAACAAGGTCAAGGCAGAAGAATTTACTGTAACCATTAACGAAAAAGAAGTCAGCTCTGGGCTGGTTTCTGAATATAATTTTAATAAGTACGCTGTTTTAGAAAACGATACATGGAAGGTTTACCTCGGTTATCGTGACCTAACCCCGCTACTTTTGCAATTTAAGACCATGGCGTCAAGTCAGGACGAAGCCCAAATTCTAGGTCTGTGGGAAAAATACAAGGAAACCACCGACATGGAAATGGCGATGCCGAACCTTAAGAGCTTTGAGCATTTTGTCGAGCAGGAATCCTACCGCAGAAGGCGTTATGACAGACCATTTTCAATTGCGGTGTTCCATGCCAAGCTCCCGCCGCGAATCAAGGATAAGAGCCACCGTGACCGTGTTATAAAATATATCGGCTACATTATTAGCAGAGAGGTCCGCATGTTAGACCATGTGGCGTACCTCGGAGGCGACCTTTACGGCGTTGTCTTTGCCGAAACAGATGAATCCTCGGCAGAAATGGCAGTAAAGCGCATCTATAAGGCAGTTAAGCATGATATTGCCGCATGTTTTGACTTTGAGGTGGAGCTTAAGGTTGGCTACACTGAGTATGACGGCAGAACTACAACCGATATTTTGAATACCTTTCGCCTCCAATTAGGAGCAGACAGCTTCATTGAGTCTACTCCGCAATCTTGCGAAAAAGCGAATTAAGTAAGTGCGAATTAACTCACCCTTATAAAATCGATGCCCCTAAATAATTGCTGTGTAGGACATGCGCCGGACTGTAAAAACACTGACGGGATTACAAGCCCTGACAACCCGCATGTTGATGATGTGCCCCTTATTTGTACTTCTAGGAGCCTGCCTAGAGGTACATTTGCTTCAAAGGAGATTGTTGACAGACTATCAGCAGGAATTGTAATATCCCTTGAAAACACTGTGTTTCCAATACGAAGCACTTGTCTTGGTACTGTGTCCAAGGCGAAAACTCTTGCATTTATAGTCTGCGGTGTATTACTTAAGTTTAAAAGCCTGATAATTATTCGTCCCGCCTGAGTTAGGTTTATCACGCCGCTGGTTAAAAAATTATTTACACCTAGATTTAATGTGTTGTTTGTAGTATTATTATTGTTAGCCGCCATGGTAACACCTCCAAAGCTTGCGGCAGAATCCACACGCCCGTTGGCACAACCGCCAGCGCACCCGCCTAATGTGCCGCCTAGCCCTGTGACTGTACCGCCGCAGCCTTGCTGCGTGTCATCTAAGCATGGGCAGGTATCAAAGGCAGCAGCTTCTTCGGGGCAGCCCAGACATCTTAAAAGTGCCATGAACTGCTGATTTGTCAGCCCGCCCGCACAGCTACAGTCGCTGTCGTCTCGATTTCTTACTATGTTCATTGGGAGCTCTCCTGGGTCTTGCCGACTGAACGGAGATAGCCCTTCTGAGTTTCGTGACATATGTTTACCTCCTAGTGATTTTGTGAGGGGGAGCTCCAAATGCGCTTACTTGTAGTTTCTGACGAAGAAAGCAGATACATCTGGGATTTTTTTGACCCTGGCTTTTTTGCCGAGGTTGCAATGGTTATCTCCTGCGGTGACTTAAAGTGTTCTTACTTGGAATTTCTCTCAACTATGATACCTGTGCCGCTTTTTTATGTAAAGGGCAACCATGACGCCGCCATTAGGGATAATCCTCCCGGCGGCTGTACTTGTATTGAGGAGCGGGTTGAAACCTACAAAGGAGTCCGTCTTGCGGGGCTTGGTGGCTGCCTTGGTTTAAACCCTAAAGACCCACTGGTGTTTTCCGAGCAACAAATGAGTAAAAAAACTGTTGCATTACAGCGGAAAATTCGCTTCAAGGGCGGACTGGACATTTTGGTTACACATGCTCCGGCGGCAGGACTTGGGGACGGTGACGACCAATTCCATAAAGGCTTTGAATGCTATCGCTCACTTATTGAAAACGTAAAGCCCAAGGTGTACTTATTTGGTCATCAGCACAAGCGTTACAGCTATACGGTAGAAACGCCGGAGCAGTACAACGACACCCGAATTATCAATGCTTGTGGATATAAAATAATCGACTACTAGACGTTATCTACCGCTAGACGTATAAGCGATTACTAGACGTTTCTTCCTGTTAGAATTACATTTCCGTCGGCGCGATTGATTATTGTGGCGAATTTGATAGAGAAAATATCGCACATAATTACGCTGCTCGGGTCAATGCTCTGTAGCAGAATGTATGATGCGCCGACTTGGATTAGCCGTCCCACCCTGTCATTAGTCTGGTTTCCGATGAGGAACTCCACACGCATGAGCTTGCCAATCTGTGTTCTGAGAAATCCGGGCGTGAACAGCGGATTTGTCACGGTTTCTGGGGGTGGCTCGTTAATCGGGAAATCCATTTGATTAGGCATCTGCATGGGCATTTGGTTTTGCATCGGCATTTGATTCTGCATGGGCATCTGCATGGGCATCTGATTTTGCATAGGCATCTGCATTGGGATTTGCATAGGCATTTGCATCATGTTATTGTCCTGCATACGAGGAAGCATTTCTGCTGGTGTGTCGAAATCACCTTGTAAATTCATGTTTGAGTATGGAAATGGATTAATATTCATATAATCAGCCTTTTCTCCGACGGTGATAGTAATCCCGCTGCCCTCTTGTGTCGGCTAAGAGGGAGCAATCTTCTGCGTTTTCAACATTTCTAGGTGTTTGCGTACTGCGGCGTAGGTCTGTAATAGCAGTGCTGATTAAGCGGCGTATGTAATTTACCTGAGCCATTTCTTGGGAATATCTGAGGACAGTTTCCATATGGATTCATGTACCAAAGGCTGTTACCAACACCCCAATACAGTCCCCCACCTATAGCCCAATCGGCAATCTCGTAGTGAATCGGCTCAGGCGGGCTAGACCAAATAGTCTGCGGATTAGGCTGACCTGCAACCTGCCCCATAACGCAGGTAAACTGGTATGGCTGGTCAATAACCCGACGTAGGTTTCCCTGACCAGTTCGCAGATACTCCCCTTCGGAAACGTTCACCCTGTTCATTACAACCGTTGCTACGGCACGCATTCCGTTGTCGCCTTCGCCTTCTGCCTCACACCTGATTAATCGCGCCAGCAGTTCTCTGTTTGTGTATGCCATGACATCACCCCTTCGTTACATATTAGTCAGCAATTCTTTTTTTGGTTACAATTTCACGGATATTTATCAAAATATCTATTTATCTTAGCTTTTAACAGGCTGCCTTTTTATTGTCATTTCTCTCAGCCCCACATATATAAGCCCTGCGGCAAACAGCCTTCGCAGTATGCCGTCGTCAACAAGGCTTGCTAAGTAGGCAGCTAGTGCCGCCGCAGGCAATCCCCCAAGAATCGCAGGAATGGCGCAGGAAAAATCAACGAATTTATGCCGCACATGTCCGTACAGTGCGCCCGAGGCGCAGGGCAGAAAATACAGCAGGTTCACCCCTTGCGCAACATGCTGGCTCAGCCCGCCCAATGTGGTCATGTATACCGTGAGGATTGTCCCGCCGCCGATTCCGAAGCCGGACAGTACTCCGGTTAATGAGCCTGCAACAAAGTCCCAAAGCCATCTCATTGCAGCAGCATCCTTACTCCGCCCAGTAACAATAGTGCACCAAAGGCACGGCGCAGCCATAATGCCGATATTTTCCCGTAGACAATACCCGCCACAATACCGCCAAGCATTCCCCCGACTAAGTACGGCAGTGCGGCAGATAATTCAATGCCGTTTCTCAGCCAGTATATTATTGCAGAAAGCACACAAAGTGGCGCAATCGTCATAACAGTGGTTGCAAGGGCGATTCGGTTTTCTAGTCCAGCCCAACGGCAAAGCAGCGGCACGCATACCATGCCGCCGCCTGTTCCAAAAAAGCCGTTAATAATTCCAGCCGAAGCTCCCGCTATTACACATTTCGTCTTGGTTTTCATGTGGTTTTCTTTGCTGCCGTGCGTAAAACCCCAAGCTTTTTAGTTATCTTTGGAACTGTTGACCTTACTAACCTTGCTATAGAAAGCACAACCGCGCTAAGCGCGCACCATTGCACGGTAAAACGGACACATATTTGCCCTAAAAGGTTTAGTTTTTCCTTAGAATAGTCCCAAACCTCCATACCAAGCCATAGGTTAAACACAGCACCGAAGATAAATTCAACAGCCGTAATTGCAATCCCTCCACCTACACATAATAAAAGCAGATTTTTTTTACTTTTCGACAGGCTGACTAATATGCAGAAGCATATCCCTCCCGCAATAATCATGCTGTAGTGCGTGAATCCTCGATATGCGATTTCAAGCAAGCCGTAGCCGATGCCGCCGAGAGTGAGCTTTAGTGCCAATAGTAAAACTGCCCGTGGGTTTTTATTTGGAAATGCCGTATTTTGGGTGGTGTTCATAATTTTGACGCTCCTTGTAATACTATAATCAATATTTTCTTATTGTTCCCTCCCAAAAATAGAAACATACAAAAGACACCCTCCCATTTTTTGAGAGGGTGTCTTTTGTATTTATTTCATCTAAATGTTAGACTTCTTCGGTAACCTATTCCCGTTTCCATCGTGCCGTGAAACCCAAGCACCCCGCCAACTGCGGTTGGCACCCCTCCACAGAGTAATGTCAACAACTTAAGGGACTGTGGTGAAAACGCACAAGAAGCGACGGCAAAGATTGTGGAAAAAGCGAATTGACAAATGGGGAATTGCCCCAATAATGGCAAAAAACGGGAGAATTTGCCA
>JAVBKA010000134.1:0-16954 GCA_031546715.1 Oscillospiraceae bacterium | reverse complement strand
TAACAGTAGCTTGACACTGTCAGATTTTTCAACTGGCATGATAGATGCCGTCAAAGCCAAGTATTCAGCTTATCCCAATGTTTCATTTAATCAAATCGATATACAAAACATCCCTTTTCCAGATGAAGCTTTTGATATCGTTATCGCTAACCACATGCTATACCACGTTCCCGACTTATCAAAAGCATTATCCGAAGTGCGTCGCATTCTTATTGCAGGCGGCAAATTCTATTCCACTACTAACGGCAATAGTGGAATGCAAAAATTTTTACATAATGCTTTTAAACAGCTTAACCCAGACACCACTGCTTTTTCTCAAGAATTTCCTTTCAACCTCCAAAACGGAGCAGAAATACTAAGCTGTCACTTTTCAAATGTGAAAAGGATAGACTTTGAGGACTCGTTGTCAATTACAGAAACTGAGGACTTAGTTGATTGGTTAAAATCGTCTATTTCCTTGGAAAGATGTACAGAAAATGATTTTGTCGGATTGTTTGATTATTTTGAAGATATACGAAAAAGAGACGGCGCAATCAATATTCAAAAAGAGTGCGGTTTATTTATCTCAACGAAGTGAGTTCGCCTCACAATCCACCATCTCCTCACCCCCCACAACACAAAACAGCCCCGAAACAAGCTATAACGCTTGTTTCAGGGCTGTACTCACTTACTTTACTCCTTCAAGAGCCTGTCTATAGCTCTCGGTTATGTGAAAAAACAGCAACGAGAATGCTGTCAGGTCATAGTTCATATCATATGGATACTCGGCTGGCTCTGGCTCGTTGGGGTCTTTTTCGTCTTTACGGGCGGCGTGGTCTAGCACCTTTACGAAGTAGGAAAGGTAGTCATGGTCGTCGTTGCCGCTGTCGGGGACGAAGACGCCGTCGAATATAAAGTCAAGCTTCTTTTCGTCGTCAGTTTCAGATGCAAGCTTTAGTCCGATAAAGTCAACAGCGCTAAAATACGCTAAAACTTCATTGGGATAATGGTAGAAGTATGAAAATTCTTCGGAAGAATCTTTTAACCGAACATTCAGATTAGGCTTTAGCGGTCTTAACGCTATAATCGCAGCGCAGAGACATGCTGTCATCTTATTCTCATCAAGCAAAGGCTTAGCAGACCTCATAATCGCCTTATACCAGCCCTCAAAAAACTCATATTTCGGGTACAAGTGATAGGCGAGGGCATTGATGTCAGAAATACCTTGCAGTTGGCAATCAAGGTTTAATAAGGTTTCCTCAACTCTTGGAATTATGCGCCGATTTGTATAGTCATAAAATTCTTGCTCAGTCATTCACATGTCCCCCAGAAAAGATTTTTTGCAAAAAAACGTCTTCTAGACAGGAATCTCCCTGCCTAGAAGTACTAATTATGCTCAACTGCGTTTTTTTCATTGGCAGCCTTGCGTTTTAAATAGTCCAGTTCCTTAATCACGGACTTTCCATACCACTGGGTAAACGGCTCTGCTGAATTGTCAAGCACGAGACCTTTCCCAAAAAACTCTTTGTTTGAAACCATAACAGAAAGATATCTGTCATTTTCCAGACATGCCTTCATACTGTTGGGACGCCAAGCAGAATTTTCACTCATTATAAGCCACCTCCGTTTGATTAACAGCATATCACAGCATGTTCAAAAAATCAATAGCGGGACGATGTTCCTATTTTGCAGTTTCTATTTTATCGCCTTGCTTGCGCAGTTACTATAGCCAATCAGCAAATAATCCACATTAGCAAGCTCTTTATAATGCGCCTTCCAGTAATCGGGGGTATTAAGCTCTCCAAGCCTTGCAAGGTTGTCAATTGCCGCTGCTACAGTGGCGAGGTCTGGCCTGCCTGATTGGTTTTCACCTTGAGCCGCCTTTATTTCCTTTGCCACATCGGCTCTAAACATATCCATGTTTTTTCCGTGAAGTGGAATCCAGTGCATAATATCTGCGTGATTTGTGGCGATACCCTTTGCGTACCCTTCGCTGTGACAAATCACGCCGCTTTCGTTTATTCCGTTTTCAATACAAAGCATGGCGGTCAGCTCAACTGCGTTATTCCATGCCGCGTCAAAATACGCCTTGTTTTTTTCCGGATTGTACGCACAAAGTCTTTCAGGCTCGGCGGCTAATGCCTTCCATGTGTTTTTTCCGCATACGCCGTCTGCCGTCAGCCCCTTGGAGGTCTGATATTTTTTCATAGCCAGCTCACTGGCCCCGCCGTATTCGCCGTCAATATTGCCCAAATACAAGCCCTTGGCTAATAGCTGCTGCTGAACCGCCTTTACGGCTCTGCTGTCGGCAAATTCGCCTCGCTTGATTGTGTTTTGATAATACAGCACCATGTCCGACGGCTCGCAGACTTCAAATGCAACATGGGTGTTGTTCCCTGACATTCCCGATGTTCCAACGCCGCAATGCCAACCTCTGTGCTTCCAAGGCAGATACTGCATAACAACAGTGTTGTCAACGAATGCGTGAACACATTTTTCAACATCCGACTTATTCCACCGCTCAAACCAATCACTTGCCATTGTCCCGGGGGCGGCGGTGCTGTGTACCATTACGCCTGTCGGCTGTATCGTTTTTCCCGCTTTGTAGCAGGGATTGTCTGTCATGTACTTAGTTATGATTGTCATTGCCGTTTCCTTCTTTTCTATTGAAATAGTAAGCAACCACTGCGCCCGCAATAGTCATAAAGGTGGCGGCATCAATAATTCGTACTATTGCCAAGTAGGAAAGCACGCCGATAATAGCCAATGTGATTATACTTCGTACTTTTAAAAGCTCGGTTAGTGCATTTTTCATACCAAACGCCCCAAAAACGCGCCTGCAATTGATGCCACAGCGATTGCTATAAGTTGTCCTACCATGGCTTCCCAACGCATTGCAGGTTTTTTCTCAAGTGCGCCTATACGTTCACCCTGTGTGCGCTGACTGGCTTCCAGACGTGAAAGCCATGTTTCCATGCGGCATGTCAGGGATTTTAACTGTTCTGCTAAGGTTTCAACATTCGAGGCAACCTTGTAGATTCCCTCTGTAATTCTGTCAATATCGTTTATTCTCTTGTGGGACGATTTAACGCTTTCCTCCACAACACACATTCTGCTTGTTAGCTCAAGCAGCTTTTCGTCAACCATGTGGTTCTCCTCTTTTATTATACTAATTTTATTTGAAAACGTTCTACTCTACGGTGCGTAAATTATCACCACGCCCGGCGCGCCTACACCTGCAAGCCCCGTCTTAGTGCCTGAGTCGTTATTTACAAGTAACGCGCCGCCGCCGTTGCCGTAGCCTGTTGCGGCAACTCCCGTGTTCTCTGTGCTTGTTGGTGCGGTGACTAAGGTTCCCGCTGCGCCACTGCCATAGGTCAGGGGCGGGGTTTGCTGCTGATGGGCTAGGGTGGCATATCCTCCAGCTCCTAGAAATGCGGCATAAGGCTCAAAGGGATTAGCCGCTCCCATGGTGGAGGTTGCGCCGCCAAGCAAAAATTTGCCGCCGCCGTATGCTCCGCTTGAGCGAACGGCATTTGCAGGCGCAAGTCCGATAACGGTATCTGGTGAGGCTGAATCCGAGCCTTGTCCGCCGCTCGCTCCATTACTGGGTTCGGCTGTCTGCGAGGCTTTTCCACCTTCGCCGCCGGCGCAAGTCTTTGATGCAAAGGTGGTGGCAGCTCCCGCATTGGAGGTTGCTTGATTAAGAAATGCAGTTACCTTGCTGCCCCCTCTGCCGACTGTTGCGGGCATTCCGTTGGAAACATCGGTTTCCGTCAGCACTCGCAATCCCCAAAAAGACGCGCCTGCTGCGCCGCCTGTTACTGAGGTAAACTGCTTACCGTTAGCCGTTCCTCCAGAACCTCCGCCGCCGCACATGAAATACCCAATTGTGTCTCCCGCCTTTAATCCATGCTGAGCGGGATAAAAGGTGTAGCTGCCTGTGGGGTGAAAGGTAACCAGCTTTCTGTATCCTGTGGGGGGCGTTCTGGCAACCAGAGCGTCATTTACAATTTTGTTGTCATTGTTGTAGTCAATGCGTGTCGGGCGGTCGTCTGCCTCCCATTGATTAAGCCCTAGGGTGGTTTTTTTGCTTGAAGGCATAATAGCTGCTCCTATTCTTTAATGTATCTTTCTTTTTTGTGCCATGTGAGGTTCAGTGCATCCCATGCGCTCCAAGTCCTACCAAGACTGTCAAAGTAGGCAAATGTACCTGCCACTTGGGCGACATACAGCGGCAGATTGGCGGGTATCATGTCCCGCAAAAAGGAATACACTCCCGCTGAATCCATAACTTCAGGCCAGCAGAATTTAACGGTAATTCCTGCGTCGTTTAACACTGCGATAGCCTCGCAGTCTAAGTATTCGCCCGCCGCCTCCTGAACGCCCTCAAGACCTTCTAAGCTCTGGGAAACCAGCATAGCAAGGAACGCATTTCTGTCCTTGAAAAACGTGCCGTATATATCTCGCCACCTTGCAAGTGTTTTGTCGTCCATTATGTCAAAATAATAGTTTTCCTTGGTCTTTTCAAATGCCGCCTTAAGCTCTGCGCAACGCTTGTCAACCACTTCGCCGATGGCGGGGATTTCCGCAAACTTTTCCCAAAAGTCGGGCAAATATTGTGTGTACTTCTGCATACCTAAAGCACCGTAAGATTAACCGTGGCTCTGGGCAAAGTCATATTGTTCCAAAGCTTCGGCAGAGCCTTATTGACGGCGACGCCGTTGAGCATTACATTACTAACGTCAGATATGCCCTTCACCTCAACAATTGAGGTAAACACTCTGGACAGATACAAAACCTCGTCGTCCAGCCCCATGGAATGGACATAGTTTTTCACGGCAGTGGTAACATCCGCAATAACCGCATCCTTTTCATAGTCGGCTCTGACTTCGATTTTCGCCGTTATGGTAACGTCTAGCAGCGCAGGTGTGGCGACTGTGACAAAGTGCCCGATTGGCGCAAGACCTGCACCCTCTCCGCTTTTTGCCACTGGGTCAAGCAGCTCCTTAACGCTTTGAATCAGTGCCGCCGAGCATACGCCACCGTTTTCCGAGGTAATAACACAGTGTACGCGACCTTTTTCTCCGTTGGGCGCAGGAAATATTTTACAGTCGCCCACACCGGGCTGACTAAGTATGGCGGTTTCGTACTCCGCAACATTGCCGCCGAAGGGCTTTTTGGTGTAGACCATCAGCAGTCTAGCCCGCAAAGAATCATCACTTTCAGTGTCAATACCTGCAAAAAGCTGTTCTAAAAGCTGTGCGCCTGTAAGGTCTGGAATAGTGTCAATGGGCAGCAATGCTCCGGCAAGCTCCACGCCTGTATCTCCAAGGGTTTCACAGGCAAGGCAGTACTTTCCCGCCTCAAGCTCGGTCTCTGCGTAATAAATCAGCTCATTTCGCCTGAACCGACTGCCCAGAGGCACAGCAACGGGCTTGCCCTCTGCGTCCGTAAAAGCCGCCTTGTACTTCGCCGCAGACGATGGAAAGCGCGATATTTTATAGCTGCCGCAAATCCTGTCAAGGTCTGCGCCTCGTGCGCTGTCGGGCATAAAGTAGTCCGCAACAAGCTCTAAGTAGGTGTACAGTTCGGCGATTTGTGCGGCGGCGGGGGCGAGAGTGGTGTAAATAACGCTGCCCTCCCGCTTATCCAGCGAGCTAGGCACCTCCTCCAGCATTGACCCCAAAATTTCCTCATAGGTTTTCATATACTGCTCCTCGTTTCTACCTCTCCTGCGTCAGTGACTAAAGAAAAGCTGATATTTCCGTTTGCATCGTCAAAAACCACGTTTTCAACCCCTGTTATCCGCTGGTCAACGCAAACCGCTTCCCGTATATATCGCTCACCCTCGGCACGAACTAACGCTTTATCCGAACCAATGAGCTTATGCAGCTCACTACCGTAGGCGTCGCTGAAAATAACATGCTCAAATCGCCGAGTTAGTATTGAGCATATCGCGCTTTGCTTGGCTGCCTCAAGAGGGTCGGTAATCATGCCCGAAATTCGCCCGTTTTTAAAGTCCAGCCGCCATGTTTTCGACGGCATAGCCGAAACTGTAACCGCTTCTGTCTGAGGCAGCATTACACTCCCTCCAATACGTCAAGAACTATGTACCGTCTGCCGTCACAGCTTTTTAAAAGGATAACTATGTCGCCTTTTTTCAGGTTTTCCCAAAAGGTTACCGCCTGCGTTGCGATGGTTTTCTTTAGCTGACGGCAAAGCTTCGTCGTTTCGAGGCTTTCCTTGCCCACGGTTATTTTACTGCTCAACCGAATTGATAGGGGAGCGGCACTTTCAACAGTGCCTGTAATGTACCCTGAGTTTTCCACTGTATTGTGGATTATTGTTTTAATTTGGTCTATTGTCACGGCAATCTCAGCTCCTTGCCAATGCTGATTACATCGGGATTTTTGATTTTATCACGGTTTAGGTCGTAGATTTCCTTCCAGCGTCCCCCGTCACCTAAGACGGATTTTGCTATTTTCCAAAGACTGTCGCCGCTTTTTATAACATAGGTTTTAGGCGTTTGCTTAACCGGGGTGGTGACGGCGGTGGTCGTGGTTGTGGTGGTGGCACGTTCTTTTGCGGTAGTTTTTTTGTACTCACGCATGGTCAGCGTGTAGTAGTAATCACCCGCTTCACCGAAGGGCATCCTGAAATCGAAGCTGTCAATAACCACCTCAAGATTCCAGTTAATGCCTTCGCCCTCCACTATAAAGCGGGTTGCGCTGTCCTGAAGATTCAGCAGCTTGTTGACAAGCTCTCTGGGCGAAGCTGATGAGCTGTACGGCCCGCGCTGAGAAAACAGGCTTTGAATTACAATTCTCAAAAGATTTTTCTTGTTTGGAGTTACCACCTCACCGATACCCAGCACATGCTGCGAGGAATGCGCTGACTGACTGGTAAAATGAATTTCCTCCAGAGGATTAACAGGAAGCAAAATGCCTCCTAAAAATGTTTTAATCATCGGTATCTCCTTTGTGCGGCTGTGTAACGGCATACTATTCACTGATTAAAAACCAGTAAAGATTTTCGAGGATTTAATTTATCGTGCAAGGCGGAGGAATGAGTCATGCTTTATGCATGGCGATTGACTACAACGACGCACGAGAATTTAAAGACCGAAAAGATTGCGGTTTTTGATTAGTGATTAGTATATTATACAAAATCAAGTGCTACGCTCTGCGCCGCTTCCTCGTCAATAAGCCGCTTTGCCAGCATGGCGATTCTTAGTACGTCCTCATGGCGCATGGGTATGGGCGCAGTGAGCTGCGGGGGAGGGGGACAATAGGTGGCAATGCGCTGTCCGTGGGTAAGACCTGTCCGATTGGGTGCAGTGTCCTTGCGCATTCCTGCTCTGACTGCGGTGGGCTGTGCCTGAGTAAACCGAAAATCCCCCCATGCAAATCCATGGGTATGGGCGACCGTGAACAAATGCACTTTTTCTTTTGGAAGAAGCGGCGGTCGGACACTTTTTAAAGCTTGACTGCCGACAGCACTCTGCTTGGCGGAAGCAGACCGTCTTGTCAGCTTTTCATGGCTTTGGGGGAGGGGACTTCCGTTGTACTGGTTGAGCATCGGACTGTGCACGGTTCGCGTTTGGCTGTGCGTGGTGAGCGTTGGACTGTTCGTGGTGAGCGTTGGACTGTTCGTGGTGCGGCTGTGTACGATGAGCACACGACTAAGAGGTGACGCAGCTTTTACTTGCACCAAACTCGCCCCAACCCTCTCGGTGGTTACTTCATCATACCTCTGAGCTTTTTCAACAACAGTGCTCTGCTTCAACTGCTTTAAGTCTTGGGGCTTTTCGGGGCTAAACCGTCTGTCATAGACCACACGCCGCTCAGTTTCTTTTATCATTGCCGTCTGAGCCTCTTGCGACCTTGTCAGCCTTTCCACAGCTTGACTATGGGACACAGTATTATGCCGTACTGTCCTGCTTTCAAAAACCTTTGCCAGTCTGCTGTCAACGGTTTTAACCAGTCTATCGCTGACCTGGAAAAACGTCTGCGCTTCAACGGTTTTTATCACCTTTTCGCAGTTTTTAACTATCAACTTTTCGCTGTGCCGTAAAATACCCGCCTCGCCGCCCTTGCTCAGAGGAATGTACACCTCTGAGCGGGCAGTTCCTACTTGGGGTCTTTTTCGGGGAGCATAGTGGGAAAGGCGAAAATCCCAATCAGTGAAAAGTCTGTTCAGCAGAGCGAAAAGTGCATCAATAGTCATTATTCCGCACCTCTCTGCCGTTGCTCGTCCTCATGTTCTAAAAATGCTATAACCGCCGCCTGTTCCCGCATAGAAAGCGAGAAAAATTCTCCGGGAAAACGATGATGCAGGGTAAACAATGCAAAGGCGGCGGCTGAGTACGGCTCGTTTTCCCTTATGAGTTTTTTACGGTGTCAACCATTTCCTGCACTGGCATGAAGCCGTTTTGCTCCTGCACAGCGTCTAACAATTCGGCGTATTCTCCCGGCTCTAACATCTCCGTCAGCAGCTCGGCAGCCCCCACCACTCCCCAAGACGCTTGCAGCCTTGAATCCGTCAGCTTGGGATATACAACGCATTCGGCGCAAAGCCTTTGCAAATACAGGGTTTTATCAATCTCCCCGCTACGAATGCAGCGGTCTCGAAGCTCGGCGTTTTCCCGCTCGGTAATCGCCTTAAGTTCCCATTGTATAGGCTCACCCTCTGCGGTAATCCTTGAAGAAACAGCTAAAAGTCGGTTTTGGCGATGTCTGACGCTTTCTCTTAAGAAAGCCTGTAAATTCTCACTGCCCATTACTCAACAAACTTATCAAGTAGCTCGATACCCTCAAAGGTAAACTGGAGAGTTTGCTCTAAAACGTCGTCACTGGTGTCAAAAGATGCCACTGTGATTTCATCAAAGTTGCAGTTGACTAAAACCTTGCTTTCGCGTCCGTTGTTGGCTGTAACGTCCTCGTTGATAATGTGGAGGTTGAAGTAAGCGTCCTTACCTGTTTTTATGTAGTCAACAAACATTTGCTTAAATCTGCTTGTAACCTCATAAATAACCAATGTGCCGCTGCCTGTGCCTCCCGCGCTTTTAAATGCGGTCATTGCATTACCCAGCGCGCGGATTTCCTTTTTTTGTTTCTTGTAGTTTGCCTTAAGGCTTTTTGCGTAAAACAGCTCCACGGTCTCTGAACCGATAACCATATACGCCTTTGCCTGTCTGCATGAAACTGCGTTTGACCCTGAAAAAATTGCCATGTTTCAGACTCCTTAATACTAATATCAGCCTACTACAACGGTGTTATATATAACGTCCATGGTATCGGCGGGTGAAATAGCGTATTTTACGACTACGCTGTCCAGTGCTGTGCCTGCTGTGATGGAAATTTCTCCTGCGCCCTGTAAAATCCCCTTTTCAAATAGCTGGGAAAAGTACGTTGCAATGGTCGCCTTAAAGAGGTCGCGCCCTGTTTGATTATTTTGGACTTTACCTAGGAAGGTTTCCGTGCCTGTGCGAGAAATGAACAAACCGATGTCATCAAGAATGCGTATGATTTTGTTCTTAGAAAAGGAGTAAGGACGCTCAGGGGTTAAAGAAACCAGTGAATTAATGTCTTTTTGTATCATCGCGCCTCCACGGATTGCGGGAACAAAAACCATGCGTCCCGTAGTCGCCATTTCCTCTTGCTGAGCAATAGTGTACATAGTGTCAGGCTCGACTGCGCCTAAATAAATGTCACTGGTCAGGCTCTGGGTGAGGGGACAAGCCGCTGTCGCCGCGGCGACATATGCACAGGCTGTCACAGCGTCAACATGTTTGCCGTTATCAAGAAATACCCCGTTTGCAACGGCAATAACACCCTCAAAATCTCCCACAACCGTCACTCCTGCGGGCACAACCACCTGAAGATACTTAGTCCCCCTAATGCGCTTTGCAAAGCTGACAAACACATCACGAACGGCCGTGTCGTTGGAAAGACAGGCTATTGCGTTGACCGCAATTGATTCACAGCCGTCAAGAAAGGTTTTGTAGTTTGCCGCAGACGGTGCAACGGAAGTACCTCCAGCCAGCGCAGTACCTGCGGTTGCGGTAAGCGCGCCTGTGCCGCTGAACTTGACATAGCCGTTTGACACAAGCTCCCCAATAGTTTCGACCTTTTGTGCGTCAGCAACAGTACCGCCAACAAAGGTTGTAACCGTATATGGAGCCACCGTACCGCTGACGGCGATTGTGATGTTATTTCCCGCCTGCCCTGTGCAAACAGCGGTAGCCGTCAGCCCTGAGACAGTGCATTTTGCGGCAGTTCCGCCGCCCACTCTGTAGACGTACACACGGTTAGACTTCTTAAAGGCTTCCATAATCGCAAGGGGAGTAGTATCGCCGGGGGCGATGGGGAGCTGCGTGAAATCCGTCAGCTCCATGAATTTATCAGACTCAAGCCAGAGATTCGGAAGTGCCATAGCACATACTCCGCGCTCGCCTGATTTTGTTTGTACCGAGCCGTTGCCTTCAAAGTTTATGTAGACGCCCGGCAGTACCTTATTTTGCGTTGTCCATGTAGACATATAAGTCTCCTTGTCATTTTACAATGTATTGTTTGCTCTGATATTATGCCGCTCTGCCTCCATGGTGTTCATAACAGGGCTGTCGTCCTGTTCAAACAGCATTAGCGAAAAATCTGCGGCAACAGTCATGCCTCCCTCTTGGAAGTCACGCTCCAAGCCGCCGATTCTAATAGGTAAGCCCTTGTATAGCGGCTTAAGTTCCGATAGCTTAAAGAAAACTGCGTTGCTGTCGTTTGCTTGGTCAAGGGCAGCTTGAGGCGAAAAATAGATGATTTGAAAAATACCGTTCAGCTTTTTACGAAGCCCCAACTCATCACGGATTGACAGCCGCTTTATCCCCACCACAAAGCACCGTTCCGGCATTTTTGCCGTAATGCGCTCTGTAAAAATCGCAATGTCGGGGAACAGTGCCGCAATCGAGCTTGAAACCGCTGATACCAGCATGTCCGGCGTAAAGCTCATACTCTTTTTGCCTCCGCTAAACCGATTTCAGTATGAAAGTCGTAACGAAAGCCGCTTCCCGCAATGCATTCAAAAGTAGGTCCTGTGCGCTGAGTTACAAACAGCTTGTCCCCTGGGTATATGGTCATCTCATTGCTGCAAAACACAGTGTACCGTCCATTCCATTGGCTGTGACTTTGCCGTTCCTTCATGCCTCCCGAGGAGTTTCCCCAGCTTGACCGTTGAGACAGCCTGCACGGCATCAGGGCATATACAGTGCTCCACACCTCATGAGTGCTTCCGTCCACACCCTTTAGGTGCATAATTCTCATAACTGTGGCAACATCCGTAAATTGACTGTTAATAAACCTTCTAATTGCTGCATTCATCTTGCAATCGCCACCTTAAAGCCTGACAGCTCCGTCTTTTTTTCGGGATTGTATTCAAATGTGGTATCGCCTATTTGCATTCTTTTAATATCTCCGCTGCCGCTTAGAAGCTGTGCCGCCATGTCCACAATCGTCCAAGACGCTTCGTCTGGAACGTCGGTGCGATATGTCTTACTGCAAAAAAGCGCAGCAGCGCGGGCAATGGCAGCCTCCACCTCTTCAGGGGTCAGCTCAGGATACATCGTTTGCAGACGTTCGTTAAGAATTTCCGCATTCATGGCTAAACTTTAATCTTGCGCAAAGCACCAACACTGCCAGTTGTCTTAATTGCAAGACCTGCAACCATTTCAACCTCACCCTTTTTAACTGCGCCGGGTGCGCTGAAATTAGGCAGATACACATTTAGAATTGGAGTGTGTGCAGGTGTAACCGCATGAACGCCGTCCAAGCCGAAGCGAACTGCATACATTGAAGTTTCGCCGGTGCCGTTAATGCCAATCATGGGAGCTGCAGTCTGAGGCTTTGAGCCAAGAGCAACAATGGGAATACCTGCGTACTTTGTAACAGGGCTGCCGAAGGCGTCCACATCACTGGTCGAGAAATAGCCCGAACGTCTAGCAATGCCGTTTAGAACAGCGAAAAGCTTTTTGTTGACAAACAGCGCGTCAGCGTTTCCGTCAAGGTCAGCAAGCATTCTGTCAAGATGGTCCATGAGTAATGCGCCGTTGGCTGTAATTTTTGCAGAGTCTGAAACGTCAATAACCGCTGTAGGAATAAGGTCGTTAGCAGTTCCCGCAACTACCTTTTCAATGCCGTCAAAACCTGCGGTTGCAGCGTCGCCGTTGATAAAGGAATCTGCAAACAGTGCCTTTGTCGCGCCGATTTTCATAGATAGCTCATGGGCAAGACGGACAGAGGATTGGTCTGATGCATATGCCACACGGTCAATGTCAAAGCTGCCGCCGAAGATTTTAAGCGGTGCAGTAATCTGTGTGCTTGGAATGTTACCCTTGGTGTACTCACTGCCCATTGCACGGTAGTCAACAGAGGGCTTGCCTGTAATGCGTTCGTAAACATATGCCATAGTGCCGCCGTTGAAGGTGACGCAATCGTCAAAAACGCAGAGTTCAAAGAGCATATCGCGGCGGAATTCGTCAATTACCTGACGTGAAAGTGGGTCTGTCGCCTTTTTGAGAGCTTGTTTTAGAGTTAGCATGTTTTATCTCCTTTAATCTAATTACATTCGCAATGCCTGTGCCACTGCGTCCTCCAACGTTTCGCAAAACACTGGGGGCATGGTCTTTGGAATGTGGGATTGGCTGCGGAATCTGGCGTCAACATTTTCTTGAACCTTTACGTCAATAATTGACTGTAGCTGTTCCTTGATATCTGTCAATGCCTCCTGCCGTCCTTCCTTAAGCTGCTGCGCCAGTTCTACCGGCAGCCCAAGCTGAGAAAGTAACGTTTCGTAGGATATGGGGTCTGTCTGCGTTTGTATTTGCGGCGGTGTCTGCGACAGTGTCTGTGTCTGAGCTGTGCTTTCCGATTCATCGGTGATGGTCTGGTCTGCGTGAGATGTTGCTTGCTCGTCCAATTCGCTTCTCACCTCCTTTCAGGGAGTTTTCGGCTGAGCCTCTATGTCCGCTGTTGGTCGGGGTCGCCTGTTTCTCCGTCTGAGGGTAAAACCAAGTTGCGCTTAAACTCCAGCTTAACAGTTTTCCAGTCATATTGAGTGCCATGTCGGGCGTTAATGAAGTTCGTCATATGCTCCAACTTCTTTTGCTCCGCCCCAAACCAGTACTTCTCCTTTTCTCCCGCAAGCTCCCTCAGTCCAAATAGCTTGTACTTCAAAGCCTCGCCGGATTGATTGCCTGAAAAGCTGTCGTCAGTAAGATTCGGCACTTGAGAAAGGAAAAAAATGTCTCTGTAAACTCTGGTTTTAAAATCCTCACTGGGGTGATTTGAAATATCCTTAGTAATAAACTTAGCGTCGCCACCCTCGGGAAAAAACAAGGTTCTGCGCTTTTTCATACCTTGATTGCGTCTAAGCGCACCAGAGCTGTCCTCCTCGACAATGCTTTCAATGCCGTAAACCGCCAAATAAGCGTCTGAGAAGTAATCCAAATCGTTTAAGCTGTCACTTTGAGCACGGTCATAGGCGTCAACGAGGGTCTTGACATCCTCAAAATCTCCCTTATGCTCACGGTTGTTGCGCCTAATGATAATGGGAACTCCGTCAAAGGAATGGTTTTTTCGCTCAGTCTCATACCACCCCGTCCGAGGGTTCTTGGCAAAGCTGATAATCTCTCTATGTGTGTACAGGTCAGCGCAGTCCGTGGTGGCGTTGCTGATGCTGGTGCGGGAGTAAAGATGAACAGCCATTGAAAGAAAGCTGCCCGCATCGGGGCTGTAAAGGGGAATTAGCTCGTTTGCCTTGAGAAAATGGGTTTTGTACCGCCCCTGTGCGTCTATGTACTGAAGTTCAAAGGAAACGCCGTGAATGCTCATTTCCTTCGCCTCTTCGTATGCCCGAACCTCCGAAAACGTCTGAGCGTACAGCTTCTTTAACTCCGTTTCGTACCCCGCATCCTCTACCGAAAGCTGTAAGCCCTCGCCTAGGAAGTACGCTGTTGCAATATTAGTTATGTATCGGGGAAAGGCGTGGTTAATGCGGTTGTTGGGCAGAAAGGGGTCTTCTGCGGTCTTGTATAAAATGTCCGTATCGCCCATGTAGTACCGCTCTAGCATGGAGAAGCGCAGCCGTGACTCACTGTGTCGGTCTAAGGCAAATTCAAGCAGCTCAACGGAAGGAGCGGCGTCGCCGGGAAGATAAATAACCTGTGATTTCATTAGATATTTCTCCTATAGTCTGGTATTTTTCTCATTTACAACCACCCGTTTAATTACCTGACGTGTCAGCGCAACGGCTCCCGCAAGGGCGTCTGGTCCGTCGTCATGCTGGGCAAGAGGGTAATCCAAGAGCTGTTCGAGCAAGAGCTTTAGTCTGCGGTCAAAAATTAGCAGTTTGCATTGAATCAGCGGCTGTAAGCCCATAATTCTGGTCTTTTTCTCAGTACTGGAATTAACCTCAACAATGGGCATATACAACCTCGCCTCTGCGGATGCCTTTGCCAGCTTGTCCTTTAAATACCACTGAAATTGGTTTGTTTCCATAGCAAACTTGGTGTACCCATGCCCGTATTTTCGAATTAACGCCCGTTCCGCTCCGAAAATTCGCTCAATCAGCTCGTCAGGGTGAAGCCTTGCGATAACAGCGTCACATACATATAGAACACCGCTTTTGCAGTCTCTTGCAACTGTGACGATTGCGCTGTAGTCACCACTTGCTCGTCCAAGCGATGGGTCTGCAAAGCCGTAAAAATCGAAGCCTTGCAAGTCCGTGGTTGTGGGGTCGTAGTAGTCAAAATCCTCCTCACGAAAGATAAGGCTTTCACTGTCTCCCGGCTCATTTTGAAGCTCGGAGTTAAACGCCGATTCCCCGCCGACTAAACGCTCCACCATCAGGTCATAATAGCAGTAACGCTCAGGCCATAGGGTATTAGTACCTTCAAGCATTTCGTGTTTATGCGCCGAATAGTAATCCCAAGCCTTTTCCATGCGGTCTGGGTCACGCCGCCGAGTGTAAATTTCCTTCCAATCGTCCCAACGGGGAGAGCTAGAAAAGCAGGAAACCGCCTTGTAAAGTCTGTTGTGAAAGCCCGGATTTTCCATAAGAGAGGATAAAAGGCTTTGCTTGTGTAGCACTGTTCCAACGACAAAAATGTCTGTTTTGGGGTCGCCAATTTTGCAAACCGCCTTGAAAAACCATGATGAGAGCTTTTCACGCTGTTCCGATGTGCGAACGTTTTCATCATTTTCCACATCGTCCAGCAGTACCAGCGAGGGTCTAAAGTTTTTATGCTTTAGCCCTCTAAGCCGCTGACCTGCGCTTAATGCCTGCACCTTCACACCGCTGACCGTAATGAGGGTATCCTCCCGCCACCTGCTGCCCTTCAACTTCCCAAAATCTTCAATAACTGCTTCATTTTCGCAAAGCTCGTCTGCAATAGCGGCTAAAAAGCCTACAGCTTGGTTTTGAGTGTCGGAGATTAGTAATATGTATGGCTTGTATGTGTAGAGAACGGCGTGAAGTGTATTTTTGAACGTAAGGATTGTACTTTTTGCGTGCCCTCGAGGCGCTGCAACGCATAACCTTGAACCTATGCAACCATCAGCCGTGGCGGCGGAGGGCTTTATCACATGCTTTGTCCAAAGGGAATCCAGCTCAGAATGAAAAACTGATGCTTTGCTTGAAAAGTAGTCGGGGAAGTAGGCTCTGCCAAAAAACTCTAAGTCAATTTCAGCAAGTCGCTTGCGAATGCCGTTTTCTCCGACAAACTCTGCACCCTGCGAATATTCTAAAGCTAATGCTTTGCGTACTCCTGTGTAATAACCCGACTGATCGTCCTGATGGCATCTCTGAATCGACAGAAATTCGTCGAGCAATTGTTCTAGCATGACTTCCCTCCGGCTCTGGTTATTCCTTAGTTCATGTCAGCATAATAACATCGAACTCACGTTCTGTAAAACAGGCACACGTCACAACTGTACGTCGAGCAACAAATGTCAACGACATCTGTCATAGCAACATGTCGCAATAGCGACCCAAGAGCCATGTAAAAAAGTTTTGCTTGAGCTTTTTCAAAAGCTCATGGTTTTAAAAGGCAACGACTTTTATCGAGCCTCGCAAGGCTCGAAACTCTAACTCTGAGCCGCGCGAACCAAAAAATCGCAAAAAAAAAACGCAACACAGCAAAGCGGCGTTGCGCTAAAGTTCGGGCGATACGACGCGTGGACAAGAACGGCGGTGCGTGGACAAGAACGGCGGTGTGTGGACAAGAACGGCGGTGTGTGGACAAGAACGGCGGTGCGCCGAGGACGTCGCACCCTACGAACGGTGGGTTGCTGCGTTTTGGGTAAATCGGCGTAGTAGCGAACTTTGTTCGCCCGAGGTTTGCAATACGTTCGGCTGTTTCTCGTAGGGCACGGGCTCTGCACGCGCCGTCCTTTTGGGGTTGCTACATCCTCGGTGAATCTGCGTAGGGGCGAACTTTGTTCGCCCGAGGTTTGCAATACGTTCGGCGGTTTCTTGTAGGGCACGGGCTCTGCACGTGCCGTCCTCTTCGGGTTGCTACATCTTCGGTAAATCGGCGTAGGGGCGAACTTTCTTCGCCCGAGGTTTGTTGCATCTTTGGGAAGGTCGGCGTAGGGGCGAACTTTATTCGCCTATCCTTTGCTGCTCCTTTGGTGTAATCGCATATTTTTTCTCGTCCCGCTCATGCCGCGGTGGCTCTTCCTTTACGAAGGGTGGTAAAGGAAGCAAAGCACCCTTTTTCGTGCTATTCGAAGTGACTTGCGTATTGCGCCCACACGCGCGGCTATCCAGCCTCTGTCGCGTCACGTTCGTCACCGCGGTTGCGTACTACGACCGCCGCTCCGCGCTACATGGTTGTTTGTTGTGGGTTGCTCGCTTTTTGCCGCAATCTCTCGCAATCCCTCGTCTTGTAGGGCAAGGGCTCTGCTCTTGCCGTCCTGTGAGGCGT
>JAVBKA010000232.1:0-6930 GCA_031546715.1 Oscillospiraceae bacterium | reverse complement strand
GCAAATTCTCCCGTTTTTTGCCATTATTGGGGCAATTCCCCATTTGTCAATTCGCTTTTTCCACAATCTTTGCCGTCGCTTCTTGTGCGTTTTCACCACAGTCCCTTAAGTTGTTGACATTACTCCACAGAGGGGAATAAGTTGTGCGGGGTTAAATAATTCCCCTCTGTGGAGGGGTGCGCGCAGCGACGGGGTTAATTCCCCTCTGTGGAGGGGTGGCGCGCAGCGACGGGGTGGTTAGGCTTCACGGCACTATAGAACTAGGTGCTGGTTATCGAACAAATCTATTATATTTATAACAAAAACGGAGGACTTCTAATGGAATTTATTGAGATTATCAAGGCGATTATTTTTGGCATTGTTGAAGGCATAACCGAATGGCTGCCAATCAGCAGTACAGGGCACATGATATTGCTTGATGAGTTTTTGCATCTCGATGTCAGTGACGCGTTTAAAGAGATGTTTCTCGTTGTCATTCAATTAGGTGCGATTCTTGCGGTTGTTATGCTGTATTTTAAGAAGCTTATGCCCTTTACTGTACATAAAGAAAAGGGTCTTACTATTGAAAAAAACATACTTAAAATGTGGCTTATGATTATCATTGCATGTCTACCTGCAACAATAGTAGGACTTTTATTTGACGAAGAGCTAAACGACCTTTTTTATAACTATCAAACAGTTGCAATTATGCTCATACTTTTCGGTGTTTTGTTTATAGTCATCGAAAACTTTAACAAGGGGAAACGTCCTAAAATTACAGCGTTATCTGAGATTACCAGCCGCACGGCGTTGATTATTGGTATGTTTCAGTTGATTGCGGCGGTATTTCCGGGAACATCACGGTCTGGTGCGACGATTTTGGGCGCAATTTTGATAGGTGTTTCCAGAACCGTTGCGGCAGAGTTTACATTCTTTATGGCGATTCCGGTAATGCTTGGCGCAAGCTTGCTAAAGATACTGAAATTTGGCTTTGACTTCTCAGGCTCAGAGCTTATTACCCTGCTTGTGGGAATGCTGGTTGCGTTTTTTGTCTCGGTTATCGCCATCAAGTTCTTGGTGGGATATATTAAGAAGCATGATTTCAAGGTGTTTGGCTGGTATCGCATTGTGCTAGGATGCATCGTTTTGCTGTATTTTTTAGTGGTTTAGGCGGTTTCTTATAGAGGGAATGGCACAACGGCAGCATATTTTCTGCAACCGCCGCAGGGCAGAACTTTGTTCGCCTGAGGTTTGCTGCACCTTGGGAGTTATTCGCCTTAGGGTTTGCTGCACCTCGGGGTAATCGCATATCTTTCTCAGTTCCGCTCATGCCGCGGGGGCACTTCCTTTTCCCGGGGCGGCAAAGCGATTGGCGGCAGACGTCTGCCGCCATCGTGCAAAGCGCCCTTTTCGTCGCCCACATGCCCATAGAACGTTTGCTGTAGGGCTCTGTTGCTCTCGTCCGATTCACCATAGAATCGGTATTTGTTGTCATCGACATTAAATTTTGTTTGTAGGTTGTACTGTGGAGTTGCAACACGCTACAAAACACCACTACACCCCCACCCTAAAAACTAGCCGAACCCATATACAAAGGACGAGCGCGGCGCGCCCAGTCAGCCCGTACGACAGCCCATCAGGCGCATCCAAAAAGGGTGCTTTGCACGATGGCGGCAGACGTCTGCCGCCAATCGCTTTACCACCCTTCGTAAAGGAAGTGCCCCCGCGACATGAGCGGGACTGAGAAAAACATGCGATTAGAGATAAGGTGTAGCAAACCTCGGGCGAACAAAGTTCGCCCCTACTTTTGCGTGGGTTTTTCGCTATACATTCGCTATATACGATTTTGGGGCAGACGTTTTCGTCTGCCCCAATGCTATTTTGCTTTTTATTTCTCGTAATATTTTGCGAAAGCTGCGGCTCTTTCGTCAATGATTGCCTGACCGCCTGAGGAGAGGTAATCTGTCATACCGCTGTCAAATACTGAATCAAATTTGTCAGGTTTTGAAACAACTGATTGTGTCAGAATAGCGTCACGTTTTTCTTTAAGCGGAGTGGCCATGCCGTCTTCTGCTTTGATTTCGCCAACGTTGTACTTCTGGAAAACACGACCATCGTGGAGGGTTGCTTGGTATGCTTTGTCAATAAATCTTGAGTCAACGCCTGCGTAGCTGTATGCAAGAGATTTGATGTTTTTCTCTGTTTCGCCAAGGTCTAAGCCGTTGATGACAATTGTGTAGTCGATGTTCAATGGGGAATTCATAATTTTTTCGCCTGTAGCTGCGATGGTTTTAACTGAACCGTCTGCCTGTGTTTCATGGGTTACGCCTTCTTCGCCAATTTGGAGGAAGGAACGGTTTTCAAGTTTGCACAGCCAGTCAAGGTACATAAGTGATGCAACAGGCTCGTCATTTGTGCCTGGGAAGAATACTTTACGGTCAACAGGACCTGAGAGGAATTTTCTGTTGACGCCTGCATCATTCTTGAAAGGCTCAATTGCGATAAATGCTGCATCTTCGCCAACAAGTCTCTTAAGGGTGTTGTGAATGCCGTCGTCGCCGTTGCGGTATGGATAATCCCAGTTGTGAATAAATGAGCCGACAAACCCGGACTTGATTAGGTTATCTTCTGTGGCGTCGCCTGCTGGATACAGTGCGAAATCTTTCCAGATAAGACCCTTGTTGTACCAGTCGTTAAGGACTTGGATACCGTTTTTAATGCCGGGTTTTAGGAAATGTCTGTCGTCAAAGCCGTAAATAAATGCGTCTTTATCGGTGAAGGCGTCAGGAACAAAGGCTGCTGTCAAATGGTCGGCTCTCCAGCCCACGTCTGAGCCGAGGGCGAAAGGAATCATTTGCTTTGCTTCTTTGCCGAGAAGCATTTCAGCGTTGTCTTTAAATGCAACCAGCATTGCTTCAAACTCTTGGAGAGAGGTTGGCTCAGCAAGGTTTAGCTTTTTCAGCCAATCCTCACGGACGAAGGTGTTGATACGTGTGATGTGGAACAGCTTAGCTTCAATTGCCCAGAGTGTTCCTACTTCGGGGTCTTGGTCGTAATAAATGTTTGTGTCGCCGAGGAAGCTGAAAAGATTAGGCAGGGCATCCTTGTTTTGCTCAAGGTGTGGAGCTATATCAACAATACCGCCCATGTTTGCATAGGTTTGGATGGTTGGGTAACTGTATGTGACGCAGACGTCAGGTGCTGTGTTTGCGGCGAGAAGATTGTTCATTGCTTCAACTTCTGTCCAACGTGGAACGGAGACAAAGGTTACATCGACGTTGTGGTCACGGAGCATACCTTCTTTGATGAAGTTGGTATAGAAGTTGTCGTCTGGCTTAGAGCCACCGTCGTTTGCACGGTCAAATACCTCAACGGTGATGGACCTTGTGGTGGTGAATTTGCCGTCTACAATGTCGGGGGTTGGGGTTGGTTCAAGGGAGGCTGAGGGGCTTTGTGAGCTGGCTTGAGATTCTGATGGTGAAGCTGATGGTGATGGACTTGTGCTTGCGCAGCCTGCGAATAAGGCTAGAATCATAACAGATGCAAGCACTAACGCAATCGTTTTTTTCATTGTAAATCCTCCTAAAATATATATTAAGCACACAAGTGCTTAGGGAACAACACGAAAGTTTTGCTTGAGCTTTTTCAAAAGCTTATGGTTTTAAAAGGCAACGCCTTTTATCGAGCTGCGCACAGCTTGAAACTCTTGCTCTGAGCCGCGCGAACCAAATAATCGTAAGAAGAAACGCAACACAGCGCAGCGGCGTTGCGCACGTCCCTTGGGTAATACAGTGCCGTGGACAAGAACGGCGTTGCGCACGTCCCTCTTGGGTAATACGGTGCGTGGGCAAGAACGGCGGTGCGCCGAGGACGTCGCACCCTACAAACGGTGGGTTGTTGCATCTTCGGTGAATCGGTGTAGGGGCGAACATCGTTCGCCCGAGGTTTGTAATACGTTCGGCGGTTTCTTGTAGGGCAAGGGCTCTGCTCTTGCCGTCCTCTTGGGGTTGCTACATTTTGGGTTGGTCGCCGTAGGGGCGAACTTTTTTCGCCCGAGGCTTGCTGCACTTTTTCTATACTCGCATATTTTCTTTCGTTCCGCTCATGCCGCGGGGGCACTTCCTTTACGAGGGGTGGTAAAGGAAGCAAAGCACCCTTTTTCGTTGCCCACATGCCCATGGACCGTTTGCTGTGCGTGGGAGGTTGCTTGCGTCCGATTCAACCTAGAATCGGTATATTTTGTGGGCGACATTAAATATTTTTGGGTAGGTTGTGGTGTACTTTTGCATTTCGTATGTAGGGCAAGGGCTTTGCTCTTGCCGTGTGTTGCTGTTGTTGCGTTGTTGTCACGGGGGCTTGCGCTTGCGCTTAACCTTTTACTGCGCCGATGGTGACGCCGGTGATAAAATATTTTTGTAGCCAGGGGTAGACTAGCAAGATTGGGATTGTGGCGAACATTACGGTGGCGGCTTTTAGGGTGTCGGCTAGACCGGGGTTGGAGAAGCCTTCTTGGGTTGAGACTTCGATGCTTGTTACATTATTTAGAATGTTAAACAGCAAAAGCTGGATGGGGTGGTAGGTTTTGTTGGTCATAAACAGTAGAGCGTCTGAGTAGCCGTTCCAGCGTCCCACGGCGTAAAACAGGGTCAGGGTTGCAAGAACGGAAGTTGACAGGGGAAGGTATATTTTGAAAAGTATGCGTACAGGGCCTGCGCCGTCTAGTTCGGCGGATTCACGGAGGCTATCGGGCACTGCGTAGAAAAAGCTGCGCATAATAATCATGTTAAACACGCTGAGGCTGCCCGGAAGAATCAAAACCAGAGGATTATCCAGCAAGCCGATGTCCTTCATAAGCAGATAATGGGGAATTGTGCCCGCGCTAAAGTACATTGTAAGAATTATCAATGTATTAAAGAATTTGCGCCCTTTTAGGTTGTCATACATCAGCGGATAGGCACAAATAGTTGTCATAAACATTGACACAACGCTGCAAATAATGGTCAAAATCGCCGTCCAAATCAGCGACCATGTGTACTTAGAGTCCGAAAGCACCGTTGCATACGCTTCAAGGTTAAACCCAACAGGGATAAGACCTACCTCACTGCGAATCAACGCATCTGCGGAGCTTAGGGAACGAGATAAGATGTTCAAAAGCGGGAGAAGGCATACAGCAATAAGCAGAAGGCATATAAAAACAATGACATAATCGCCGAATTTTGAACGTTTAGATGTAATCATAATAGCCCACCTTTACCATATTCCCCGTTCTCCAAACTTTTTGGCAATTGAGTTTGCCGCAAGCAGGAAAACAACACATATTAATGATTGGAACAATCCCACGGCGGTGGTGAGGGAGAATTGAAGTCCTCTAATACCGTAGTTGTATACAAAAATTGACAAAACGCTGGACACTTCGGTGACAAGTTTGTTTGCAAAGGCATACGGTCTGTCAAAGTCGCTACCGAGAATACGCCCGAGATTCATAATAAGCAGCGTGACAATTGTGGGGCGAAGCCCGGGAAGGGTGATGTGCCAGATTTTTCTGAACCGTCCTGCGCCGTCCACAGAAGCGGCTTCGTATAACTCAGGGCTGATGCCTGTTAATGCCGCAAGGTAGATAATCGTATTCCAGCCCACGCTCTGCCAAACTCCCACTAAAACATAGGTAATTATCCAGTTGGCAGGTTCGTTTAAGAAGGGAACTGTCTCAAGACCGAGGCTTGAGAGAAAAATGTTTACAAGTCCATTTGTGGGGGCTAAAAGCTGAACCGCCAAGCCGTAGACTATAACCCATGACAAAAAGTGGGGGAGATAGGCGATAGTTTGGGTTACACGCTTGAAACGTCTGAAACGAAGCTCGTTTAGGATGATTGCCAGAATTATGGGTGCAGGGAATCCCACAACAAGGTCTAGGAGGTTAAGGGTAATGGTGTTTCTGAGTGCGTTGAAAAAATCTCGGTTTGCAAATGCCTTGATAAAGTACTCAAAGCCGTGGTTTCCCGCCCATTCCATTTGCCAGACATTTTGGGTGATGTTGTACTTTTTAAAGGCGATTTGTATGTACGCCATGGGAACGTACTTAAACAAGATAAAGTAGGCAAGCGGCAGGAGCAATAAAAGGTATAGCGACCAATAGCGTTTGAAGTAACTGCCTTGGCTTTTGCGCCTTATGGCGGTATGTTTTGCAGTGTCCATTGCAACACCCCTTTCTTTTCAATTTTTTCAGCTTAATTTTTTAGCGACTATTCGTGAATTTTCCTGCCCTTTTCATCGGGAATACCGGTTTTTCTTAAAAAATACGTGTTCACTTGGTCACGCCACTCGCAGGCGTTATCAAGCTGACGTTTCAGCCGTATGTGCACTGATTGAAAGGTTTCGTTGGGGATGTCCTCGCATAGTGATTCCCATGTTTTGAGTAGCCATTCTGCGCCCTCTGCGCCGTTAAAACGGCTGTTATATATATGCTGAAGTAGGGTTTTTCCGCTTTTAAGTTTATAATCATAAGGTATGCGGTGGAAAAACAGCAGCAGCTCCTCGGGGCAGGTTTCGAGGTTCTCAAATTTCTCTCTTAACTCGTCAGGGTACTGGGCTGTATAGCCTGTGCCCTTTGCGGTTCTGTCAATTCCGATGGCTTTGTTGGACGCGCGGTGATATGTACCCCACTTGGAAAATTCGTAACCCTCTACGCCGGGACCGTAATGTCCGTGAGGATTTACCATAAAGCCGATGCCCAAGGGTGCGGTGTAGCTGTCGTATATATCCTTGGATTTCAGTATCATTTCAGAAATTAAGTCCAAGACCGTCTCGTCTGCTTCAAAAGTGGCAAATACCCATTCTCTGACGACCTCCTTGGCCGTTAGACTGGGACACCACGCCATACGTCCGAAGGCGTACAGGTTGCACTGCGCTAAAGTATGCCCTGTCCAGTTGCGGTCGCTTCCTGTGTTGGTC
>JAVBKA010000043.1:0-9944 GCA_031546715.1 Oscillospiraceae bacterium | reverse complement strand
ATTTGTAAAGATTGATAAGTATGCTATCATGCCAACACACATTCATGCAATTATTATATTAGAGGCAGAAACAGCGGGAGCAAGCCCCCGCCCTACTCTGACGGATATCGTTTGTGCATTTAAATCTCTTTCGACGAGACTTTGCAATAAACATGATAATGTAGAGGGACGGAAAATCTGGCAAACATCATTCTATGATGAAATCATAAGAAATGAACAGGCGTATCAAGAAATTTGGCGTTATATAGACGAAAACCCTATAAAATGGAATGAGGATATGTACTATAAAATAGGAGGAGTTTAATTGAACAATATTGGAACAAAAACGATCGAAACCGAGAGATTGATATTAAGAAAACTTGAAATTGCAGATGCCCAGAATATGTTTAATAATTGGGCAAATGACAGTGAAGTTTGTAAATTCTTATCATGGGAGCCTCATGGCAACATTGAAGTTACAAAGAATTTGCTGGTTTCATGGATTAACTCTTATCAAAGCTATGAAACATATAATTGGGCTATCATAGCCGAAGTATAAAAGTTACTACCACAAGATATAGCTTTACAATATTAATAAAATTAACTTCAAATGAATTATACTACAACCTCACAGTATAAGCATAACGCCGTTCATGGCTGAAAATGCTCGTAATTCGTAAGTATAAATGTTTTCGACGGCATGAATTGACTTAACAATTGTTAGGTACGGCGATTTCATAAATCGTGACAGCGTACCGAGTGAATATTTTGTAACGAAAGAGGTAATGAAAATGTTTGATAATTTTATTAATCAGACAATCAACTGGGCAACAAACGAAAGCTTAATAAATTCAATAATCCTAATTGGCTCATATGTTCGTGGAACACAAAAAGTCGCCCAAATCGTCCAGACAAAATAATTGAAAAATGGTTGTTTGAAACCCAAAATAAATTTGCAAATACCAATGTTGATAAATATATTATTATGCCTGACCATATACATTTTGTCTTGTTTTTACAGGGCGACCACACAGGGTCGCCCCTACTCGGAGGAACAGAGGAGATTGGATGGCGTGGTTTTTTATGCGTTTTGTTCCATACCTCCATCCATGCACTTGGACAAGTAATTACCCTCCAAGGGAAGGGAGTAAGCGGCGCAGCGCTTATTACTCCAAGCTTACCCTGCCGCCGCGTACTACGACCATCTTCTTCTCCACCCTATCCCGAAGCTCCTTCACATGGGATATAATTCCAATAATACGGTCGCCCTCGGCGATTTTCAGCAAAGCCTCAATTGCCGTGTCCAAAGTACCCTCGTCCAACGAGCCGAAGCCTTCGTCTATAAACATAGCGTCTAGGCGCACGCCGCCGCTGGTCATTTGCACAACGTCTGACAGTCCCAGTGCCAGCGCGAGGGACGCTAGGAACGTTTCGCCGCCTGATAAGGACTTAACATCACGCTGTTTTCCGTTATCATGGTCTAGGACATCAATGTCCAGACCGCTTTTTTTGCTCAAATTGTCCGCCGCTTCTCTCCGCACCATCTCATAACGCGCCCCCGTCATGGTGTACAGCCGACGATTTGCGTAGTATAGAATTTTTTCAAAATACACCTGCTGTATGTAGGTTTCAAAGGATAGCCGCTCTTTACCCGCAAAGCCGCCGTTCGCAGTTTTGCTTAGACTGGCAAGCTGACCAAGCTCCTGCTCCTGAGTCTCTTTGCGCTGCGCCGCGGCACTGATTGCAGTGTATGCGGCTTTATTTGTGCTGATAATAATCCCTAACTTTTCCAGCTCAAGGGCGACTTCCTGCTTTCTGACTTCAAGCTCTGTTCTCTCGCTCTCAAGGTCGGCAAGTTCGGCAGGGGCTTTACCCTTGGTTTCCTCAAGGAGACGATTTTTGTCATGGGTCAACAGTGCGGTTTGGTGTTCAAAGTCAGCGATTTCCTTTTTCATCTCCGTCAATTCCGCTTGAGTACACAGCTTGCCGAGGTACGCTTCCTCGCTTTCAAAGCCCGCTTCTGCAAGCTTTTCGTCAAATAGTTGTCGTTGGGCGGCGGATTTTCGGGTCAGTTCCTCGACGCTGCCCTTGAGAATTTTCAGCACCGCGTCATTTGCCTTTAGTGTTTCGGACGCTGTTTTATACGCCGCTTCTGCGGTGTTCAGGGCATTTTTCAGTGCCATTATCTGACTGCTCAAGGTCTTTTCCTTGGCGACGGCGTCAGTTTTTGAAGGCAATGATATATATTTAATATGTGTTGCGATTTCCGATTCTAAGGCGGTTTTCTCCTGCTGACAGTCCTCGGCTTGCTTGACTATCCGCCCGATTTCCTCCCCGAGGGTCACGAGCAGTGCTTTACAAACTGCCGCCTTTGCTTCTGCACCCGCCAAGGCCGTCAGCTCATTTTCAAGCTCCTTGATAAGCTGTGATTCATGAAATTCCTCTTCCGTTTTTCTGAGAAGCAGGTCATTAAGGCTCACAAATCTCTGGGTTTCCTTAAGAACCTCCAGTGCCTCGGCAGACTGTCGGCTTTTTTCCTCCGCCATAGTTTTGGCACTGCTGCAAGCTGTCGCCAAATTATTGGTCTGCTTTTGAAGTGCCTCCGCTTTCTCCGAGGCAGCCTCTAGCTCAGCCTCTGTCGGACAATCCAAAGACAGCTTCGCAAGGCACGGATGCTCCGCACTTCCGCATACGGGACAGGGTTGACCATCGGTCAAATCCCTAGCCATAATACCCGCTTGTGCGGACAAAAACTGCGCGTGGAAATGCCTATAATGAGCATGGGCGATTTCAAGCTCGCCCTGTGATGATACAAACCGTTTTTGCTGATTTTTAAGCTCTAATTCGGCTTGCGCAAACTCTTTAGAATATTTCTCGCACTTTTCAGCGTCATTTTTAATGTCTAAAGCTCGCTGTAAGCGGCTCTTTGCCTGCTCAAGCTTAAGCTCCAACACCGACAATTGCTTATCAGCCGCTTCAAGCTGTGTTAGCTCGGCTTCGGTGCTTGACTTAACGGCTTCCTTAGCTGACCGTTCTTGATTCAACTCATCAAAACAGCGGTTCAGCTTTTTCAGCGCAGTCTGCTTAGCGTCAACAATGTCATACATAGGCAGTTGCTTTTGCAAGTCGCTCAGTTCTGTTTGCAAGCTTTCAGCTTCTGGTAAACGCATCTGCTGCGCCTTAAGCTCCTGCTCCGCATTTTCAAGGGTTGCCGCATTTTCTGCAACAGTCCGCTCCATTTCCACGGCTTTATCCTCGGCAGTACTACGCTCTTTTCCCACCTTTGCAAGCTCGTCCTGCACAGGCTTCACTATGTCCAAAGCCGTCTGGGACAATGCCACTCGGTCTTTCAATGTTTCTATTTTCGGCTTTTTCTCCTCAAGTCCTTGAAGCTCAGCGGTTTTGAGGTTAAGAGCCTCAAAGCGTGCGTTTATGTCTGACAGTACGGCAAGCCGTTCAGTCAGTTTATGGAGCTTTCCGTCTGCGGCAGATAATTCTTCGGATTGCTGTGTTCTAATGGCTTGGTCAGTGGTGTTTTTGTCTTGCAGCGCGGCTAAAAAGCCTGAGGTGTTAAGCAAGCAGTCTCCCTCAAAGTCCAGCTCCATAACGGCTTCTGCACTTTGGTTCATACTGCGCTTTAACTCTGCAAGCTTTTTTTCGCTCTCTAACGCCATCTCTTTCAGGCGGTTTTGCATATCCAAAATAGCCCCTGTGTGGAAAATACTGCGCAAAATCTCAGTGCGCTCAGCGGTGTCACTTTGAAGCAGCCGCTCGAATTTTCCTTGAGGTAGCATAATAATCTGGGTAAACTGGTTGGCAGTCAGCCCTAAAAGTTCCGAAATTCGGTTGTTTACATTGGACGTACCTGTTACCGCCGTGCCGTCAGGGTTAGTCAGCTCGGCAAAGGCCGCCGTTAGGGATGTGCCGCGTTTGCGAGCCTGTTGTGGGCGGCGTTCGATGGTGTATTCCTTGCCAAAACATTCAAATTTCAGCTTCACATATGTAACAATTTCAGGGTCTGCGCCTTGACTGCGAAGCATGTCCGCCGTGCGCCCGCCGCCGCTGGAGCTGCCGTACAGCGCATAGGTAATGCCGTCAAAAATGCTGGTTTTCCCCGCGCCTGTTTCCCCTGTTATAAGGTATATGCCGTTACTTCCAAGCCGTGTAAAATCTATGCTGACGGCTTTTGAGTAGGGTCCAAAAGCGGACATAGTCAGGTATAACGGTTTCATTCAAGCACCTGCCTTACTACCTTGCGTTGAAATTCCGTCATTTCTCCGCCGTTTTGCTGTCTGTAAAAGCCTTCAAAAAGCTCAAAGGGGGACAGCTCCTCTAATTCGCTTGCTTCAAGGTCAACAAGCACAGCTCTGGTTCTCTTGTTGTCGTATCTAATGTCGGTGTAATTAGGGTAAATCTCACGCAGCTTGGCGTGAGCGTCCATGACTTCGTCGTCGTCCGTCAGGGTAATATTTACATAGTCCTCAGTATACGCAAGAGGAATCGCAAGCTCGGCGAAGCTGCCCCGAAGCTGACGGACATCTCGCTGTGGCGTCAAGGGCAGAGGCGTCACCGTAGGCGCAACGTTTTTGTCCACAATATCCACAAGTAATGCACATTTTGTGTGATTTACCTCGGAGTAGGAGTATTTCAGCGGCGTTCCCGAATAGTACACACCCTCGGTCACCTTCGCCATTTCGTGCAAATGCCCTAACGCCACATAGTCGTAATCCGCAAAAAGTGCCGCCTCGATACGGTCTACGCCTCCGATTTGGTGGACGCTGTCGTCTGGCTTTGCGCAGTCAACTCCCGCCGTGGCGACATATTGATGCGCCAGCAAAACATTTCTCACAGTTTTATCCACAGGGGTGGCGGACAGCGCATACTCAACCGCCATATTATACGAGAGGTTATCAGTATCCCCCTCCATAAACCGCCTGACTGCGGAGGGTCGTATGTAGGGTAGTAGCGTGATATACAACTTGCCGAATTCGTCGTTCAGCGCCACACGCTGCAATGTGCCGTCATAGGCTTTTGCGATATGTAGCCCAACCGACGAAAGAATTCCCCCCGCAAAACTCAGCCTGTCAAGGGAGTCATGGTTGCCGCCAATTAAAAAAACCTTAGTTAGGGGGACAAGCTCCTCCAAAAATTCATTAAGAAGAAGCACCGCCTCTGCGGAGGGCACTTGCTTATCGTACACATCCCCCGCAACAAGCACTGCGTCAGGCTTATGAACGCAAACAAGCCGAAGGACCTGCCGCAAAATGTGGCGTTGGTCCTCCAGCAGATTGTAACCGGAAAATATTTTACCGATATGCAAATCGGCTATATGCAGAAGCTTCATCTTTTTACAATACGCTCATAGTCAGTGTTTTCAACGTTTCCGACTGCGGAGAAGGATAGCTTTGAGAAGTCCAAAACCTGCTTTGCCAGTGCGTGAACACTTTCAACGCTTACAGCGTCATAACGGGAGATAATTTCATCAGGAGTTGGAACATTTCCGAGAATCAGCTCATTTTGTCCCAAATGGTGCATTCTGGCGGAGGTTGATTCAAGCCCCATAAGCACATTTGCCTTCATTTGTTCACGGACGCGCTCCACCTCGACCTTGTCTGGACCGTTCTGGGCAAAACGCCTGAGAACCTCACAGGTCAGCTCAATTGCCTGCGCTTCTGTTTCCTTGTTCAAGGCGGTGTACACGCCTAAAAGTCCTGCGTCCTGATGAGCGGCGGAAAAGCTGTATATTGAATAGCAAAGCCCCTTTTGTTCCCGAACGGACTGAAATAGTCGTGAGGACATTCCCGCGCCTAATATGCCGTTCATAACCGCCAGTGAATATCTGTCGGGGTGTCCCATTGGCAAGCATGGAAAGCCTAAGCACAGGTGATTTTGCTCAATTTGCTTCTGCTTTTTTGTAAAGGACGGTGTATATTCAGCCTTGACAATCTCCCGTTCAGGCGTAGGCTTTAACGCGGAAAACCGTTCAGCCAAAGTGTTTAAGTCACGGTCAGAAAAATGTCCCGAAAGGCTGACAACAATGTCCTTGGGTGCATAGTTGTTAGCTTTATAGGTTGCAATGGTTTCGGCGTTCATAGCTTTTAAGGTTTCAGGCGTGCCTAAAATCGGGCGACCAAGGCTGTACCCCTCAAACACTTTTTTGAAAAGCTCTTCCCCCACCAAGTCCTCAGGACTATCCTCATACATGCCGATTTCCTCAAGAATAACCCCGCGCTCCACAGCCCAGTCCTCTTCTGAAATCTTCGGTTCGAAGAAAATATCCCCCAGCAGGTCGATAGCCACATCGAGGTGACTATCAAGGGCGCGGGCGTAAAAGCTGGTCAGCTCCTTGGTGGTAAAGGCGTTGACCTGACCGCCGATAGCGTCCATTTCCTCGGCGACTTGAGCGGAGGTTCTCGTGGCTGTGCCTTTAAAAACCATATGCTCTATGGCATGGGATATACCGCTGAGATTTTCAGGCTCAGTGCGCGACCCACTGCGAACCCAAAAGCCCACTGCGGCGGAACGGACATAGGGGATTTCCTCGTAAATAATGCGAACGCCGTTGTCTAATGTTTTTTTCTCCAAAGCAATCTCTCCCTGCATAAACGAACGATGTCGCCCAAGAGCGTACCTCAGCCTTGGCTGAGGAAATACGCCGTGAGCGACACCGCCTAAAATTTGTTAATCTAACGGAATAGCGTCCTTGCGGCTTAGGTTATGTCTGCCCTTTTCGTCAACTCCTAGATATTTTACCCAAGTTTGGTCGCCTACATTCACAACATCCTCAACCTTTGCAACACGAGCTTGGTCAAGCTTGGAAATATGAACAAGACCTTCCTTGCCGGGGGCATATTCAACGAATGCGCCGATTGGGATAATACGTGTTACCTTGCCTAAATACATACCGCCCACAGTTGGTTCAAAAACGATGGCTTGGATAATTTTCTGAGCCTTTTCGCAGTCATTTTTGTTAATAGCCGCAATAAAGATTCGTCCGTCGTCCTCAATATCGATTTTTGCGCCAGTATCTGCAACGATTTTTTGAATAACACTGCCGCCCTTGCCGATAACGTCACGGATTTTTTCAGGGTCGATAGTCATTGTAATCATTTTCGGTGCGTATGGTGAAAGCTCTTCTCTTGGTTTTGCGATGCACGGAATCATGATATCATCCAAGATGTCGTAACGGGCTTTTTGTGTCAGCTCAAACGCGCTCTTAATAATTTCAGGTGTTAAGCCGTCAATTTTAAGATCCATTTGGATTGCGGTAATACCTGTTTTTGTTCCGGCGACCTTAAAGTCCATATCGCCGTAAAAGTCCTCAAGACCCTGAATATCAGTAAATGTCATCCAACGGTCACCTTCTGTGACTAAACCGCAGGAGATACCTGCAACAGGTGCTTTAATGGGTACGCCTGCATCCATCAGCGCAAGAGTTGAGCCGCAAATGCTACCCTGTGAAGTAGAGCCGTTTGAGGATAGAACCTCTGATACACAGCGGATTGCATACGGAAAATCTGCTTCCGCTGGAATAACTGCCTCTAAAGCACGCTCAGCCAACGCTCCGTGACCGATTTCGCGGCGTCCTGGGCTACGTGAAGGCTTGGCTTCACCGACTGAGTAGGATGGGAAATTGTAGTGATGCATGTAACGCTTTGATTCTTCGTCAAAGATGTTATCAAGCTTTTGATTGTCAGAAATCATGCCCAAGGTGCAGGTTGTGAGCACTTGAGTTTGTCCGCGGCTGAACAGTCCTGAGCCGTGGGTGCGGGGAAGAATGCCAACCTCGGCGTACAGCGGACGGACATCGTACAGTCCACGACCGTCAACACGCTTGCTATCGTCTAGTAACCAACGGCGAACTACGTATTTTTGCAGTTTGTACTGCACGTCAGCCATATCGGCGTTCATTGTGGGGAATTGTTCGCCGTACTTAGCGTCAACTTCCTCACGCCAAGCTCTAAGGCGTTCTTCTCTGATGTTTTTATCATCAGTGTCCAAGCAGTGGCGGATTTTGTCCAGCTCATTTGCCTTTAGAACGTCATACAGTTCAGTATTGCAAGAGAATGCGGAGTACGCAAACTTAGCCTTGCCAATTTCCTCTGCAATTTTAGCAAAGAAAACACATAGCTTCTTGATTTCATCATGTGCAAGCATAATCGCTTCGTACATTTTATCATCAGGCACTTCAAAAGCACCCGCTTCAATCATAACAACCTTGTCCATTGTTCCGGCGACAGTAAGCTGTAAAGTCGAACGTTCACGCTCAGCCATGCCTGGATTAATGACTAAATTGCCGTCAACCAAGCCCACAGACACGCCTGCGACAGGTCCTGCCCACGGAATATCAGAAATACAGAGTGCCAAAGAAGCTCCAAGCATAGCAGGAATTTCAGGCGCACAATCTGCTTCAACACTCATAACAGTTGCCGCAACAGCAACATCATTGCGCATATCAGACGGGAAAAGCGGACGAATCGGACGGTCAATCAAGCGTGAAGCCAAAATAGCCTTTTCGCCTGGGCGACCTTCACGGCGGAGAAAGCTCCCTGGAATACGTCCAACAGAATAAAGACGCTCTTCAAAGTCAACACTTAGCGGGAAATAATCCAAGCCGTCACGGGGCTTAGATGCGGCAGTAGCGGTAACAAGTACCACAGTTTCGCCGTAGCGCACAAGAACTGCGCCGTTTGCAAGCTCAGCTAGCTTGCCTGTTTCAAATACCAAGGGGCGACCGCCGAGAGTGGTTTCGAACTTGCGTGCATTTGGGTATTCTCTTTTGTTCATAATATATCTCCTTCTACATTATCGAGTCGGTGCGTAAGCCTAGAAAGTCGGTGCGTAAGCACGGCTTTCCCCTCAAGGAATCACAATCCGCTCGAAAAAACATCACGGGCACCGCCCGAACCTAACTATCCATAAGAGCTATGCTCTATAATAGAACTAATTTACGGCTTAACTTTGTGCTTGACTTAGTAATTAACTTCATAATTAATATTTTCAAATTAAGCAGTTTTTATTTGCGCCATTGTTTTACACGTAAAACGTCGTTGTTGGTATTGGTGCTGTCGCGGTTCTCGTAGGGAAAGGGCTCTGCTCTTGCCGTGGTCTGGGGGATTGCTGTTGTTGTCGGTAAATCGGTGTAGGTGGGAACTTTGTTCGCCTAGGGTTGCTGGATTTTGGTTTAATCGCATGTTTGCCCCAGTCCCGCTTGTGCCGCGGGGGCACTTCCTTTTCCCGGGGCGGCAAAGCGATTGGCGGCAGACGTCTGCCGCCAACGTGCAAAGCGCCCTTTCTGTTGCCCAACTTGCCATAGAACGTTTGCTGTGCATTTCCGTTTCTCACGTCCGATTCAACCTAGAATCGGTATATGTTGTCATCGACATTAAATTGGATTTGTCGGGGTGTTGTTGGGTTAGCCCACATGCCCATAGAACGTTTGCTGTGCATTTGCGTTTCTTACGTCCGATTCAACCTAGAATCGGTATTTGTTGTCATCGACATTAAATTGGATTTGTCGGGGTGTTGTTGGGTTTGGGGATGGTATATATAGTTATGCTTATTAGTGCTGTCGCACTTGATAAGCTTAGTTGTCTTGTTTAGTTGCGGGTACTTCTGCATTGTTGGCTTGAAAACATTAACAGTCTTACAAATAGCACATTTTAGACTTGGTCGCAAAATTGTTGTGTTTACTTACGTCTACGAAGGAAACCACCCCGCCCTTCGGGCACCCCTCCGCAGAGTGGAATTTTGTCAGGTTGCGTAGTTTGTTTTTATCTAAAGTTGAGAAATAATCCATCGCCCGCATCCCTATTCCCCTCTGTGGAGTAATGTCAACAACTTAAGGTCAAAGATGAGATTTCAGGTTAAGATTAGCGTTGAAGAAAGGCTTAAAAATTCTAGGGAAAGACCGATTATGACGAATAGGAGAAACAACCCTAGCCAAAGTCTTGATAACATCTTCA
>JAVBKA010000192.1:0-18104 GCA_031546715.1 Oscillospiraceae bacterium | reverse complement strand
GGCTCGCCATATTGGTAATCAATTCATTTTTCAAAAAGCCCTCAAAGCTTGCAAACCCATGGGCAAAATGAGAAACATATGCCTTGATTGCCTGATGATTATCTATAGCACTTGCAACGTCAGCCACTGCCAGCTCAGTATAAGGCGTTCCGTTTACAGCAAATAAAGCTTCTTTCAGCCCCGAGAAGGCTTCCCAGTATTCGTCAAGCTCGGCAATTTCACTCAGAGGGATTCCGCCAAACATGGAGGCATAAATATCCCACTTCTCCGCGCTGTCAGAGGAATCCACATATCTTGGAATATTCAAGTTGTACTCGTTGTTGCGGATTTCCTCACGAGTGACTTTTTTAGAAAACTTGGCAACATCGGATCTGTTTACAAACGCATCTACGACTTTTTTGATGTCCGATGCCCGCAATTTATTGTTCTTGCCAACCTTCATGAACCCTTTTGATGCATCAATTATCAATGTGTCTAAGCAAAGAAACCTCGTGAGGAGTATAGAATTCGCCCGCCTTTTTCCCGGCGTTGGCAGCAAACATGCTAATAAGATACTCATAGATAAAGCCGAGAACATCATAATCCTGCTTGCCGTTCATCGGGATATCTTTTATCAAATGAATCAGGTCGCTGATGGCTTTAGTTCGCGCTCCGGAGCTTTCGCCAAGCTTACTTAGTCCAGTTTGCAACGTGTCAAAAACGCCCTCAAACACTTTTTTGTGTGAGGGGTTAATGAGCCGACTGAAAGCAGACAAGGCATCTGTGACATTAGACGCATCAAAGTCTTTGCCCATTTTAAGCCAAGTAGAAAACAAATCCTTGTAGGCAATAAAATATCCCACATTCTGGCGGATATACTTTACAGTGTCGCCGTCCTCCTCGTCAAGTGCCTCAATATCCTCTTGGGTAAAACTGTTCTCTTTGAGAAATTTGAGCTCATTGTCCGAAAGATATTTGTAAAAAATAAATCCTAAAATATAGTCCTTATATTCATGCGCCTCGATTTTGGAACGCATTTTATTCGCCGATTCCCATATTTTTGTTGCAAGTTGCTGCTTGTTCATGGCGGTTTTCCTCATTTCTAATGACAATGGCACTGTCAAAGGCGTTTTTTCAAGGTTTGAGCGAATATCAACTAAACTATTATGACACGAGTTTTATTTTATGTCAATTATGAAAGAGGGCGGGGGGGTTGTGTCATTAAGTTAAGGGCATGGCTTAGACCAACGCAAAAAGAGCGGAGTATCAAACTGATACCCTGCTCTTTTTTACGTAGTAATAAAAATATTTTTAAAAAGGGGTTGACAAACCCGAAAAAATTTGCGGCGAAGCCAATTGAAAAAATCATATTTTCAAGGAGGCTTCATCGATGACAAAGTATCCTAACGTCGTAATGGAAAACCTATCCTCGCTGATAAGCGAAATGGCTGAAATCCTATGAAACGGTTATCACAAATCTAGATGCTTCCGAATTTCCCCCACTGGAACTCAAAGAACTTTATCATATGAGGAGGGGTATCGAAACATCTTTCAGGGAACTAAAATACTCTATAGGGCTTCTCAATTTCCATTCAAAAAAGCGGGAACACATTGAGCAAGAAGTATTTGCAAGAATCATCATGTACAACTTTGCTGAAATGATTACCTCACACGTAGTCATTTTAAAGGCGGACACCAAGCACATTTACCAAGTCAATTTTACTGTCGCCATACATATTTGCAGACAATTCATGCGGGTTTGCTTCTTTAACAATGTGCTCCCACCCGATGTTGAAGCCTTAACTTAATGACATTGGGCGGTCAATACGCTTTTTTTCAGACTCTGTCTCTTTATAAGCGACAAGCGCCACTCAAAGTAGTAATAACTCCTGCTTCGTAACTGACAGAGCCCAATGCAAAGCCGTTAATCAGCACCTAGTATCCACGTGCTGTTGCATTTTAGAGTAAGCGTGTGCATGCCTTTACCCAAGATGATTTGAAAAAATTTAATTTGCTAATTATACAAAATGCTATTGACAAAACAAAGTATTATAGTATATTATTAATACATAAAACGTTTTAGTCAAATTGATTTACATCGGTGGTTTGTCATGAAGCTTACGATTAAAGACATTGCCAGGATTGCAGAGGTTTCTGTAAGCGCAGCATCCCTCGCACTCAACGATAAGGCTGGCGTGAGCGAGGACACACGTGAGAAGGTCAAGGCAATTGCCGAAAAATTTAATTACACCCCCAACCATTCTGCCCAAAGTCTTATTACTCGCAGAAGCAGATGTATTGGGCTGGTGGTTACCGACATCAATAACCCGTTCTTTGCGATGTTGGTGGATGAGTTTAATAAACTGCTGGATAAGTTCTCGTATACCCTCCTATTAGGCATTTCGGGCGACAAAATCGCCGCCGAAAAAAAGTATATTGAGACGTTTATCAGCAAAAATGTTGAGGGCGTAATTATAGTACCCACAATAGAGACAAATCCCGACATGACGCATCTTTTTAAGCTGAAAAACCTTGGTATTCCCTTCGTCTTTTGCACATCAGCATATACCGAATTTTTGGAGCCATGTGTCATGAGCGATTTGCGTGAGGGCGAGTACCAGATTGTCAATCATCTTCTGTCAAAGGGGATGAAAAAAATATATTTTATTACTGGTGACAGGAATCTGCTCCTTTCCAAGCTTCGCCTTGATGGCTATATGCAGGCATTCAAGGATGCAAACCTCAGCTATCACCCAGATTGGATTATCGAAACAGTACCAGACTTCAATCACGGGTATCAAGTGACACTCAACTGTATGAGTGACCGTCCCGATGCCATAGTTTGTGTCAATGACTATTTGGCAATGGGAGTTATTAAAGCACTTAAGGACCAGCGTATCTGTGTTCCGCAAGATATTTCCGTTGTCGGGTATGACGACCTTCTGTTTGCCTCCATACTTGAAACGCCTTTAACAACGGTAAGGCAGCCGATTGGTGATATTTGTATGAAAACCTTTGAAGTTTTAAGGCGACGGATAGCTGGGAATTATCATGATGAATCGGTCTGTTTTCTCTCACCCATGGTTAAAATACGTGAATCAACAAAGTGAAATTTTGCAAAATTAAATTTCAACAATCTTTTATTGAAAAAATACATAATTTGCCATTTTATGCTAAACTTAAACGTTTCATATACCTAAAATTTGGATATAAGCTCACTTTTATGATATAAGATAAAAGTAGAGATTGTTATAAGAAATACAAAATATGTTGCTATGTGATAAACTCAAACGTTTTATGTATGGAAAATTATTAAAGTAATCTCACTTTTATAATACAGTGTAAAAATGCCAATAATTGAGATATTGATGATGACAGGAGGTATGACTATCTATTGAGCCTGCGGTTTCCGCCTAGCATCGCTGTATAGTAAAGACTCCTACATATGGAGAAGAAAGGAACACTTATGAAAAAGAAAACAATGCGATTAATTTCCTTGTCCCTTGCTCTGACGCTTTTATTTGTACTAAGCTCATGCGCTGCTTCCCCTTCGGCGTCAAATGTCCCATCAGTATCTCCCTCCACAAGCCCATCGGGGAATGCGTCAGCCTCACCTGAAGCAAGCCCGACAGATAAAATCATGCTTAGCGGCTACGAATTTAACACCGCGCCTGTAACGCTTACCGCTGTGATAGATTGGCCGCAGTCTTTTGACAATTGGGGCGACGACCTTGTTTCAAAATGGATAACCGACACGGTTGGTGTCACCATTGACATCAAATGGGCGACGACCTCGACCTCCGAGGAAATGAGCCTACTTCTGGCAGGCGGACAAAAGCTCCCAGACCTAATGGTTTGCGGCGGCGGCGGAGTTATTGCAAACACTCTGGTGCAGCAAAAGTATGCGGCTCCTCTTGATGAATTGGCTAAAGAATACTTCCCTGGTTTTCTTGAGCTTCTGCCCGATAAAATGTATGAGATATATCAAGAGGACGACGGACATCTTTACCGCACAGCCGACTGGTTCGCCGATACCGACAGACTGCTCAAGTTCCGTGATGAGGGCGGATATGTTACCGATGGCAGTAACCAGAGCATGAATTTAAACCGCTCATACTGGGAAAAGCTTGGTTCACCTGAAATCAACACTCTAACCGATTTGCGCACCTATCTCAACGATGCAAAAAAAGCATATCCAGACGTTTCCGTTCCATTTATGATGGCAACAACCCTCTGGAACGATTCACAAGATACTGTAAATTTCATATATCGACTGTATGGCGGACAGGACTGGCTGTATGACGACGGCACAAGCAACATTAAGCTTTGCCTGGGTGACGAAAGATACAAGCAAGCCCTTCAATACCTAAATAACCTCTATCGTGACGGCGTACTGAGCGACGAGTCCTTTGCCATGGCTACCGAAACATTTGAATCCACCTTGGCTAAGAGCGATGTATTTGCTTTCAGCGGACAGGATTTCAACTGGTTTGGCAAGGTTGCCGGGGGCGACCAGCTTACGGGACCTGTCATGCCAATCGCACCTCCTGCGGCTGAAGGTGTCTCACGTGACAGTGTCAAGCTCAAGAGTTTGCTTACAAGTGTTGGCGGATATACCGCTGTATTCATTTCAGAAGGTTCTGAAAACGCCGCCCGTGCAATTGAATATCTTGCATTCCGCTACACAGACGAGGCTCAGACCGCTGAGCGTTTTGGTATCGAAAATGTGACATGGAAACACGACACTGATGGCAGCATCATCTGGACAGATGAGTATAACAATTATATTGCCGAAAAAGATTGGTTCCAGATGTCTAAAAAGTATGGACCCAACAACGGAACACATTCTTGGTTCTGTACAAACTATATCTGCAAGTTGGAGTCTGGCAAATCGGATTATCCAGTGCGTGCGTACAGCAGCCAACTTAACACCCCTTATATGAAAAACGAACGCATCTACGACCTTGTCAAGGTCATTAAGGATGACAGCGTCAAAATGAAATACGACCAACTGATGATTCTTGTCAGCGAATCGATTGTCAAATGTATTTCTGCCAAGTCAGATGCCGACTTTGATTCTCAGTACAACGCTTATGTAGCCGGCGCAGAGGGCTTGGGCATGGCTGATATTGAAGCATATTTTACGACAAACTACAAAAAGTGGCTTGAACGCGGCTTGGAAGGCTAATCTGCACTTACCTAAGACTAATTAATGCCCGCCACTAATACAAGATGCTACAGTCCGCACCGCTCGGTTCTGTGTAGGTGCGGACTGTCACCCCTTCTGAAAATAAAAGGAATAGGAGAAGATAGCTTTGAAAATCACTTCAGGTACCAGAGCATTAGGGTCAAACAGGAGGCGCGGTGTAGGACCTCGGCTGTCAACGCAGTGGGATTTGCAGCTTATGGTGCTGCCGGCGATTCTATGTCTCCTGATTTTTTCCTATTTACCCATGTACGGCGTTATTATTGCGTTTAAGGACTATAATTTTCGCAGCGGCATATGGGACAGTGTATGGGTGGGATTAAAGCACGTTAAGGGAATCGTTTCTGACCCGTTTGTGCATCGTGCGCTATTCAACTCGGTGGGGCTGTCCCTGCTGAGACTTGTCCTCGTTTTTCCAGCCCCGATTTTTCTGGCATTGCTTTTTAATGAAGTGCGGATGACACGCTTAAAATCAGTTTTCCAGACAATAAGTTATTTTCCATACTTTGTTTCATGGGCGGTTGTGTGCGCCATGGTTCCAGTTTGGACATCGCCACGCACTGGCTGGGTTAATGCACTTGCGGTAAGCCTTGGCTTTATAAAGGAACCGATTACAATTCTCGCTAACGCCGATTTATTTTGGGGGATGACGCTGATTCTTGAGCTTTGGAAGGGCATGGGATTCTCGGCAATTATCTACATCGCCGCCATTTCGGGGATTGATCAAGAGCAATACGAGGCGGCCACGATTGACGGAGCGTCACGGCTGCAAAAAATTCTTCACATTACGCTGCCCTCAATTGCGGGCACGGTTTCGCTGTTGTTTATATTACAGATAAGTGGCATTATGAGCGGCAACTTTGATGTCAGTTATTTGCTGGGAAATGCAAGCAACTCATCTCGCTCAATGATTTTGCAATCCTATACCTATACAATGGGTATCATGCAGGGACGGTTTTCGTATGCAACCGCAATCGGACTGCTTACCAGTATCGTTTCAATGATTTTTTTGATACTTGGAAATTTTTCTGTTAAGAAAATCACTAAAACCTCCGGTTTATTCTAGAGAGGGGGGATTCTATAATGCAAATTAAGAAAAGCAAAAACTCAATTAAGCTGAGTGTCGGTGAGCGTGTCTACGAGAACATTGTTCTACTACTCTTGATACTCTTGATGCTGTTTTTTATATATCCATTTTTTAACTGTGTAATTTTGTCGTTCAATGATGGACGTGACGCAATGAACCCTGGTCTGTATTTTTGGCCCAGAGTACCAACCTTAGATAACTATATAAAAGCAATTCAAGCGGAGGGCATGGGTCGCGCGGCTATGTTCAGCGTTTTACGTACAGTCTTCGGCACCATTGGCACAGTGCTGGTCTGTTCTATGTTTGGTTATGCGATGAGCAAGCCAAGGCTTAAATTTCGCGGCTTCTATTTGCTTGTTGCAATGATACCCATGTTTTTCAGCGGAGGAATGATTCCCAGCTTTTTGCTGATTCGTGATTTGCATCTGTATAATAGTTTTCTTGTCTACATTCTGCCGGGACTGTTCTCTACGTTCTATGCAATTATATTTATGAGCTCCTTTCGGGAGCTGCCTGCCTCAATTGAGGAATCGGCAAAAATGGATGGTGCCAATCAGTTTATTATATTCTATCGGATTGTTCTCCCGGTCTCCATGCCTGTCGTAGCGGCTATCTCGATTTTTACCGCTGTGGGGCACTGGAATTCATGGATGGACACCATGCTCTATACCGATAAAACCTCAATTAATACGCTTGCGTTCCTGTTTTCAAAAGTCATCTTTCAGACCCAGTACCTACAGAATCTCGTGGAATCCTTCGATGGAGCCGCCGCAGATATAGCTATAAAAATGCGTGGTGCGACATCAACCTCGGTTATGGTGGCGGCGATGGTGCTTGCGACCGTGCCTATAATGGTAATTTATCCGTTTTTCCAAAAGCATTTTGTCAAGGGCGTCATGATTGGCTCGGTCAAGGGCTGATTTTACTAGCATCCTAGTTAATGTTGTGAGGATGGTGTTGAATGACAGTAGAAATATTAGAACCTAAACCCTTCAGGGTGTATCAGCGCAGAGGGGTGGAGCGTCTGACAGACACATGGGAACATGCACCTGACGGAAGCCGAATGGGCGAGGCGATTATAGGCATTACAGGAAGATGCTCTGGCTATCGAGAAGCTACCCTTGAGATTAGATTTTCCGCTAAGGGTAGCGACGCCCAGTCAGCAACCGAATGGCTTACATGCGGCTGGAAGTTAGAGGGTGAACTGTTTAAGAGTGAAATCACCCTTTCCGCGGGCTGGTATGATTTGGAGTTTCGGTTTCGGAGCGATGAACAAATATTGGCTGAGTGCGTAGTGTCCCCTGTTGGAGTTGGCGAGGTGTTTTTGATTGCGGGGCAATCATATGCGGAAAACTGCAACGAAGCACAACTATCCGTTTCGGATTCCTTGGGCAGGGTCACTGCTTACGACCGTGAAAATGACTGCTGGCAGGTGGCGCATGACCCACAGCCTTTGTTTTGGCAGACCCTTGGCTCAAGCCCAAATTCATGCTGCGGCACAATTTGGCCTCCGGCTATGGATGCACTGGTATCGGTTATCCAAGTGCCTGTCGGTATGGTGAATACAGCCTTGGGCGGCACGTCTACAAATGCATGGTTACCAGGACAACCGCTTTTTCGCCATTTGGTAGACGCAGGTCGGGTCGTGGGTGACTTTAGGTTTGTGTTATGGCAGCAAGGTGAATCAGATGTGATGGAAAAAACCGATACAAACACCTATGTGGAACGGCTGACGGTAATTCAAAAGGAAGCCTCCAAAGAGTGGGGTTTTGAGCCAACTTGGCTTCTGGCAAAATCCACAATGCACCCGCTGGTCTATGTTGACTCCGAGGGGGAGCGGCATATACGGAATGCTGTTGACAAGCTTTGTGAGCTGCCTCCGTTTTCCAGGGGACCCGACACCGATTTACTGGCAGGTATCGGCGTCAACCGAGCATCACTGCAGGCAAATGGGCATTTTACCAAGGACGGACAAATTAGAGCGGGACTGCTCTGGTTCTCCGCCATTTGGGAGAATTTATTGAGGTGAAAGAATGAAAGCAACAATTCATATTGTACCACACACCCATTGGGACAGGGAATGGTACTTCACGGTTGAGGAGTTTCGCTACCGACTAGTAAAAATGTTTGACCGATTACTCACATTAATGGAAAATGGGACAATCGAATACTTTGTCATGGACGGGCAGATTATCATTTTAAAGGACTATTTGGAGATACGCCCTGAGAACGAGCAACGTTTTCGGAAACTAATCGAGGATGGTCGCTTGATTGTCGGACCATGGTACACCCAGCCCAACCTGTTTATGTGCAGTGCTGAGTCGCAGGTGCGCAATCTGCTCAGAGGACGAGACGAGATGAACGACCTGGGCGCAGAGTTTACGGATATCAACTATCTTCCTGATCAGTTTGGCTTTACGTCCCAGCTTCCGCAAATGCTGGAGGGGTTTGGGATGACGCATTTGGTTGGCGCGAGAGGTTTGCCCATGGGCTGCCCTAACTACTTTCTTTGGGAGGGCAGTGACGGCACAGTGACGAGAGTCTGCTCACTGTGGCACTCATACCACAACGCAAACGGTTTCTGTGACAGAGAAGAACCCCTCGATTTCACCGTATTTGGCGCACAGATTCACATGCCTTCCCTGCCAGAGCGGCTTGATGTGGTGCTAATGGAATCAGAGCGAGCGGTAGCCCCCCATTTGCTGGCGATGAACGGCGTTGACCATATGTATCCAAATCCCTCCATGAAAAGTACGATTGCAAAAATCAAGGAGCTACACCCTGAGGTTGAGGTTGTTCAGAGCAATTTCCATAAATATATTGATGCCGTCAACCAAACTATTGAAAAAGAACTTATCACGTACAAGGGTGAGCATAGAGACCCAAGGGAAGACTATATTCTGACCGCCTCTCAGTCAATGAGAATGGATATAAAGAAATACAACAGGAAAATGGAAGATATGTTGGAACGGCGAGTTGAACCGCTGATGGTAAGAATGGTAGGTATAGGTGAGCTTGTTCCGACAGCAATGCTGAAACATGCATGGGACTATATGCTCCAAAACCAATCCCATGACAGTCATTGCTGTGCTAACTCGGAGCCGAGTTATCGGGAAATTTATTCGCGCTTTGAGCGAGCTGATGATGTCTCTCGTGAAATAGCGACCGAGTTGGAGCAGCGCTTTATCCGCCGTATTGCAGCACTGCCGCAAGAGGCGTTAGTTATTTTCAATCCGTCGACCAGTGTGCGGGATGAGGTTCTGACATTGGACATCATAGTTCCCAAGGATACAACGACACATCCACATCTTTTTGCCGATGGGCAGGAATTGCCGGTATATGTGCAAAGTGTCCGCGACGATATGCTCCTGCGTTTTGTTCCATTTTCGGGCTGGGTCGGGCAGCTTGCGGTAAAAATCTTTACAGTAACCGTCCAGACCGGAGCCGTTATGCCGACGGGGTACAAAACTCTTGAAATTAAGCAAGGTAATCTGCAGCCCAAACCCGTCGAGGGCATTGTCAGCAGCCATACCACCATGGAGAATGAAAGGCTTATCGTATCGGTCAATCCTGACGCAACGTTGAATGTGACCGATAAAACCACAGGGCGTAGCTATACCCAAATTCACCGTTTCATCGATGACGGCGAAAAAGGCTGTGGATTTATGCATTTGTCACCTACAGGCGATTATGTGTCGGTCAGTGCAGGGCGGAATATTGACATTTGTGTTATGGAAAACAGCCCAATTAAAGGAGTGCTTCGTATTAGGCAGAGCATGGCAGTGCCTAGCGGTTTGGCAAATGGCATGGAGAGTCGCAGTGACCATACAGAGATGCTCGAAATTACCACCAATGTGATTCTGCGTAAGGACTCCGGATTTGTCGAGTTTGAAACTGTTATAGACAACACAGCTTGCGACCATCGTTTGCGTATCAGCTTTCCGACAGATCTCCAATGTGACATATGTTATGCAGGTCAGCCATATGATGTTGTTATGCGTCCGATACAGCCCGAAAACGTGAATTATTTAGCACCTGGCACTTATGAACCGTATTACGGACATCAGCCTATGCACGATTTTTGCGGAATTTCCGATGGGAAAATCGGTGCTGCCTTTACTGGCGATGGTATTATGGAATATGAAGTGTTGCCCATGAGACGAACCGTTTGCCTTACACTGATTCGTGCTACTGACAGGTTGCATGTCGGCGTGTTGGGAGCTGGAAGCAAGTTTAAACTGCCGAAGGCGCAGTTGCTAGGCAAACAGTCATACCGATATGCATTTATTCCACACAGCGGCTCATATGAAAACGTTTTGACGGACATCGAGCGCTTCCGACATCCGATGTACAGCGTTCAAAAGGATTTTCTTGAGGAAGAATCGATGCCGGATTATGAGAGACCACAGCAGAATATGCCCACCCAAGGTGGCTTTGTTGAGGTAGAGGGAGCGGTGCTGACCACAGCCATTAAGCCCGCAGAGGATGGAAACGGATTTATCCTGAGGATATACAACCCATCATCAAGTCAAGAAAAAGCAAGAATTAAGCTGTATCCAGCATATACTATCGCCAAGGTGGAACAGTGCCGCTTGGACGAAGTCTTTGTAAGGGATGTCATCGCTATCGACAATTGCTTTACAGCTGAGACTATGCCTAAAAAAATTCTATCCTTTAGAATAATACTCAAATAAGTGGAGGATACAGTATGAAACGTTCCGAAATTAACAGCATCATGCGTGATGCCGTGGTTTTTATTGAAAAAATGGGGTTTAAGCTGCCGGGCTTTGCGTTTTGGAATCAAGAGGACTGGAAAGATAAAGGGGTCGAGTATGACGAGCTGAGAACCAACCTGTTGGGTTGGGATATTACAGATTTCGGAAGCGGCGACTATAGCAAAGAGGGGCTGCTCATGTTCACCATCCGTAATGGAAACTTCAGCGACCCCCGTTACAAAAAGCCATATGCTGAAAAGCTTTTGATTTCAAAAGAAAATCAGGTAACGCCTTACCATTACCATTATCAAAAAATGGAAGATATTATCAATCGCGGCGGAGGAAATCTGATGGTTCGACTTTATAACTCCTCCCCTGACGATACCTTTGCAGATACACCAGTGCTGGCTAGTCAGGATGGAAGAAACTATTTACTGCCCGCTGGCTCGATTATCCGTCTCAAGCCAGGCGAGAGTATAACTCTGCCCAATGGGCAGTATCACAGCTTTTGGGCAGAGGAAGGCTGCGGAACCGTTCTCATTGGCGAGGTGTCAAAGGTCAATGACGACAGGGTGGACAATCATTTTTACAAGCCAGTGGGGCGGTTTCCCGACATTGAGGAGGATGAAGAAGCCCTATACTTATTGAGCATGGATTACCCAGAATTTAACGATGTCTGAGTTACATAACCGAAATTTTTCAGCCAAGCAGCGCATGCTCAATGCGTACAGAGGACTGTTTTCAGACAGATGGCCGATAGCTCCAGAATTTTGGAGCTACTATCCCGCTAAAACTCTCGGAGTTTCCATGATTGAGCTGGAGTTGGAAATTCCCCTCTGGAAAGCGCTGCACCAGACTTTTAAGAAGTTTGGGTCGGAGGGTTGGGGCATAACAGGACCGCCCGTTCTTGTCCCGGATGCACATTCAAGCTCGGAGGTGCGAGAAGAGCCAGAAGGACGGCTGCGCCAAACAGTTACAACTCGTTATGGCGCAGGTGGGACAAGCCATATCTAAAGGCGATTACAACGTCACTTCATGAAAAAGGAAAGCTCATACATGTCCATTTTCACGGAAAAAGCTTTGAATGCCTTGAGGATTTTAAGGAGCTGGCACTGGACTGCGTTTGTCCGTTTGAGCGCACGCCAGGCGGGGATATTGAGGGGATGCAAGGGTTGAGTGCAATAAGGGCTATTCTGGGAGACTGCTTCACAGTAAACGGTAATGTCCATACAGTCAAAACCCTAATACGAGGAAACACGAGCGATGTCAGGCGAGAAGTTCGAGAAATCAAGGAGGCTTACTGGGGATGCCCCCGCCTCATCATTGGAACAGGCGATCAGGTTGGCAAGGAAACACCAGAAGAAAATATTTATGCTATGATTGAAGAAGGACAAAAGGCGAATACTAACGATAGTAGACTGGAAAAAACTCTAGCGAAAGGCATTCCAATCTGAATAGTTGAGCTTATTAAAATAGCCCCTAAAAGGCAAGTTATACAATTGTAAAGGCTGTAGCGATACGATGTTGAACATCTACGCTACAGCCCGTTTATTTCTTAAAATAATGTATTAAAAAAAATTAAATTGCATTAAATTAAATTGTGCTTGACAAATGCGAATAAGTGATGTACACTACGAAGCAGAAAGAGTTGCAAACGTGATTAAAGTAATTGACAAACGCACATTTCATGAGCGGGTAACCGAGTTCAGCATTGTGGCTTTTGAATGATGACCAGCTAATTGAGTTTATTGTGATTTGTGTTTGATAATGTAAGTATCAACTGAGGTGTACAGCATAATCCTAAAACAGTATCCCGATTTCAAGGTCATTGCGAAGATAGATTTGGACTACGCTTAAATTTAAGAAAGAGAGTGACAACATGAACGCAGCTGTAAGATTTTACTCTAAATCCGGAAACACCGAAAAACTGGCCAAAGCCATAGCACAAGTTGCCGGTTGCAGTGCAAAAAAAATCACAGAACCAGTAACCGAACCTACCGATGTATTGTTTCTTGGTGGCGCATTGTACGCAGGAAACATTGACAAGGAACTTCAAAAATTTATCACTAGCATGTCTGCTGATAAAGTTAAGAAAGTGGTGGTTTTTAGCACGGCGGCGGGACCTAAGTCAATACAGCCACTGGTTAAGTCATTGCTTGAGGGTAAGAAAATTGTGGTATCGGATGAGTTTTTCCAGTGTAAAGGCAAGTTCCTACTAGCAAATAAAAACAGACCCAATGATGACGACTTGAGCAGTGCCAAAGAATTTGCAACGAAAATATTAAAATAAGAAAAACGGAGCTTTGGTTCAAGCCAAAGCTCCGTTTTTTACTGTTTCTGGATACCATTATCAAGAAATTTTGCCAATGTGAGCATGTGATGACCTCTATATTAGTTTGATGCTTTTAAGTATACCACAGTTCCAAGAACTCACGCACCATCTTCTTCATCTCTGCAAAAACAATGTCCTGCCGATAGACAGTGGTGAAGTGCGACAGTTTAGCTCCCTTGCCCTCAATCTTGTCAGCGTTATTTTGCATTTCTTTCAGCAATACAGGAGCAGAGTCCCGCTCAAGCATTGTCCAGATATTGACTTTGCAAATGCCGTCGCTATACAGGTTTTTGACCTGATCTAGTGATACAGAGGACAGTCCGTGAAGGACAACGTTATGCCCAACCTCGTCACGAATTTTGCGTGCTACATCGTCGTAGTAATGAAGGGTCTGACCAGAGGCACGGTGTTCTGTGCCAAGGTTTGCCACAATCAGGTCAACGCCCGTTTCAGTTATGTAACGTTTGGCGTTTTGAGGTGTAGTCAATGCATTATGAGCTTCGCCAGTTGCGTCAAAAATTTCGTCACAGGCACCCTCAATTAAAATTTTGCCCTTCATTTTTTGAGCGAAATCTGCCGTTTTGCGTAAATTTTCCTCAAATGGTAAAGTAGATGCATCATACATAATGGAGGAATACTTGGATAAATCCCAACTGTCGAGGAGCTCAATATCAGCGTCATGCTGAACATGGTCTAAGTGTAAGAGTACATCTACGTTTGGAAACGGACCATTTGGGGCTGCCAACACCTCAGCATCGGCACGAAATAGTTTTAATCCTGTGTCCCAGTGGCGGGTGTGCGTGTAGTAGCGTGACTGGGAACGGTGGTCATATTGCACGGTAATGGCCAGAGTTACTGGAACGTTCTCTAGTCCATGCGCCTCGGCAAATTCTTGTGTTGCCGACAATATGGCTTCGCTTGTGGTCAAATTTTCGCTACAAAAGCAAGGGATGACATGACCGCGTTGAGCCGCTTGATTGTAAATCTCCTTGACCTTCTCATGATTTGTGATAATAGCCAAATTAACCGCCTCCAATAATTTTAGTATAGCATATTGACAACGTGTATCGATATACACTATACTAATAGCAACGTAAGCATTTGTCAATAGCGTAAGCTCAAAAAATGTATTAATAAACGGAGGCGTGTTATGATTTTCTTAGGACTAGACATTGGCAGCAGCGGATGCAAGTGTGTAGCATTCGACTCAATGGGGCAAACACTTGGTTCGGCTAGCAGAGAATATAGCAAGGCATTAGGGCAAATTGGGTTGATGGCAGACGACCTATTTTCCCATGTATGTGCTGTCATTGCAGGATGTGCGCGTCAACTGAAAAATAATAGCGATATCGTATCTTTAACCGTTTCCTCCTTCGGTGAATCCTTTGTGCCGGTCAACAAAGATGGAAAGGCAATCTCGCCTATAGCCATGTATACTGACGGATGGGGCGCAGAAGAAGCCGTGAAACTAGAAAAAACGGTCCCAAATATTTCAAAAATTGTGGGTGCAAAGCCTAATCCAATGTACGCATTGCCAAAAATGATGCACATGCTTGACAGACAGTTGGAGGTCAAAAATACGGTCTGGAAATTCTTGCAGATTGCAGATTATATTACTTACCGTCTTTGCGGCGAAACCGTTCTCGATTATTCGCTAGCATGCAGGTCACTGGCATTTGATATCAAAAACCTCAATTGGTCGGAAACAGTTTTGGCTGCTTCTGGAATTTCTTCGGAGATGCTCTCCACGCCCGTTCCGACTGGCAGCGTCGCTGGAACGATACATAGTGTTATCGCAGATTCTTTAGGACTGCCAAGTCACGCAAAAATCATAGTCGGCGCGCATGATCAAGTTGCGTCCGCAATCGGAGCAGGAGCTTTGACCTCAGGGCAGGCGGTTGTGGGCACAGGCTCTGTAGAGTGCATAACCCCTGTGTTTGACCGTCTAATACTCGACGACGATTTTTTGACCGCCAATTACGTTTGCATTCCTCATGCGGTAAAGGGTCAGTATGTTACTTACGCATTCACTATGTCTGGAGGTTCACTGCTCGCATGGTATCGTGACAAAATGGTACCTCACCTTAAACCCATTGCGGAGGCGCAAGGTCGCAGTGTTTATGATCTGCTAAATGAAACATGCCCCAGCAAGCCATCTGAACTTATAATTGTTCCCCATTGGGGCGGAACAGGTACACCTGAACTAAATCCCCTTGCCCTGGGTAAAATGGTAGGCTTTTCAAAGAACACAGGTCTGCCGGAAATCTATCGTGCCATCATGGAAGGGCTCTGCTTCGAACTTTGCTATAACCGTGACCAAATCAAACGCTCGGGTATTGAATTTTCATCCCTAAAAGCAACGGGCGGCGGAGCAAAGTCTCCGCTATGGCTACAGCTAAAGGCTGACATTTTAGGTGTCCCTGTAACCTCGATTGAAACCTCTGATGCAGGTGCCGTGGGCGGTGCCATGCTTGCAGCAGTGACATTTGGTGCGTTTGACTCACTAGCGGAAGCTGCAAAGGTGTTTACAAAAATCAAGCAAACATATGAACCAAATATTGCCCTTCACACCATATACGAGGAAAAATATATGAAATACACTGAATTAAGAGGTGCTACAATTTGAAAAAACAGACATTTGCGCTGTATTTTGGAAACCGTGGCTTTTTCCCCGAAACCCTAATTGCATCCGCACGAGATGAAATGAAGAAAGCAGTTGAAAATGCAGGATTTACCCCACTATTACTAGCTGCTGATAAAACGCGCTTTGGCGCAGTGGAAACTCGTGAGGAGGGTAAGGCTTACGCCGAATGGCTGAATGCTCATCGTGGCGAATATGATGGTGTGATCCTTTGCCTACCTAATTTCGGAGATGAAAATGGTGCGATTGCTGCCCTGCAGGATTGCGGCACACCCATTCTGATTCAAGCTTACCCAGATGAAATAGGCAAGATGGATTTTGCTCACCGCCGTGACTCATACTGCGGCAAGTTTTCTATTGAGGATGTATTTCATCAGTATGGACTGGCGTTTACGGTGTTGGAGCCTCATGTGGTTCATCCAAGCAGTGATGTGTTTAGGCAAAACTTGCTTGACTTTGCCGCAGTCTGCCGTGTGGTCAAAGGCATGAGACGCTTTTCCATCGGCGCTATCGGCGCACGCACCACAAAGTTCAAAACCGTGCGTTATGATGAAATTACCTTGCAAAAATACGGCATTACCGTGGAAAGTTTTGATTTGTCAGAGCTGTTTCACAAGGTGTCGCTTTATGCTGACAGCGATGTAAAAATTATCACCAAGGCAGAAACGTTGAGAAACTACACTAATTGCTCAAAAGTGCCGGAAAACAAGCTATTTACTCTTGCCAAGGTCAGCGTAGTGTTGGATGATTACATAACCGAGTACGGACTGGACTGCATCACTCTTCGCTGCTGGGAAGAAATGCAGACTGTGCTTGGTATTGCGCCTTGCGTGCTGCTCAGTGAGTTGAACGACAGAGGTATTATAGCCTCTTGCGAAATCGATCTCTGCTCTGCCATCAACATGCACTCTATGCAACTGGCATCAGGACGATCTACTGCCTGCTTGGATTGGAACAACAACTATGGCGATGACCCAGACAAGGTGATTTTATTCCACTGCGGTCCTGTGGCACAAAGTCTAATGACCGATAAAGGGCTTGTCACTGACCATAAAATGTTTGCAAAAACCAATCCCGGCTGCGGCTGGGGCAGTAATGAAGGACGCATTGCCGCCTTCGATATGACTTATTCAAACTGCAAAACTGAGGACGGTAAGCTGACCTTCTACATCGGCGAGGGCAAATTTACAAGCGACCCAATAGAGCCAGAGTTCTTTGGCTGTGGTGGGGTGGCTCAAATTAACAACCTTCAGCCCAAGCTGCTTAAGCTCGGACGAAACGGCTTCCGCCATCACACGGCAGTGGGAATTGGGCATATTGAAAGCGTTCTGCGCGAGGCATTTACCACCTATCTTAAATATGATTTATTGGAGATTGAATGATGAAAGCAGTTATGTATGGTGCCGGCAATGTAGGTCGCGGATTTATCGCAGAGCTACTCACTGAAGCGGGGTATGAGGTGGTGTTTTTAGACGTCAATCAAACGCTAATAGACTGCATTAATTGTGACAAGGGTTACCGCCAAGTGGTGGTGGCTGAGCAGAATTTTGAAAAACGGATTGAAAATGTGCGTGCTGTCAATTCCATGAACGCAGAGGAAGCGGCGGCGGAAATCGCCGACTGCGACCTGCTTGCCACGGCAGTGGGCGCGAATATTCTGCCAAGAATTGTGCCTATCATTGCCAAAGGTCTACAAAAACGATGGGCAAGTGGCAATGATGCACCGCTGAATATTCTTATATGCGAGAATCTTAACCATGTAGACGCTATATTGAAGGCTGCCCTTCGTCAAAGTCTGGACTCTTCGGAATATGCGAAGTTGGATTCGCTTGTCGGTTTTGTCGAAACATCCATTGGTCGAATGATTCCCGTAATGACGGCTGATGTGGTCGCTCAAGACCCAACTGTAATATATGTTGAACCCTATCGTTTTTTACCCTATGACAGTGATGCTGTCAAGGGTGAACTACCAAAAATTCCGAATACTGTGCCGTTCTCCCCGTTTACCTTCTATGTGGAGCGTAAGCTGTTTGTTCATAATATGGGGCATTTGCTCTGCGCACTTTTGGGACGAATGAAAGGCTACACCTACACATGGGAATCTGTGGAGGATGCAGAAATATACGCACTCTGCAAATCCGCTA
>JAVBKA010000026.1:0-6035 GCA_031546715.1 Oscillospiraceae bacterium | reverse complement strand
CACAATTCATAATCGGGGTGAAAGCAATCTCCATCGTCACTAAGAACTCGAGGGTAAATTTCTAAAACAATTATTCTTTCATCTTTAGGTTTGATACATTCTACTGTAAACCAGTAATAACGAGGCTTCCATCCGTTACCTCTTACTGGATGAGCAGCACCCGAGTAGAGAACTGCATTGTTCTCATTAAGTATAGCGGAATGCTCATGTTTGTGCCCGTACAATTGAATATCCATTCTTTTGTTCACCTTCGCTTGGATTTGATCATAAAACTTCCAGAGTTCTGGTGGATGATGGCATAAGGACATGATAATTGTATTCTGATCTCTATGTGGAATTTGTGCCCGACCAACGAACATCGGTCTATTTTCACCTTTCAGATGATCATCAGCATTTGATATCAGGCTTGAATTAAGACCGTATATTTTCAACTTCATGTTAAAATCTAGATCAATTGCGTGTTTCCAGTTTATCATACTAGAATTAGTGCAGCACGAAAAGGGTTCTGCAAAATCATTATAATTTTGAATTGTTTTGAAAAGTGCATCGCCGAAACACATGTCTTCTAAGTGTTTTCTAAATTGAAAATCTGCATTGTCTAATGTACTCGCTTCATCAAGAGCATTCTGCGCTGCATAAACAACAGGGCTTTTCTTGGGTATATTTTGGTCAACATCGTGGTTTCCGGGAACACAATAAACAGAGCTTTCGTTGATACCGAATACATCTGTTACTTGCTTTAGAAAACTTCTTGCATTTGCATATTCCTCAGCACATCCGCTGAACGCAATATCACCAGTTATTAAAATCCCCTTAATATCTGTTAGCTGGCGATTAGCGTTAATACTAAGGTCTGTGAGTATTGAATCCCTCAAATCAGTATCTATGTCGCCTTCATTTCCACTCCATGTTTGGAAATGAATATCAGATAAATGTACAAAAGAAATCTTGCTCAAACTAAACCCCCTCCTTTTCTATATTCTACTTAAATTATCCGTTTCCTAAAATGGCGAACTGCTTATCTCTCTTTGTTTCATTATACTATATAATTCGATATAAACCAACATTTTCCTCTAAATATTTACGAATTTAAGTTGAATTTTTATAGCAGCAAATCCGCTTAACTAAATCCCTTATCATTTCGTTAGATAATTTTTTGTATTCTCTATGTTGTAAGTGCTCATAAAACAATTGCTGTTCCTGAAATTTCTTTGCTTTTTATATCTGCATTTGGATTGCATCGAATATTTCAAATTCAAGTGTCTCTTTGCTGACAGTTTTGCTAAAGTAAGCGCCTTTGGTCTCCATTGATCGAGGACATATATAATAAACTTTGCCGTTCCAAATCCCGCGCAATTTTTTACACAAAGCTAAATTAAATATACCTTAAATCCGACATAAATCAATAGCCATTTGCAAAATTTTTACAACTCCACCCTAGCCGCTTTCCCTTTCGCCACATCCTTACCAAAACTCCTATCCCCAACGCTATCAACAACACGCTGTGCCTGCTGAATTCGCTTCGCACGCTCCTCCACAACTTTTAGAGCTTCCGACAATTCACCAGTTTTTGCATCTTGACTTTTAACCAACTCGACAACTTTATCTGGGTCAACATTCAGATTGACATTAATCTTTTCAAGCTGATAAACAGCGTGTTTGTAGTATTCTAGCTCCTGTTGGTTATTCTTGATGAAGCGTTCACGAACTGACGGTTTTAAGCCTTCAAGTTTTTCAGCCACTGGTGCATACCTCTGTACAGCCATCAGATATTTGGCAGCTTCTTTATATTGAAGATTTTTAGTTTCAAGCGTTTCTATTGTTGTTTTAACTTCTCCAATTTTTGATTCCAGTTCCTCCAGCCTACAAGTAAAGTCATCATAGTTTTTTATATCTTCACGACTTACTGTATTGAGTGCTTCAAAAAACAGATGCGTATTTTCTAATTTGCTTTTTAAAGACTGCCGCTTAATAATAGTGGGATAATCATCTTGGACATTGTCCTTTTCTTGCGTTTTATTTGCAATCCTGTCGAGAATACCTTCACGGGTATAACGCTCGCCTATCGTTTTACCTCGGACAAACTTTTCTTGACCTTCAAACATGATTTTATAAGCAAGGTGCTTGCCTTCTTTTATTTCAACGCCAGTGTCATGAAGCAACTTCTTGAAATGCTGAAAATCAACAGCAAGCCCTATTACTTCATCAATGCGCTGTTCAATTTTTTCTTTCCAACTATCGCCCAGCGTTCTTTTTTGCCACTCAAAATGACCAATCCCTTTAGTTGCAGATTTATCAGTGACATTTAATCCATTCTCATAGCACAGTCTATCACTTACTTGTCTGAGTTGCTTTACTGTCTTATATGGAACAGATACATACTTGTTATGGGTGTAGAAAGAAGTCGCATTAAAAATAATGTGATTGTGAATATGTCCTTTATCAACATGAGTTGAGATAACGTACTCATACATTCCGCCGAGCAATTCATCCGCCCACTGTTTTCCGATTTGATGAGCCTGCTCCGGGGTAATATTATCCCAAGGAGCAAAGCTCTGAATCATATGGTAAGCTAAATTTCTTGCACCGTTAATTTCTGACTGTTCATGTTTTATTGCCGAAGCAAGAATCTCTGTCATCGCAAACTCAGTCGCTGCATACTTTGGTTCAACGTTGTATCCTGATATAAGAACTTCGTTCTCAGTTTTTTCGGGATTCATTATGTAAGTCAACGCATCAGAAAGCGTTGATTTAATCGCATGTATTTTAGTAATAGCCAAAACAATCCCCTACTCGCTTTTAATTATTTTCACAAGTCGCTCATTTATCAGACCAGTTATCCGAGAATAGTCACGTTTTAAATCCGCAATATCTTGTTCGTAGATATTGCGGGTTTCGTTTGCACGTTTCGCAAGCTGATTAATGTTTCGCCCAATTGCAGCAAGTTCTCCGACCAGCTTTTTCATGTCTGAAAAATCCTTCTTGACCACATATCCGTCAATAAGCATTTTTCTGGCGTAGGCTGAAAAATTGCGTGTTCCAAGTTGAAGCATTTTTGTATTAACCAATTTTAACTCATCAACGGAAAGGTAAATTTGCATGGGTATAGTTCGAGAACGCTTACTCATTTTACTCTCGCTTTCATAGTTTTATTAGTGGGGTTTGGGGCGACAGCACCAAAAATAATAAGGATTGGACGGCTTTGGCGGACGATACTTATTGAAAAAGAAGGAAGAGAACCGCAAAGCGGAATTCTTCCTTCTTTGAGTAAGTGTCATGACACTTACAATGCTTGCTACCTGTCGCTCCGCTCATTAAATAACGAGAGTAGAAGGAAACGCCGTTTTATTAGCGTAACCGATTCTCGTTACGTTTTATATATCTGACACGCAGTTTCATGCGCTTTAATAAAGAAATACAAGTCTAGTTGTTCTTCGACATTCTAATCTCCTCATGACTTCAAAAGTGTGGGATCATATATGAAAAACTGGTGGCTTCAAGTTCCTCGTCCGCATGGTAGATATCAATTATAAGTTTTTTTTGAAGCTCAGTGTGAAAATCACGCATAAGATTTTCTTTTCTGTCAGATTGATCCATGCCTTTAACTATTAACAATTCTAATTGTTTGGCATCTGGGCAGTTTACAAGATGGTTTATGCAGTTATATTCATCAAAATAATCTTTAAAGACTCTGCTTTCTTTCCCTAGACGTTTAAGACCTTCTTGTACTGGCATATCGATACTTGATAGACCATATATTCTTCCGCTCTCAGCAAGCGGCTTCTTGAAAGTAACGTTATATTCTACATAAATATAATAATCGACATCCTCGCAGTTTACTCTCCAATTACAAGTTATTTGCCTTACTTCCTCAAGCTTCTCAAATGTATCAAAAATTATTGGCACACCAAGTTTTGATACATTTCTACCTTGTTTCATGAAAATAGCGTTATACCCCTTGTTTGGGTATGGCTTTCGTACTTTAAATTCCGGGACGGGGCAAAAGAAGCCAACTCCTGTGTTTTCATTTTCAATCGTACCTGTATCAAGTTCAATGTCAGCATCAATTTTTGAATATTTGAATGGCAAGTATAATTCAAATGATAAGAATAAAACAAATTTGTCTTTTAAATTATCCTTGGGATACATTTTCTGTAGTGTCTCATAATCTTCTGCCATGAACTTTGATTCCATTAAGGAATACTGCTCTTTGTTATATTTACGCATGAATATTTCCTCTTCAAATCTGATTTTATCAATTTGTCATTAAATATGGGCGCAACGATTTTCTTTACATTAAAAAGCTCCATACACCTAAAAAAGATGCATAGAGCTTTTTAACATCACCTGAATCCTTACTACCTATCTGCTTTGCTCAACATCACGAGCCTTCGCTTGGCGTGGTCGCAAGCCCAAACCCGAGCTTGGAAATTTGTCAAAAATAGAGCTTTTTCTATTGCTACTATCATCAACATCACGCTCGCATTTTTCAGTTTTTGATTCCTCCCCCTGCCTATCATCAATATCCAACTGAGTATTAAGCAAGCTAAGCCGAGACGATTTATCCGCCAAATCAGCTTGATATAAGAACGGTTTTTGCAGTTCCTTTTTTGCTTCATCAACCTGCTGATTTACGCTATCAAGCAATAACTCAGCCCTCTCTAACCTTGCCGGCAGGTCAGCAAGAGTATTGTTAATACGGGTAATATTTCCGAACACATCAGAGCCTAAATCCGTTGTATGGCTAATACTGCCCTTTAGCGTAAGCTTAAACGCTTTGCTAAAGCTATCAAAAGAGAGTGACATGACTAAGCCCCGATAGCTACCAATGCTGGTGCCTTCCAAATTTTTCGGGTCTTTACAGGCTTCAAGTAATGCCGCTCCGGCTTTGTCTTTTTCTGAGTATGACACACCGTTGATAACCATCTTAGGAAATACATCAGAAGAAATTGGCGTGTGGTTTTTAAGCACCTCAATATCATGTTTTAAACCATTAACGATTTCTTTTGTGCTCTCAATACTCTGCGGAAATGACTTGAGTAGTGCGTCCTCTAAACGATAATGCTGACTCTTGTAATCGGCTTTGAGAATCTGTAAACGAGCGACTTCAATGTCTAAATCCATCTTCTCTTTTATCAGCGGATTACCGGCACACAGTGCCTTAATTTCGGCATACGATAACGCCGTTTCGTCCACGTCTTGGCAACTGCGCACTGGGGATTTACTGGACATAATTTGTGAAATAAAACGCTGCTTATTCTCAATAGTCTGATATAAATAAGCGTCGAACGTACCCTCAGTTACATATCTACAAATCTTAACCTCTGGATTCATATTACCCTGCCTAACAATACGTCCTGCACGTTGCTCAAGGTCGGATGGACGCCAAGGGGCGTCTAAATCGTGAAGCTTTATTAGCCGATTCTGGACATTTGTGCCTGCGCCTAGTTTAGCCGTTGAGCCAAAGAGAACATGTACATTTCCTTTGCGAACCTTGTCAAATAATTCTGTTTTTTTGGCTTCCGTTGTAGCATCATGGATAAACGCTATTTCATGCTCGGGTACGCCTTTTTCTATCAGCTTCGCCTTTATATCGGTATAAACATTAAACCGTCCGTCAGCGTTTGGCGTTGAAAAATCGCAGAACACTAATTGCGTGAGCTTATCTGCTTTCGTATCCTCCCATGTTTGAAATACGTTATTCATGCAGGCATTTACTTTGCTGTTAGGGTCGTCGGGTAACAAATCATTCATAAGCCTTTGGTCAAGACCTATTTTGCGTCCGTCGCTGGTAATTTTCAGCATATTATCCTCAGTGGGTTCTATGAGCTGTGCGTGTACTTTCTTAGCCCTTTCAGAAAGCTCAGAAACCATACCTTTTTGTATATCTGACGGCGTAACTACCACTGTTTCAAAAATAGCTTTAGGTCGTGGCAGGTCAAGCATGTCAGCGGTCTTTATATCAGCGACTTCTTTGAACATGCTCATAAGCTCAGGTAAATTGTGAAACTTAGCAAAGCGTGTTTTTGCCCTAT
>JAVBKA010000244.1:0-9795 GCA_031546715.1 Oscillospiraceae bacterium | reverse complement strand
GTAGGGCAAGGGCTCTGCTCTTGCCGTCCGCTGTGGGGTTGCTGACTTTTCGGTATACTTTTGCTATTTTTATTCTCGTTGGTGCGACCATTGCGGTCGTCTGAGGTTTTTTTCAAAATTTCATGGTTTTAAAAGTCAACGCTCGATGCGCTTCAACATCCGTTTTGAATTTTGATTGTCAGTACGATTTCGCCGTTTTCTTCGTGTTTGTCGATGCCTGCTTCGATGCCGCTTTTTTTGATAGTGTCAACTGCTCTGGTGACGGTGTTTAGGAACAGTCTTACGTCTTTGAAAATGTACAGGGTTTTGACTTTAGGAGGCTGGAATGCTTTTAGTTTGGGCGGTTCTACCATGTGGCTTATGTAGTCGTCTATGTACTCGTCGGTTTGGGCTACGTTGAGTCCGCGCTCGATGATGGTATCTATGGCTGACATTTTGTCGTCAAAATCTTCAAGTCTTAGCAAGGCTCTGGCGTGGCGTTCTGTAAGTGAATGCTCTCGGATTGACGCAATCAGCTCTGGTGGGTGCTTTAGTAGCCGCAGCTTGTTTGCCACTGCTGATTGGGATTTTCCTATGCGTTTTGCCACTTCATCTTGGGAAAGCCCGAATTGTGTGATAAGCCGTTGTACGCCTTCTGCTTCCTCGAAGAAGTCTAAATCGCAGCGTTGCAGGTTTTCGACAAGTGCTATTAGTGAGCTTTGTTTTTCGTCTGCGCCTAAGAGGATACATGGCACTTCCTCCAAGCCCGCAAGGCGTGAGGCTCTAAGTCTGCGCTCTCCTGCCACTAATTCATAATTGGACGATGATATTTTGCGCACTGTCAGGGGTTGTAAAACTCCGTACTGTCGAATGGATTCTGCAAGCTCACGGAGCCCTTCTGTGTCAAAAATGCGCCGTGGCTGCCCTGGATTTGGGCGAATCATTGTAAGTCTGATAAAAAACACTCTGGTACTTTCAAATAGACTGTTTTTCTTTAGTAATTGCATAGCTACCACCCTTATTGTTGTTATGCCTCGTATGTAGGTTGACATAAGTATATAACGGTGAACCTTCGATATCAGTCGAAAGCCGTCGGGAAATTACACAATATTTGAGTTGTTAAAAAGACCTCACCTTTATATAGGTCGGGTCTTTTTACACTTCTACCCAAAATCATGCCGCGAACTACCCTTTGAGCCAATACCTTCAAGAAGCACTACTACTTTTTCGATACATTCAAAATCGTCAAGCTTGTTGTCGTCGAGGACGCTCCTAATTTGTTCCAGTGTTTTGTAGCATATGTTCTTGATTATTTCGTTTGGGTTTTCTAAACTCCCTTTGTCAAATGTCACATTGACCTTTTGATTTGATAGAATTTCGATTAGTATTTCTTTATATAAATCCATATACATCACCTTTAGCAATAATGAGTATTTCAATAACTCAATTGTATCACAATAATCTTGTAAAATCAATATGAGTTATTCAAATATCCAAATTGTTTGGAGTGATTTAATGTTTAAGCATAAGGCAAGTAATGGAGCTCGAAATTTATGCGGACAAAAAGTAAAAATGCTAAGAAGAGAAGCATCTCCTAAAATGTCTCAAAGATTATTAGCCGAAAAAATTCAGCTTCAAGGCGTTGATGTTGACAAAACAGCAGTGAAACGTATTGAGAATGGCGAAAGATATGTTACTGATATTGAGTTAAAAATACTTTGCAATATATTTGATAAATCTGCGGATTTTTTTCTGTCTGATGACAATTGAATCAAATTTATTTTTTGAGGTGAATGAGACAACTAAAAAGGGGCAAGGTTGGTTCAAAACCAACCTTGCCCCTTCTTGTTTCTCACTGCTTACTTCAAAATGCGCCCCAAATATATACCAGTATACGACTTCGGGTTCTTAGCGACTTCCTCAGGAGTTCCCACTGCCAAGATTTCGCCGCCGCGCTCGCCGCCCTCTGGACCAAGGTCGATAATATGGTCGGCAGTTTTAATAACCTCTAAATTATGCTCAATAACCAGAACCGTGTTTCCCGCTTCCACAAGTCTGTCGAGTACTTCAATAAGCTTGTGAACGTCAGCCACATGCAGACCCGTGGTAGGCTCGTCCAAAATGTATATGGTGCTGCCAGTACCGCGCTTGCTTAGCTCTGTTGACAGTTTCACGCGCTGCGCCTCGCCGCCTGAAAGTGTTGTGGAGGGCTGCCCGATTTTTACGTACCCAAGACCTACCTCGCACATTGTAACGAGCTTGCGGGCAATTTTAGGCACGTTTTCAAAGAAAACTGCACCTTCTTCAACAGTCATGTCTAAAATCTCATGAATATTTTTGCCCTTGTACTTAACCTCCAAGGTTTCACGGTTATATCGCTTACCCTTGCAAACGTCGCAGGGGACATATATATCAGGCAAAAAGTGCATTTCAATTTTCAAAAGACCGTCACCGCAGCAGGCTTCACAGCGTCCGCCACGAACGTTAAAGGAGAACCGTCCAGAGGTGTACCCGCGCATTTTTGCGTCCTGCGTGGATGAAAAAAGGTCACGTATTTCGCCGAATAGTCCTGTATATGTGGCGGGATTGGATCGCGGTGTTCGTCCGATAGGGCTTTGGTCAATGTCGATTACCTTATCTAAATGCTCGACACCTTCGATTTTCTCATGTGCGCCCGGTCGGGTATGGGCACGGTTGAGCTTGGCGGATAGAGATTTCAGCAATATTTCATTCACCAAGGAGCTTTTGCCTGAGCCTGATACCCCTGTAACGCAGGTTAGGGTGGCAAGAGGAATCTCAACGGTGACATTTTTCAGATTATTCTCATGAGCCTTGACAATTTTCAGGATTTTTCCGCTTCCCTTGCGCCGTTTCTTAGGAACGGGAATAAACTTCGCGCCGCTGAGATATTGCCCTGTAATTGACGCTGGAACGTTGCAGATTTCCTCATATGTTCCCGCGGCAATGACCTCGCCTCCACGAACTCCCGCCCCAGTCCCAATGTCGATAATATAGTCCGCTTCGCGCATCGTATCCTCGTCATGCTCAACAACCAGAAGGGTATTCCCAAGATCGCGAAGCCGTTTTAACGTGGTGAGAAGCTTGTCATTGTCACGCTGGTGCAGACCGATGGAAGGCTCGTCCAATATATACAGCACGCCCATTAACGAGCTGCCAATTTGTGTCGCAAGTCTGATGCGCTGGCTTTCGCCGCCTGATAACGTGCCTGATTTTCTGGAAAGTGTCAAATATTCAAGTCCTACAGACTGTAAAAACCCTAAACGTTCACGGATTTCTCTGAAAACTCTGTCAGCAATCATGGTGTCTTTTTCAGATAGTGTGATAGTATCCAGAAAAGCCAGAGCCGAGGTGACGGATCTCTCTGTAAAATCAACGATTGTCGAGCCGCCCACGGTAACGGCCAGGGACTCCTTTTTGAGCCGCTTGCCATGACAATCGGGGCATGGAACATTGCTCATCATTTCCTCAAGCTCTTGACGCATACCGTCACTTTGAGTGTCCTTATAGCGGCGCTCCAAGTTATTCACAAGCCCCTCAAATGGGTGCTTATATATGCCCGTTGAGCCGTTTGCCTTGACAAATGGTAAGTTTAGCTTGGCACCTTTTGAGCCGTATAAAATACAGTCCAGCGCGGCTTCTGGTATGTCGCTGACGGGCAGGTTAATGTCAAAGCTGTAATGCTCTCCGATGCCCTTCCAGTACATTCTGGCAATGGAGTTTTCGTCATTTCCGCCCCAACCGCTTGCCACAACAGCGTTTTCAGCCAGTGACAGGCTTTTGTCGGGGATAATGCGTTCAGGGTCGATTTTCATCTGTGCGCCAAGACCTGTACAGGTGGGACATGCACCATAGGGGTTGTTAAAGGAGAACATTCGAGGCGTTAGCTCTTCTATGGATATGCCGCAATCGTCACAGGCATAATTTTGGGAAAATAACAGCTCCTTATCTCCCACAACGTCAACTATTACAAGCCCTGACGCCAAGGCTGACGCTGTCTCAACGGAGTCCGTAAGCCGCTGCTGAACGTCGGGCTTTACCACAAGGCGGTCAACTACGACTTCAATGTTGTGCTTCTTGTTTTTATCAAGCTTTATGGTCTCTGTAAGGTCATACAGGCTGCCGTCCACTCGTACACGGACGTAACCGGACTTCCGTGCGTCCTCAAAAATCTTGGCGTACTCGCCCTTACGCGCTCTGATAACAGGAGCCATAACCATAATTCGGCTGCCTTCTGGTAGCATCATAATATGGTCAATAATTTGGTCAATAGTCTGCTGATGGATTACCTTTCCGCATCGCGGGCAATGGGGAATGCCGACTCTTGCCCACAAAAGTCGGAGATAGTCATATATTTCGGTAACTGTTCCAACTGTAGACCTTGGATTTTTGCTGGTGGTTTTCTGGTCAATAGAAATTGCGGGGGAAAGACCGTCAATGTAGTCAACATCAGGCTTTTCCATTTGTCCAAGGAACTGTCGGGCGTAGGCGGACAGGCTCTCAACGTACCTGCGCTGCCCTTCGGCATATATAGTATCAAAGGCAAGGGAGCTTTTGCCTGAGCCTGAAAGTCCTGTCAGAACTACTAGCTTATCTCTTGGGATTTCAACGTCAATGTTCTTCAAATTGTGCTCTCTAGCACCTTTTACAAAAATCGAATTACGCATCTTTCGCACCATTTCTCCGGCAAATAAGTATCGTCAGCCTGTTTCCTCGCCGGAGGAAGGGCTGTTAAAAAGTAGCTGTATATTATTTTTTAGTTTTAAGCTTGATTATTTGGTCACGCAGTAATGCGGCGTATTCAAATTCCATAACCTTCGCCGCTTTTTTCATATCCTGCTCTAAGCGTTCAATAAGAGCTTGACGCTCTTTTTCGTTAAGACCCATGCCGTCATCCTTGCCCTTGTCGCTTTTGGAGATTTCAAGGGTATCACGGACGCTTTTAATGACTGTGGTCGGGGTTATGCCATGCTCCGTATTGTGCCGCTGTTGTATATCACGTCTGCGGTTAGTTTCCGAAATGGCTCGCTCCATTGACGGCGTAATTTTGTCGGCGTACATAATAACCAAGCCTGAGGAGTTACGGGCGGCACGTCCAATTGTCTGAATAAGTGCGGTTTCAGAACGGAGAAAGCCTTCCTTGTCGGCGTCCAGAATAGCCACAAGGCTCACCTCCGGAAGGTCTAAGCCCTCACGAAGCAGGTTAATTCCCACAAGGACATCATACACTCCTAGGCGCAGGTCACGGATAAGCTCCATACGTTCAAGAGTATCCACGCCGAAGTGCATGTAACGAACCTTTATGCCCGACTGCTGTAGGTAGTTTGTCAAGTCCTCCGCCATTTTCTTTGTCAGCGTTGTAATCAAAACACGCTCTTTTTTCTCGGTTCGTGCGGCTATTTCACCCATTAAATCGTCAATTTGACCTGAAATGGGTCGGATGGAAATTTGAGGGTCAATAAGTCCCGTTGGTCGGATAACCTGCTCGACAATTTGCCCGCTGCGCTCTCTTTCGTAGAGTGACGGCGTCGCCGAAACGTAGACAATCTGGTGGAGTTTTTCGTTAAACTCTTCAAAGGTCATGGGTCGGTTATCAAATGCCGAGGGCAGGCGGAAGCCATAGTCGATAAGTGATTTTTTGCGACTGCGGTCGCCTGCGTACATTGCCCTGACTTGGGGGAGGGAAACGTGGCTTTCGTCAACAATCAGCAAAAAGTCCTCAGGGAAGTAGTCAATTAATGTGTACGGAACTGAGCCCGCAGGTCGTCTGCTCATTATTCGGGAATAGTTTTCAACGCCAGAGCAAAAGCCGACTTCACGAAGCATTTCAAGGTCATACAAAGTGCGCTGTTTTATGCGCTGAGCTTCAATAAGCTGATTATTTTCCTCAAAGAATTTTACCCGCTGCCAAAGCTCCTCTTCGATTTCCAAAACCGCTTCATTGACCTTTTCCTGCCCCGTTACATAGTGAGAGGCGGGATAGATGGCGACATGGGTCAGGTTTGCTCTGGGAACTCCAGTAACCACGTTTATTTCGGAGATTTTGTCAATCTCGTCGCCGAAAAACTCTATGCGGATTGCGTAATCAGAGGAGTATATGGGGTATACCTCAACGGTGTCGCCTCGTACGCGGAAGCAGTTGCGTTCAAAGGCGACGTCATTTCTGGTGTAACGAATTTCAACAAGTTTCTTCAATAGCTCATTTCGGGGCTTAGTCATGCCAGGACGCAGTGAAACAACCATGTTTTTATACTCGCCGGGGTCGCCTAATCCATATATACAGGAAACGCTCGCCACAACAAGCACATCCTTGCGCTCAAAGAGCGAAGAGGATGCGCTGTGCCTGAGCCGTTCAATTTCGTCGTTGATGGCACTATCTTTTTCAATATAGGTGTCGGTATGGGGAATGTACGCCTCTGGTTGGTAATAGTCGTAATAGCTGACGAAGTACTCAACGGCATTTTCAGGGAAGAACTCCTTAAACTCAGCGCAGAGCTGAGCCGCAAGGGTTTTGTTATGAGCTAAAACCAATGTGGGTTTTTGCACACGCTCGATAACCTTCGCCATTGTATACGTCTTACCTGAACCGGTTACGCCAAGCAAAACCTGCTCGGACAGACCGTTTTCAATGCCTGTGGCAAGTGCTTCAATGGCTCTCGGCTGATCCCCCGCCGGTTCGTAAGGACTGACTACTTTAAATTCTGGCATAGCGTCTCCTTTGTATTGAAAGAGTTCTTTTGCAGTGATGGAATTAAGGAGACTATTGTATCAAAACGTTTGTTCTTTGTCAAGTACAATACAAGCAAGCATTCCCAAAAATTTTATAGAAAAAGCGATAATTTTCAGCGGACTTACTCCTTTGTTGCATAAAAAAGCTTCATGCTCTTGTAAAAGCTGATGAGAAAGAAAATATATACCAAAAATGCGCCTATGCCCGCAAAAAAGCTCAGTGCAGGAATTGCAAGCAGAAGTGACGTTGCCACAATTAAACCTGCAAACCACTTAAACACTGTTTTCAGGCTGCGCGCAAGAATATCCTTCTGGAAAGCAACCTCGTAGTCTAGCATACCCTTAATAATATACCAAGACATGGAAAGTAAAAGAATGTTACCAATCAACGCTTCTATCGGCTTAAGGATGAATGGGGATAGAATTCCCAAAAAACCAACCAAGCCAAACAGGAGGGAAAAAAACAAGGACAGTACGGTGAAAAGCTTAGCCTTGCCAAAGTATACGCTCAGCACTGATAATTCGTTCAAACCAAGAATTATTAAGATAAACCCTAGGATATCAGGCAGAAAATCGATTTGAAATGTACCAGAACCGATGTTTAAGTCCAGAAAACACAGTAATAACCCAATAAATATTTTTTTCATACTGCACCCCTTTAGTCAAAATATCTGATAAGTATACCATGTTGTTAAGCATTAATCAACATTAGCCTTGACGGCTTATGGTACAATCAGTACAATAGAACTATAAAAACCGAGGTGAGCCATGAGAAAATTCAAGAAAATCTACATTGAAGTAACTAATGTCTGCAACCTTTCCTGCGATTTCTGCACACCTCATAGCCGTGAACCACGTTTTATGTCACCAGAGGAGTTTAGTCTGGTGCTTGACCGTATATCAGGCTTCGGGCAGTACATTTATCTCCACGTAAAAGGTGAGCCGCTGCTTCACCCGCACATCTTTGCCCTGGTGAAAACAGCGCACGACAGTGGTTTTTTCGTAAATCTCACCACAAACGGAACTCTGCTTTTTGAGCACACGGAGCTTTTCCCCAAGGTCAGGCAGATAAATATATCCCTGCACTCCACCCATGATATGGCACTCGTTGAGAAACTGCACGATTTCCCGAAAACGAGATTTTCATTGCGACTGTGGGACGGGGACAGGTCTGGCGACATACTAACGTCACTAGAAAAAGTGTTTAAAATTACCATAACTGAGAAACGTCAGAAACTTAACGACCATATCTTTATCTCAACAGATGACCCTTTTGAATGGCCTGTTCCGACGGAAGAATGGGGCGAAACGCCATGTGAGTATGGCTTTTGCCTTGGGCTAAAGGAGCAGATAGCCATTTTAGCAGACGGTACGGTAGTCCCCTGCTGCTTAGACCACGATGGAGTGACGAACTTAGGCAACATATTTACCCAGCTACTTGACGAAATTCTCGAAAACCCTAAAGCCGCTGCTATTTATGACGGTTTTCGTCGGCGAAAAGTAACTGCACCCCTGTGTAAGGGGTGCAGCTTTAGACAGAGATTTAATTAGCCTGAGGGCGTATTCTGGCGGCGACCAATAAATTCAGCCCCGACATAACTGCGGCGATTATAAACACGTACTGCGGACCAAACTGCATCCATACCCAACCGCAAACCGCCGAGCCTGCAATGGAAACCACATGGTCCATGCTAACACCCAAGGAGAGAGATGGTGTGACGTCCTCGCCCCTGACTGCGATTTGGCGCATATACAGGGAACGCACCATTCCGAACTGCGCTGTCATGCGGTCAACGATATTTAGCAAAAACGCTAAACCGATTGCAATTCCTGAGACTGCAAGTGTATCTCTTGCGATTCCCGCGCTTAGAAAGCCGTATGAAATGTATATTAATATAAAGGCTAAGGCTTCAAAAATCATAATTCTGCGAACGCCGAATTTGTCAATCCAACGTCCAACCAACGGCATGAAGAATATCCCCACAAATGAGCCGATAACCGCCAAAATCGCCATGGTTTCCGTTTTAAAATCCAGCAAATCCACTAAAACCCACGGGCTGTACACGAACATGATTTGCTTTCTTGCGCCGAAAAGTATGCATAAAAAGTAGTAATTAATATACTCCTTGCGAAAAATCAACCTCAGCCGTGTTTTTTCCATTTTGCCTGAAACCTGTTTGTGAAGCTTCCAAAGAATAACAGCCACTACAATAAACAAAGCCGCACTCATTAAAAATACCACGTTGGGATTCTCAAAGCTAAAAAACTTTGTCTTAAAGCCGATAAAGGTGATAATTCCCGCAATCATAGAAAAGGCGGTTTTTACGCCGTTAAAAGAGCCAATCAGCTTGCCAACATTGCCTGTTTTTGCAAGGGAAAGACCAATACTGTCTCCAAGGGGAAGATATAAGTGCTGACCAAGAGAAAAAATGAACAAAAACATCAGCATAAATGCAAAGGACGGGGTAACAAGACCTAGAATCACCAGTCCTATAGATGACAACACCTGAGCGATTATTGCGCTTTTTATATCCCCAAGTCCTGCAAGTCCTGCAATTATAAGTGTACAGAGCATTCCCGGCAACTCTCTGGGAAATTCGATAAGCCCCCGCTGAAATGCACCGACATTGTAAACCTCTTTGAAATAATTAGCAAAAATAGCGTCGCTTAACCCCAGCGCAAGACCTGTTGTAGCCGTTATAATTAAGTAAAGCTGAATACCGCGGTCAAGCTGTCTGAATCTTTTAAGCATGGTCGTTCCTCCTCGCGTGCGCTACTAAGTATACATGAGCGGGTATTGTTATGCAAGTCATTTCTGGTCAGAAAGCAGCCTAAGTCGGATAACCGCTCAGGCTGCTTCTTTGAAAATCTAGTATTTTGTTATGACGGTTGGAGTGCTGCGCTTCTTAACAGCCGCACGTTGTTCGGGAGCTTCGTTTAGCTTAAACTGCGAAACAACGTCCTCAAGCATTGATGCTTGACTGCTTAGCTCCTCCGAGGATGACGCAGACTCCTCTGCGGTGGCTGAATTTTGCTGAATCACTTGAGATACCTGTTCAATTCCCTTGT
>JAVBKA010000177.1:0-13694 GCA_031546715.1 Oscillospiraceae bacterium | reverse complement strand
ATGGGGAAGTACTTTTTCAGAGCGTTAATCTCTAAAATATTTTCAGGATTATGCACTAGGGGAGTAAAATTATTTTCAATTGTTACTGCCATAATTATTTCCCCTTTCCTGCGTAGCGATAACATGCTACTGAATGTGTCGGTGTAATTTGGATGTCGTTCGGATACGCACCGGAGCAACCATCAACACATTTTTCACAACGATCCTTAAAATAGCAGTAGTTAGGCATGTCAATGGGGTTTGGAACCTTGCCGGGGATGCTGTATAGCCGTTCCACACGTCTGTTTACAATGGGCTTGGATTCCATAAGACCGATGGTGTAGGGGTGGCATGGATTGCCGAAAATCTCTTGGACAGTGCCGCGCTCAATAATTCTTCCAGCGTACATAACCACAACATAGTCAGCCATTTCAGCTATAACGCCTAAATCGTGAGTAATAAGCATAATACTTGAGTTGATTTTGTCCTTTAGGTTGCGCAGTAGGTCAAGAATTTGGGCTTGAATTGTAACGTCAAGAGCGGTGGTAGGCTCGTCTGCAATAATAAGGTTTGGGTCACATGCCAGAGCCATTGCTATCATAATTCTCTGACGCATACCGCCTGAAAGCTCATGTGGGTACATTTTGTAGACGCCCTCGGCGTTGGCGATACCAACGAGCTTAATAGTGTCTAATGTGCGTTTCTCAACGTCCTCCTGCTTTAGGTCAGGGTAGTGGAGGGCGATAACCTCGTTTACCTGTTGACCAATGCGGAAAACCGGGTTTAGGCTGGTCATAGGCTCTTGGAAAATCATTGAGATAACGTTTCCGCGGATATCCTGCATTGTCTTAGGGGTCATTTTTGCAATGTCATATGCTTTGCCTGAACCCATGTTCAAGCGCAGTTCACCGCTAACAATTTGCCCTTGAGGACGCTGGACAAGCTGCATCAAAGACAGACTGGTTACGGACTTTCCGCAGCCAGATTCGCCTACAACGCCAACAGTTTTACCCTTGGGAATGTTAAAGCTAACGCCGTCAACAGCTTTGACAACACCGATATCGGTAAAAAAGTGGGTGCGAAGGTCGTCAAACTCGACTATGTTGTTATCGTCCTTCATGGCGGTGGTGTATTCGGACTCGGTAACGTTTTTGCGGTTGAATTTATCGGTTAAGACCTTAGTAACTTTTCTGTTTTCTCTGGAGATACGGGAGGACTCCTTAGCAGAAATATAGTTTAAGGTTTTCGTTGCTTTCTTTGCCATGTTGTTCTCCTCCTATCTCTTCATTTTTGGGTCGAATGCGTCGCGCAAGCCGTCTCCTACAAAGTTGAAACCTAAAACAGTAATCAAAATCAGAATACCAGCAGGTATCCATACAAACCAGTAACTTGTCATAACATATGAGTCTGAAACTGCGCTGATAATATTTCCCCATGACGCAAACGGGAATTTAACGCCTAAGCCGAGGAAGCTAAGAGTGGATTCTGTTAAAATAACGCTGCCTAAACTCATTGTAACAATAACGATAAGCTGAGGTATAACGTTTGGTACTAAGTGGCGAAATATACGTCTGTAAACTGAAATGCCCGTCGCCTCTGTTGCCACCATAAATTCCTGCTCACGAAGAGAAAGAATTTGACCGCGGACGACACGGGCAATACCCGGCCAGCCTAAGAAGCCCAAAATGAACATCAAATAAAAAATTCTTAGTCGTGGTTCCATTCTCAGTCCGTCAAACACCGAACCGACGATAATAATAATCGGAAGTGACGGAATACAGTTGAAAATGTCAACTATACGCATGATAAGATTGTCAATCCAGCCGCCGAAGTAACCTGAAATACCTCCCAGAATAACTCCCAGAAACAGCTCAATGAGAACGATTATAAATCCGATAAGCAGCGAAATTCGTCCGCCATACATAAGGCGGGTTAAAACGTCAAAGCCGTATTGGTCTGTTCCCAGAATATGCTTGGCAGAAGGTGACGCATATACATCCACAAGCCTTGTGACTTGCTTTGAAGTAACAGTATATGCAGTATCCTTGCGGTCAATACGGTACAGTTCGCCGTCAAAGGTAAACTCTGTGGCGTTTTCTTCGATTGCTTTTTCAAGCATTGCCTTATATTCAATGGTCAGAAATATGTCGGTTTGGAATGCTTGAATGACTAAGTCTGTAATATTTGCAAACTCTTTTCGTCCGTTAGTTACGTCAAAAATAGTGACAATATCGGGGTTTGTGGAGTTTGCGCCAATTTCGTAGGACTTACCGTCAGCTTCAAAGGTGGTCTGACCGTCAATAACTGCGGTTTCAGCGTTGTACATAAACTCAGTAGATGCAGTATTTTCAGCGTCATATAGGTCAAAAATCTTAGTTGATGCAAATGCAACAAGCTTAGATGTTCCGAACTGCCATTTTGATTCATCGCCTGAAACCAGATAATCCACGCCGCCGGAGGTAAAGGTATTTTGTCCGGCAGTAAGGGCGGCGGAGGCTTCGTTAAATAGCTCTTCTGTGTAGGGTTTACCTTGCACAGGCTTTATAACGGTGCCTTCCTTTTTGTTGACCACAACGTTGACATAGGGGTCAATTGCCCAGATAGAGTAAAAATCCTTGCCGTCCTCAACATAGGTATAGCTAACGTCTTGAGCGGAAAAGCTTTGTTGGTTTTTATTGCGGGCACTCATAAACTGTGCAACAGCAATGCTTGAGAAATCTTCGCCCTCAAATAATCTGTACCTAAACTCAACGCTTTTCGTCGCCGAGGCGTATGTTTTCATCATTACATCTTCGTGATAAAAAACATCCTTTTCAGAGTACGGTGAAACCCAGCCGCCCACAAAGGAGAATAGGAACATTGCACTAATTATTATCATACCTGCAACAGCCAGCTTATTGCGGATAAAACGCTTAATAACAAGCATTGACGGAGACAGTACCTTTATTCTTTGCTCATCATCAAGCGAAGCTGAGCCGCTGACATGTTCATTTTTATTTTTCAAATCGTCGTTCTGATTGCTCATAACTGTCTCCTTTCTAGTTTACTCTGACGCGTGGGTCAACAACTGCGTATAAAATATCCGAAATCAAGGTACCAAGTAGGGTGAGCACAGCCATAAATGCCATGTAGAACATGGTAAATGGTATATCACCTGCGCGCATTGCCAGGTAAGAGGTATAGCCAATGCCATCAATTTGGAACAGTGTTTCGGTAATCATTGCGCCGGAGAAAAGACCCGGAAGCATCCCGCCAACCATTGTTACAAGAGGAATCAAGGTGTTGCGGAATGCGTGGTAATTAATAACCTTGTTTTCTGGTAGACCCTTTGCACGGGCAGTACGGATATAGTCTGAGTTAAGAACCTCAAGCATATTCGTTCTGGTATAACGCATTATTGTACCGATGCTTATTATAACAATTGTGGCAGTCGGCATAATAAAGTGGGAAATCAAATCAAAAAACTGTCCGGTTGGGGAGAGTTGATTGTAATACTTGCCTACTGTGCCGAAAAGGTCAAGCCAGCCAAGCTCAATAGAGAAAATCAGCTTCAAAATAGTCGCCACAAAAAAGGTCGGGAGAGATATACCTATTAACGCAAAAACGGTAACCGCGTAGTCCGTTTTGCTGTATTGTTTTCTGGCTGAAATGATTCCCAACGGAATTGCAATGACGAGTTGGAGAACCAAGGATACTGCACTTAACCAAAATGAGTACCATATAACGTTTTTAAACTTATCGACAACTGTTCCGGCATATAACCAAGAGTCGCCAAAGTCGCCTCTAAGGGCACTTCCGAGCCAATGGAAAAAGCCGATGATAATTGGCTTATCAAATGCATACGTAGCATTCAGAAGAGCCATCCACTCAGAAAATGGTTTTGCGCCGGGTTTAGCGGACTTTTCACGAGCTATCTGCTCAATGTAGGAGGTTGGGATACAGCGCATAATAGCATAGACAATTGCTGTTACAAAGAACAGAATAACTATACTTATCAGAAGACGCTTAATAATAAACTTGTGCATGGATCTCCACCCTTTCGGACTTAACGGCAGACTTATGTACCAGCCGCTTATAATTGCATTTTAGGGAGCGTATGTAGTAGGATTGTATGCTTATAAATATGTACTGTATATCAATAATACAATAAGTGGGGAATTTCGTCAAATAAATATTATTTCCATAGCTGTTAAATATTTATTGATATTCGGGAATTTGTTATCAATCTTAAAGGATTCTAGTGTATATATTGAATAAATATAACAAAAAAGCGCGATTTAAGCGCAGAACAGCCAAAAAATATTTTTTGAAATAGACTTGTTCAGTAACTTGTTCCCGATATTGTAGTGCCGTGAATCCTGACCACCCCGTCGCTACGCGCCACCCCTCCACAGAGGGGAATTTAGAGACGATGTGCGCCAACCCCTCCACAGAGGGGCATTTAGAGACGATGTGCGCCACCCCTCCACAGAGGGGAATTTAGACGACGATGTGCGCCGCGCTCCAAGGATGGAAGACTCAAAAAGCAAATTCACCCTATTCCCCTCTATGGAGGGGTGCCAACCGCAGTTGGCGGGGTGGTCGCCCAAGCAGTCAATTGCGGTAAACGGTTACAAAACAGGTCAAATATGACAAGAATAATAACTATTTAAAAGTCCGACATGCTCGCCCCTGCAAGCAGGGGCGAGCATAATCTCATTTTATTAGCTAAAAGGGGACCGGCGCCAGAGGAATGCTTACTTCATTTTTAGAAGCTCGATATCTTCAGACCAAACCCAGAAGGTTGTGATATCAGGTGTAAGTGATTCAATGTCAACGCGCTCTGTGCTGAAGATGATAGCGTTCTGACGTTGGTAAACAGGAATTTCAACTGCCCAGTCAATGATAACGTCAAGAGCTGCCTTGTACATTGTTCTACGGGTAGCTTGATCGTCTGACTTACGAGCGTCAACAATGAGTTGGTCAAGAGCAGGGTCAGTGATGCAGTAGTGGTTAGAGTTTCCGCCTGCAGCGACTGTCATTGTGCTGTGGTAGGTTTGGTACATATCTGGGTCTGGAGTTGCTTGCCATGCTGCACACCACATCTCTTGGAGACCTGTGTCAAGCTTTTCCCAGAGAAGGTTTGCATCGGCGGGGTCGTTGATGATAAGTGTGAAGCCCAGTCTTTCAAGAGCGGCTTTAGCTTCTGTAAGGATACCAAAGCTTGGGTGGTCAGCGTTGCCGCCGCCTGGGATAATGATTTCGTATTCTTTCTTTGCGCCTGTTGGTACTGTTGCGACCTTGCCATCTGCTCCGAAGGTGCAGCCAGCGGCTTCAAAGTATGCCTTTGCAGCAGCTTCAGCGGCGGCAAATTTGTCTGTTGGTGACATTGTTGAGGTGTAAAGGTCTTTTTTGTCTGCTCCGACGGAGAATGCAACCTTGTAACCATCGTCAGTTTTTTGAGGAGCTGCCCATGAGGTATTAGAAATTGGGTAGTTAATAACAGATGCGCGCTCGCCGTAGTATGTGTCGATAACTGTATCACGGTAGACAGAGAAGAGAGTTGCGAAAGCTCTTCTAAAGTCTTTGCTTTCTTTTGAAGCTTTGTCTGCGCCAATCTTTACGGTTTCGGAATTAATACCAATGTAGCCGTAGCCTAGATTGTCAACAGTGCTTGTTGTGATTACGTCACCTGTTGTGAGTTGATTTGAGTTATAAGACATAATTTCATCGACGACTTTTTTGCTGAAGGATGGGGAAGAAATGTCGATTGTTCCGGCTTTAACGCCTGATGTCTTATCGGCCTCGGCAGTAACCTTGAATTGCAGCTCAGCAATTTTAGGCTCACCCTTGTAGTAGTTCTTGTTAGCCTTAAATGTTACGACCTTGTTTTCATACTTTTCAAAGACATATGCTCCTGCGCCCATTGGATTAGGAGTCATGCTCGCAATATGTGAGAGGTCAGCAAAGTCAAAACCGAACTTGTTGTTTGCATAGTCATATTTTGCCTCTTCGCCGTAGTAGTGCATTGGAGCAATTTCTATTGCCATACGGTAGATAGCGGCGGCATCGAAGCCTTGAATTTGGATTTCAACAGTTGTGTCATTAATTTTCTTGATACCTGAGATATTCTTATAAGATGCACCGGCTGATTCAGGGTCTTTGCCGGCGAACTCAATAACAAACTTGCTTTCAAGTGTTGCTATGATATCTGAAGTTGCTCCTGCTGATTCAACGGAGAAGAATTCTTTTCCATTTCCGGCGTAAGCTTCAATTGTTTCATTGACATAATCGTCAATTGTTGGGAAGTCTGTGCCTTTAAGTGTCCACTTTTTGCCAGTTACTGCGGCGGTAAGGTCTGTAGCTGTTGCGTCATACTTTGCAAAGCCCCAGAATCTCATACCAACAGCGACCTTAAGCCATTCGTTAGCGGCGATTTCTTCCTCTGTAAAGCCGGTTTCTGCTGCAAAGTCAGCTGTGTAGCCGTCTACGCAATAGTCAACAATGGCTTCGACTTCTGTTTTCCACCAGTCTTTATTCATGGTTTTCCAAACGTAGTTTTGCATTTCCTGTGTCCAGGTGTCTTCGCTTGACCATGCGTGGTTAATACCGGCTGCAAAGATTTTGTTAATCATTTCTTTGTACTTATCCGACATTTCAACACTGGACTGATATCTGTACTCTTGAAGTCCAAGAATGTTCAAAGCACCAATTGTGGCTGAACCTGTGTAGGTTGGGTCACAATAAGCGTACAGTGAGAAAATTAAATCGTCTGCTGTAACCTTTTTGCCGTCAGAGAACTTCAAATCGTCACGAAGTACGAATGTGTATGTAGTAAGGTCTGTGTCAGAGGCGTATGCCAGTTTGACATCAGCAGGACCATAGTACTTATAGTCTGTTCCGTTATAAGGTCTTGTTTCGCCTTTGATGCCATCGAAAACAACGGCGCCTTGACGGTCTGTGGTTACGAGAGCAATCTGTGTCATTTGTTGAATATCTTGGTCAAATGCGGATTCGGCAAAGAATGGGCTGAACTTTCCCGACAATTCGCTTGTCTCAACGACTAACGGCTTGCCTGAGGATTTGCTGTTATCTCTTTCACGGTTGCTGTCCGGTGATTTGGCGCATCCTGCAAGCAGAGCGACCAAGAGAATAACGGACAATGTAAGCGCAAGGATTCTCTTTGTATTACGCATGTTTTTCCCTCCAAATTTTATTTGTCTGTAAAAGCCGACGATGTAGGTAATAATACTATCATAAAGTATACGCTCTGTCAACCTTAATGATGAGGTTTAGATTAATTTTTTGAAAGTTGTGTCTTAGAAAATCGCAAAAAGCGTTTGTGACTATAAAAAAACGCCCCTGCAACAGCCGCATAAAGAGCTACACATGCTGCAAATAAAGCACTTCCGCTGTCGGCACGTCCCTCCTTAATTACAATAGTTATTGCAGAAATTGCAGAAATAAGTCCCAGAAGTACCATTGCGCCCAGAGAAAACAGCATTCTAGACGTAAGCCTGTCATGCTCCTTTCTTGTATACTCCGCTTTTCCGTCAATTAGTAGCTTTGTACCCGATAATGTAAACATTAGTGGCAAAAATGACACTATAAACGGCAAAATGGCAAGAAGATTTCTAGTCGCGCTTCCGTTGTTCAGTCCTGCCCCGATAAACAGACCTGTCTCAATAAGTGCAAGCGCAGCAAAACAAACTTTCAATTTTTTCGCCACACTGCCGTCAACATCAAGCTTGTATACATCTCCGCAGTACACAGCCTTTTCCTTGCCGTTTACATCCCGAATCTCGTAATCACTTAAGTAGCTTTTTTTCTTTTTGTTCATATTTACCTCTTTTTGCTTCCGCTGTGTTATTAATTTAACACTAATTTTGCCGCTTATGTTTACTTAAACGTATAGCTACCGTTTTCTATTTTTTTCGTAAAACCCTTCGCGGGACACCGCTTGGGACAAAACTGTCATCGAACTGTAGCCTACAATTCTAAGGCATGAGTTTTTCTCTGGATGCTTAAAGAAAACCAGCACCTCGTCCTTGTTACCGGTGGGGTAGACGTGCAAAGATATGTCCTCACCGACGGCTATGTAAATGCCGCCGTCCTTTTCCTTGGGCATAAAAAACTCGCGATGTAGGTCGGTAATGTTAATCATTTGGATAACTCTTGAAAAATTAGCAAGTGTAACTGCGGTTTTTTCCCCGTCAACATCTGCCAAAACGTCTGCACCAGTTTCCGCCTTCAGTCTGAGGCTTTCCAGCAGCCGTCTGGATTCCATCAGCTCATATTTCATGGACATTGGTATTATTGTTGCAGCTAGAAAACCGACAAAAATTACGGCGACAAGCAGGAGCATCAGCTTCATTTTATTCTTCATAACTTTCACCTCAAACTACAAGGGCTGCTGACAGTGCGTGTTGAAACTCAACGCATTTATCAGCAGCCACAATTATTAACACACAGGATTATTCAGTAGCTCCGACCATGCCTACTATCGAGGTAGTACGTTCTTGGCTTTACACGTGTTCTTAGATTAGTACATTCTTGGGCATGTGCGCACTTACCTACAAATTAACCTTCTCAATAAACACCGTATGATTTGTCAGCATGTTTATCTCTATGCGTTCGTCAGCATTTTTTGACATCATTCTAAGCACAGGGCGGGAGGGGATACCGGGGTTTTGCTTCAAAACCATTGCCTGGAATTTGTTATTAAGGTCAACCACCGCGCCTGTGGGATAAATGGCGATATTTTCGGTAAACAGTCGCACTACGTCAGGGTCAAGGGCTGAGCCGCTTAGGGACTGAATGTACTCAATTGCAAGGTGCGCTTCAAGACGCTTCACGCCGCCGATACCAGACAATGTACTGTCAAAAATATCTGCCGCCGCAAGAAGTCTTGCGCCCTCTTGAATCTGCTTGCCGACGACCTTTCTTGGTCCGCCTGTGCCGTCAAAGCGTTCATGGTGCAGGTGTGCAGCCATGTATGCTGTAGCGTCGATATTGGCGGCTTTTAAGTATTCGTATATTTTTTTAACATGGTCATAAGATTTAGCGTTATCATCGTTGATATCCTCAAGGCAAATATCATGAACCAGTGCCGCGAAGGTGTAATTTTCAATTAAATTCATGGGAAGCTTTGCTTGAGTTGCAAGTGCGGCAGTCATTGTAGCGACGTTGACGCAGTGCATCAGCACAGGCTCTTCAACCGAGAAGGTTGACACCATGTTAATAGGCTCGCGGACGCTGACGCGCACTTCCTCGTATATTTCACGCGCGCCCAAACGCAAAGGGTCAAGGTCAATTTGGCGTCCTCTTTTAAAGTTGCCGTAGGCATCTTCTAAAAGCTGCAAGGTTCTTGCCTTTGTGTTAACGCTAAGAGCAAGATTAACCTCAACATCCTTAAACATATCATCGTCAATATAAACTGAGTAAATTCCAAGCTTTTTAAGGCGTTGAATCATGTTGTCCGTCAGTAAGGTTTCAGCTCTGAGCAGCATACTGCCTTTTCCGCTTCTGATGTCATAACCAAGCTTTTCCCCGACATCAAGTGAGTTGATTGATATAAGCTTCATAAAATCCTCCTGCTCATAGTTACCCTTACTGAGCGTTACTCTTCTTTAAAATGGGTCCCAATACTATTTTTACGCAGCATAGCCGCTCTAAAAACCGCTTGTGCTGTTTGCGCCATGTTTCGCGCTTCCCAAAGTGCCTTGCCGCTTTTTCCTGCTTTGTCAATTTCGCTGATAAGCTGCTCTATTTCACTACTGCCCTTTGCAAGTCCTTCTGTAGTTCTGACAACGTTTATATAGCTGTCGCAGCAGGCTCGGATTCGCTTTTTCAGCACTTGCGCAAGCTCTGCCGAGGTATCGTTTTCCGCTGTAAAATTATCAAGCTCCGGTACATCAAAATCCGCTTTGGTGGTTGCGGACAGTTCGTTTATCTGAGCCGCCGCCCGTCTTCCGAACACCAAGCATTCAAGCATTGAGTTTGATGCGAGCCTGTTAGCACCATGCACTCCCGTGCTTGCCGCTTCACCTACGGCAAAAAGATTTTTCATTGAAGTTTGGGCAAGTAAATCTGTTTTTATTCCGCCAATCATATAATGCTGAACAGGTGCAACGGGAATATAGTGCTTAGAGATGTCAATTCCGCGATTCAGGCACTCATTGTATATGGTGGGAAATCTGGTTTGCAAGTGCTGGGCGGGTTTTTCCGTAATATCCAGCCAGACATGGGGCTGGTTCGTGGCTTGCATTTCCGCTAAAATCGCTCTGGCTACAATATCCCGAGGTGCAAGCTCAGCCATGGGATGCTTCCCCGTCATAAACCGCTCACCGTTGACATTTCTCAAAAGCCCGCCTTCGCCACGAACAGCCTCCGAGATTAAAAAGGTGCGTTTGCTTTGACAATCGGCTTCGTTTTTTTGGTACAGCCCAGTGGGGTGAAACTGGATAAACTCCATGTGCTCAAGGGCTACGTCTGCGCGGATACATGCCCCTAAACCGTCCCCAGTGGCGATTCCGGGGTTTGTGGTGTTGCTGAAAATTTGCCCGATCCCGCCAGTGCATAGGACAACGAAAGGGGCGACGATGGCAAAAATACGGTTTTTCAAGATGTACGCGCCTTTTACGCACTGGTCTTGAACGATTAAATCTATAAAAAAGGAATCATCCAAAAATGTAATATTTTCACGCTGACTGCACAGTCTGGACAGGGTTTTTACCGTCTCCCGACCTGTAGCGTCGCCTCCTGCGTGGACAACTCTGTGCCTTGTGTGTCCGCCCTCAAGGGTGACGGCAAGTTCGCCCTCGCTGTTAAGGTCAAAGGGGACCTTCATTCTGTTAAGGGCCTCAATGTCGGCAGGGCCTTCGTCAACTAATACCCGAACGGCGTCGTTGCTGCATATTCCCGCTCCTGCAATTAGTGTATCTTGAAAATGCTGCTCCGGTGAGTCACTTTCGTCAATAGCGGCGGCGATTCCACCTTGTGCCAGCCATGAGCTGCTGTTGTTGAAGCTTTCCTTGGTTACAAAAACGACCTTCAGGCATGGGTCTAAATTCAAGGCGGTATACAGTCCTGCAATACCGCTTCCGACGATTAAAACGTCAGCTCTAACAGTTTCCATGGTTACACCGAAATCATGCGAACAAGACAATTGCGGGCTTTATCCATTTCGTCAGCAGACAACTCAATGGTGGGTGTAAGGTTAATAAGAGCATTTCTGACATCATCAATAGTGGTTTTTTTCATGTTTACACATGAAAAGCGGTCTTTTAACAAGAAGCATCTTTTATCAGGTGCTGTCTCCATAAGCCTGCGAACAACACCTTCCTCAGTTCCAATGACAAACTCCGAGCCGCTTGGTGCATTGGTAACTGTCTGCAATATAAAGGACGTACTGCCAACCTCGTCCGCCAAGGCGACGACCTCGGGAATACATTCAGGGTGGACAATAATTTTAGCCAATGGGTGCAGTCGCTTTGCGATTTCAACGTCCTTGACGGTGACTGCATTGTGGATAGGGCAAAAGCCTGAGAAAAAGTGAAAGGTCTTTTCAAGTATCTTAGAGGCAACATATGCTCCAAGATTTTGGTCAGGCACAAAGATTATTTCATCTTCCGCCAGCGAGCGCACAACCCTCTCAGCCGAGGAGGACGTGACGCAAATATCAGAAACCGCTTTAACTGCGGCAGTGGAATTAACATAGCATACTACGGCCGCCTTAGGATGAGCAGCCTTTAGTTCTAAAACATCAGCTTCATCAATCATATCAGCCATAGGGCAGCCCGCATCAGGCGCAGGAAGCAGTACGGTTTTGTCAGGATTAAGGATTTTGGCGGTCTCCGCCATAAACCTGACACCGCACAGCATAATGTAGCGATTAGTCGCCGCCTGCGCTTTTCGGGCAAGCTCAAAGGAATCACCGACAACGTCCGCAATACCTTGAATGTCCATAGTTTGATAATAATGTGCTAAAATCAGCACATCTTTTTCCTTAGCAAGTGAGCGAATGTCCATCTAAACTATTCATCGTCTCCAAATTCAGTAATATCCAGAGCTAGTTTTTGCTTGCAGTTGGGGCAGCTAACAACGCCTGCTTGCAAAATTTCAGGAGTTATTTCAATTTCTGTGTTGCAGTTAGGGCAGGTTGGGTAACCGTCTTCCTCTTGCTCGTTAGTGGGAAATGCGCGCATATTGTCATGTCCGTGACCACCGCAGCAGCCTCCGCGCTTGCCGTGACCGCAGCCACGTCCGTGCTTGTGCTCGCCGTCTTCGTCATCGTCTTCGTCATCGTCATCGTCGTCATCGTCGTCGCCGAAATTGAAATCGTCTTCGTCAAACTCGCCGTTGATTTCATCATCAAGGGCTTCGACTTCATCCCAAATAAGGTCAATATCCTCTGTCACAGCGGATAGGGTTTCCTTTTGTCCTTTTAATTCATCCGCCATTTCTTCTAAGAGGTCTACCATGGCGCTCCAGAGCTGGGCTTCCTTAGAATCTTTCTCCAGTGAAAGACCTTGAAGCAAGCCTTTTAAAAAACCAACTTTTTTCATATAACTCATAAAAAACTATCCCTTAGCCCTTTCCAAATATTCTCCCGTACGGGTGTCAACACGGATTTTGTCGCCGTTGTCAATAAATAGAGGACCTTTAATAACTGCACCGGTTTCAAGAGTTGCAGGCTTTGTAACGTTAGTAGCGGTGTCGCCTCTAAAGCCTGGGTCTGTTTGAGTGATTAAAAGCTCAACAAAGGTGGGAGGCTCAAGACCAAAAACGCTTCCTTTAAAGGAAAGCACCTTACAAGGCATGTTTTCCTTAACAAACTGAAATGCATCGCCTAAAAGGTCACGGGTGATAGGCATTTGTTCAAAGGATTCGCAATCCATAAAGTAGTACAGGTCGCCGTCGGCGTATAAATACTCCATGTCACGGCGTTCGATATATGCATTTTCAAATTTATCTGAAGGGTTGAATGTGCGCTCTGTAACTCCGCCCGAGATAACGTTCTTCATTTTAACACGAACGAAAGCCGCACCCTTACCTGGCTTAACATGCTGAAATTCAACGACTTGCATGACGTTCCCGTCCATTTCAAAGGTAACACCATTTCTAAAATCACTAGCTGTAATCATGTGTATTCTCTCCTTGCAATATTGGCATAAGAATGCCAGCATGTCTATTTATAAACATATACGAAACATTTTACACTACAGTTATTGAATTAGCAAGTGTTTTTTTGCGTTTGTTTCAGTTTGGAGGGTGAAATGGCATTGGGGTTGTGGGTTGACTCGGCTAATGTTTCCCAAAGCGTGAGCTTTTTCTGTCATCAAATGTAAAAAAGTTTTGCTTGAGCTTTTTCAAAAGCTCATGGTTTTAAAAGGCAACGCCTTTTATCGAGCCTCTCAAGGCTCGAAACTCTTGCTTTTCGCCGAAGCGAATCAAAAAGTCGTAAGAAGAAACGCAACACAGCGCAGCGGCGTTGCGCACGTCACCTTGGGGTGCTGTGTCTTTGGGTGGGTGGTTGTAGGGGCGAACTTTGTTCGCCCGAGGGTTGATGAACCTTTTGGTGATTCGCCCGAGGTTTGCTGCACTTTGGTATAGTCGCATATTTTCTCTAGTCCCGCTCATGCCGCGGGGGCACTTCCTTTTCCCGGGGCGGCAAAGCGATTGGCGGCAGACGTCTGCCGCCATCGTGCAAAGCGCCCTTTTCGTCGCCCAAGTGC
>JAVBKA010000210.1:0-3387 GCA_031546715.1 Oscillospiraceae bacterium | reverse complement strand
ATAGGTATCGCTGAATGTAAGTGTTGCGGTGGTTGTGCTTTGGTTTGACCAAGTTTTTACTGCGGTGTATGTACCATTTGAGTTTTTGCGTGAACTTATTGATCCATACACAACGTGCCTCAAGCGGTTGGTATGCATCCCGCTTCTCGCAAGAGCTCTTGGAAATCAAATGAATACGAAGGAGACGACGATTTTGACGAATCAAAAAAGATTAGATGAATGGAGTAGTTACTGCCGTTTTGCCGGATATTTACAGCAACATTTTTCGGTAATTGCCCTGGAAGAAATTCAATAGGATTAATAGCGTTGCTGCCGATATATAAAAAATTACATTCCATTTCATATTTGAATTCTCCTACACGATAACCTTTAAAACCTGCTGTCCGAACCCAAAAATATTCATTATTTGCCCCGCTTGTTCCTCGAATTGACCAAATTCCGACTTTGTTTCTAAATAAATGTACGAGTGCTTCTTTCCCATCTTTGCCGGTAGTTTCAATAATTCTGAATTCATTTCCGTTATCGTCAAAGCATGCTTCATGGGTAATTATAAATTCAGAATCAAAGCCGCCTCTCCGTAAAGCCATCGAGAAGCTATTTGCGGCTATAATAATAAATGTTATTACTCCAAGTAAAATTAAACTGGTTAAAACAAACAGAACTTTTCTCATACTGACCACCTTTTTATCCAACCTTTTATATCAGCCTACAACCTATTTAAGGTTTGCAGGCTGATATAATTTCTTTTATCCAATATGCCCAGGGAATTGTGGATACACCGGAGATATTGTTTGAGCTACTTTATCTAATGGTCCTGAAATTACAATTCTCTCGACACAATCGTGGGCAGCTAGTCCGCCAATTGTGTTTTCATAGGCATAAAGTGCTGCAGCAGTGCTGTCATAGTATTCTGGCATAGCAAGAAAAGTTTTTTCCCAAATATCAATTTTTGGAGATGGTTCCCATGCTCCGGTTCCACTATTAATTCTGTACTTAAAGCCTGGCGCGACAGATACAACCCTAGTTTCTGTTGTCGATGAAATGTGTGAAAGCCATTGATAGTCGTCAGTTTGGCTTTCGAGTCTCACATATGCAAAAACAACAAGCTCAGTCATAGACCAAGAGTATGATATGTGAGGCGATGAAACCTCAGAAGTTCGACTTATTCCAGTTATTATCGCACTTAGCGCATCATAAGCAATTAGTGGTAACGTTGTACCTGGAATGAGCCCCGCTGCGTTTGTTACTGCCACTTCAATGAGATTTTGAGCTGCCACATTCCATGGTGTATTATACAAAAGCGTGCGTGTTCCAACAATCTTTAGATTAGAATCTTTGTCATTGGGTATAGCCGTAAGTTTTTGAATATTATACCTTTTCCCATTATATGAATAATTTGATATTCTCCGCTCAACCCATGTTACATTGCTTTGAGAAGGAGGTGTCACACGTGTATCTATGCTGGACGATGTTCTACCAGAAAGTGCAAGTGCTCTATCAGCTTTTTGGTCTGGAAATTTTTCGTCAACTTCTTGTGAAGTAAAAAAATTGCATCCTAGTCTTTTCAGTTCGGAGTCTATTTGGGTCAAGGCGGCGGCATTGACACTCTCCGTGTGAAATAATGATGCCCTTTCTTGGAGCAGTTTGCTAATGGTTTTTTCCTTAATGTCCTCTTGGTAATTGCTTGCCACATTGAACTCGCCGCCGCCTGCAGAGGCGATTGTCGACGAAGATAGAAATACAGCTGTTAGAAGCAACATAGCGACGATACGAAAACCTTTCATAACTACATATTCCTTTCAATCAAAAGGTATCGGTGAAATTCTTGCCTACAAACTATTTTCCACCGAATTGCTTACACTCTCCGTCGTGCCATTACGCGTAACATTGGCATTTACCGTCACACGGTAGGTGTAGCCTTTGGTTACGCTATAGGTATCGCTGAATGTAAGTGTTGCGGTGGTTGTGCTTTGGTTTGACCAAGTTTTTACTGCGGTGTATGTACCATATTCTTAACATCTATTCAACCAATCTCTACACGATGGGGCAAAGAATCATTTCAGCAATTAAGACAAGTTGCAAAATGCTAATTACTACTCTTTGTTTTCCTTATTGTCTTAAATATGAAAAACGTTATACTTCCTCCGATGATGAAGGTTAATACATTAGATAGCAAGATGAAGAACCATATTAATCTTGATATAGGTTCAAAATCGAATTGAAAATATGCCATATGAATTATTACACATAGGCAGCTAATTGCAAAAGGAAGAATCAAGTATTTGACTTTAAGGCTTTTCTTCCACGCAAGAATATTAATTAACAATAAAAAAGTAGGGGCTATAGCTGCGTCATAAATAACCCAAAAGGGCAAAGATGAATTTGCGACTTGCATATAAAATAGAACGCTAATTAGCATGGGGATTGCATTGAAAGCAAGTAGTTTTTTATTCATGGTTACCACCTTAACGTAGCATTATGACCATATGGTAGGAGTTTTGCAATTCCTACCATGTTAATCTTAGAGTTGCTTAATGTAACTCTTGATAGAATAGTCAAAGCTCATTGACATAAATCCCCATAGTCTGTGTTTATTTTTCACTGTAAACTGGAACTGCCTTCAACGGAAGCTCGCTTTGCTCAATAATCTTCAGAAGCGTAGCTAAACTTTGATTCGAATCGTTAGTAATATACCCAGTTACCCTGTTTGCATAGTTTCGCACCCAGAAATCCAGTTCATCTCCTGTCTCTGGAATTTGGTCATATGTTATCATTGGCATCAATATATATCTGTTCACATTCAAGGCACCATCACTCGTAAAAATACGTTCATCTTTATCTAGTATGCCAACAACTTTTAGTGTCATATCTTTCATAATATACTGAACTTTCAATGTATCTCCAATGGAATAGTATTCATCGTACTCATATCCAAGGAGCACAGGCAACTCAGTCGAAGAAACGACTTCATAGTCATTGTTGAAAAAAACGCCGCTTAAAAGCTTATGTGCGGGCTTATTAAGTATTGCATCATTCAATTGAATTGCTTTTATGGGAATTGATGATTTAGTCCCCTCCTCTGTAGGAATCTCTACAGTTTGAAGCTTATTTGCTTCGTAGCCATATTGAAATTTATCAGTTCCTAAAAAATCTATTGCATATAGAAATTGATAATTCACTTCATAGTAAGAAAAATCATTATTTTCGCACAACGCCGCATGAGTAGCCTTGAGCGAGTTTAATGAATCAGCATTGTAAAGACTATCAAGGTTTCCAATGAGGTCAACCGCATAATGGGATGGAGCCTTTCCATAAAAAGGGTCTGTTTTGCTTTGTACCAAATAAACAAGCAGATAGACTATTATGCAAGTAAATATTGCGCTGAAA
>JAVBKA010000206.1:0-15480 GCA_031546715.1 Oscillospiraceae bacterium | reverse complement strand
GGAGTTCAGACGTGTGCTCTTCCGATCTGGGCTGCACCGGATAAACCGGTGCAGCCGAAACAGATGGCGAAATTTCAGCAAGTGATTCTGTCGGCGATACTGATGGCGAAGCGGATTCGGACACAGTTGCAGAGGGCGACTGCGTACAGCCAGATATCAGCGAGAGACAAAGAGCGACCAGCAAAAGTAACGAAAGTACCTTTTTCATATCTACCCCTTAACTGCTCCGGACATGCTGTCTGCATAAAACTTTTGTGTTAAAACGAACAAGATTGAAATTGGGATGGAAATCAGCACACAGCCCGCAAAGAAGCTTGTGTAATAGTATTCAATAAAGTTCTTTTCAAGCATTGTCCAAAGACCGATAGCAATGGTGTAATATCCTCTGTCCTGTCCGAGAATAACCTTCGCAAAAATGTAATCTACCCATGGTGCCATGAATGCGCCCATAAGAGTGTACACGATAATGGGCTTAGACAGTGGAATGGTAATCTTGGTAAAAACCTTCCATTTAGAAGCTCCGTCGAGATAAGCCGCTTCGTCAAGTGCTCTGGGAATCGTATCAAAGAAGCCCTTTGATATAAAGAAGCCCAGCCCCGCTCCGGCGGAATAAACCATTACCAACGCAACAAGCTTTAAGCTACCAGTCTCCAACATTCCGAATCCCTTTAGTATGTAATAAACAGCAATCATTGACATAAAGCCCGGAAACATACCTAAAATTAAGGCGATGTTCATTAGCGGTTTACGCATTTTAAAGCGAAGGCGCGACATTGTATAGGACACGCACAATACGAAAAATGCGGCTAAAATACAACTGAAAATTGCAACAATGAAGGTATTCATAAACCATTTCGGAAACTCAAGTGTTGTGTCTGTAAAAAGAGCTGCATAATTGTTCAGGGTGTAACCCTTGGGAAAAAGATACGTTTTGTATGAGCCGCCCTCTGCTCTCAGTGAGGTCAGCACAACAAAAAATATAGGGAGAACCCAGATAAAGGACAGAACTGCTAAAATAAAATGCACGATTGAATTGGTTACATGCTTCATTTTCATTTCTGGAACTCCTCCTCGTTCTTATATGAGCCGGTTGTGCGGTAAGCCAGCAACGAGAATATTGCCATCAGCACAAACACGATAATACCGACAACAGAGCCTAGATTGTAGTCCTTGTTGGTGATAGTGAGCTTGTAGAGCCATGTGACAAGTAAGTCTGTATGTCCTGCGTAGTAGAAGTCAAGGGTATCTGGAGCACCGCCTGTCAAAAGATAAATAACGTTGAAGTTGTTGATATTTCCGACAAACTGGACAATCAGCGCAGGAGTGGTAACAAAAAGCATGTACGGCAGTGTAATTTTAGTAAATATTGAAAATGGACCAGCACCGTCTATTCTTGCTGATTCGTAAAGCTCAGCTGGTATGTTTTGAAGTATACCAGTAGTTGAAAGAAGTGTGTACGGTACGCCTATCCAAATGTTCACAACGATAATTGTAATTTTCGCCAGTAGAGGGTCGGCGAAAAATGGAATTGAAGCGGTTGCCTCAATAATGCCAAGGTCACGAAGTAAAATGTTCATCGCGCCGTTTGTTGCAAATATTGTTCTCATAGTCAACAGCGATACAAAGGACGGAACAGCGATTGACAGAACAAACATAAACCGCCAAAAGCCCTTAATTTTCGTTTCCTTACGGTTAATTACAATTGCAAGGAGCATTCCTAAGATGTAATTTGTGCCGGTTGCAATAACCGCCCAAATTAGCGTCCACGCTAAAACAGTCCAGAAGGTTTTGGAAAGCTTGCCTCCAAAGGCAAACATGCTTTCAAAGTTGTCAGTCCCAACCCATGTAAAAAGGTTGCCTGGGGGCTGATGATTATGGTCATAACTGGTAAATGCAATAGCAATCATAAATACAAGCGGAATAATCGTAAACATTACGACTCCGAGAATTGGAAGTGTAAGCAAGGTTTTGTGCATATTTTTGTCAAACAAATCTCGGATATCATTTACAAAGGTAGAAGGCTTATGTCCCTTCTCTTTGTCAAGCTGAGCGGCGTATGCACTTTTAATCGAGGTAAGCATAAACATGATAAAGCCTGCGGTTACGAAAAGAACAATAACACCATAGAGCAAGAACAGCATGGAGTTATCTCCCGTGACATATTCGTAAACCTGCGTTTTCTCGTTGAAAATCTCCTTCTGGGCTTGGGTTCCTAAGTTTTTTAGCCCTGCAATCGCAGAAAATCCAAAATTTATCATAAAGAAGAAATAAGCAAGTTCTGCTCCAAAAAGTAAAATAAATCGCATTATCTGCTTATTAACTAAATTTCCAATGCCAAAAAAACCGATTGAAAGCTTTGTCCACACATTCCCATATTTAAAGGCGTTTCCGATAGACACTTGCGTCGGCGAAATTGTTACCTTTTGCATATTATGCCCCCGTGTTCTGTTTTTGAAAGTAATCAAATAGTCAGTTGATGAACGTATTAATCGCAAAGTGGGGTACAGGGTGCTGGAAACGTATTCACAGCACCCTGTATAATTAGGTTTAATTATTCTGCATTCATTTTTGCTACGAAAGCATCAAGTTTTTCTTGTACATTTGCAGCAGTGACAACTCCGCCTTTAATGTCAGCCATAAGTGCTGTAGTATTTGTCCAGTAATGTGACCCGAATAAAGCATTTGCTGGTTGAATAACAGAAGCCATATCTGCTTCAGCCATAATAACAGAAGCCAATTCGTCCGCTACAACCGCTGGGTCTGTTGAGGCGTTTTTATTTGTTGGAATTTCATTTCCCAGTGTGAAGCGAAGTATTTGCATTTCTGCGTTGTTGATGAATGATGCAAATGCAACAGCAGCAGGCATATTCTTAGCTTGTGGGTTTACGCCTACAGCTTTTGAGCCGTAAAATCCTTTAAGTTGAGCTGCTGTGCCATTTGGGCTGAATGTTGGTAGAACTGCAAGACCAAGGTTATCGCCTAAAACATCTTTGTATGATTGATAATTCCATGCACCGTCGAACCATGCGCCAAGGCGGTGTGTTGCAATTAACTCGCTTACGGTTACGTCAGCGTTGTAAGCACATTTTTTATTTGCAAGTAGATCCATTATGTATTTTGTAACTGCAACGCCTGTAGCATTGTTCCAGTCACAGCCTGCTGCGAAGTCATTGCCGTCTGCTCCGTAAACTGTGTTGCCTGCTCCATAATACCATGCGCCGAGTTTCCAGCCGCCGGCATCATCAAAGCAAAAATTATAAACATCGTCTGCTGTTTTCTTAGACATAATACCTTCGACTGTCTTTACGTCTTCTTCGGTCATAAGTGTTTTGTCGTAGAACATGAAGAATGTGTTATGTGTGAAAGGGACCGCGTAGATAGAGCCGTCAACAGTTACTGTGTTTGCAACGGTTTCAGCCATTTCGTTTTTAACTAAGTCTGCTGCTGCGCCGCCGAGCTTAGCGATTGCGCCAGCGTTTACAAGCTCTGCTGTTTGGTCTGCTGAGAAGAAGAAAATGTCGCCTGCTGCTGCAACGTCCTTAAGAAGGCTGTCTTTAAGAGTATCTTCCTCTTGGGCTTCAACTGTAAATGTGATGTTCCACTCAGGGTGAGCAACTTTAAATTCATCACACATTTGTGAAATGATGCCTTTTTCAATTTGTCTGATTGGTGCCCAAACCTTAAGGGCGACGTCCTCTGCAGTTACTGCTTCAGATGGTGAAGGTGATGATGATTCGCTAGCGGCTTGCGATGGGCTTGGAGATGAGCTGGTTGTTGCAGGTGTTGAAGGGGAAGGTGATGCGCAGGAAGCCATTAGCGCCGCTAACATTAGGACTGCAAGGAATAGGGATAAGATTTTCTTTGATTTCATGATGTTCCTCCTATATAATTTGGCTATATATCAAATCCGCCCAATATAGGCAGATTGTGATACTACTTAAATGCGGCGGACACTATCGCGAACGATTAAGCTATGTGGTACGTATATTTTATGCGGTTCTGAGGAATCCTCCAGCAGTCCGCGCAAAAGCTTCACTGCCATATATCCTTTTTGAATAAAGTTCTGGTCAGTAGTCGTAATTTTCGGTGTTGTAAGCTCGGAAACGGTCAAACCATCATAACCCATAACAGAAAAATCGTCTGGGACGTTGTAGCCGCAGTCTTGTATGGCTCTGATTGTGCCGACAGCCATTGAATCACTCATGCAGAGAAACGCAGTAGCCTCAGTTTTTCCATACATTTTCAGAAAAGCCGTCACTTTTCTATAAGCTTCCTCAGTTTTAAAATCACATCCAAGTATTCTATGTACAGGAAGTGGTAAATTATTTCTTTTTAAAGCGTTTTGAGCACCCTTCCAGCGTGCTCCGGTAACCGTTGCCCCTGGGTGACCCATTAAAAGGACAATGTTTTTATGATTATTGTCTATCAGAAACATAGTGGCTTCATCAAATGCCGTCACATCGTCCGTCAGGACGTTGCCCACCCGCTCCCCGTCCGCTTCAACGTCAACCGTGACGCAAATATGGGGGTGATTGACAAGGCACTTAATATGAGGGTCGTCAAGACCGATTCCGAATAAAAGCAGACCTGAAACACTGTGTTCCACGCAAAAACGGTCATATGTCTTTTTCTTACGGAAGAGACCGTCCAGCATATATGTCGCCATTTCAATGCCAAACTCGCTTGTGTAGCTGAACGCGCCTGTCATTATGCGTAGCAGAATCTCATCTATGTACGAACCCTTATCATCGCGGACGCTGAGCAGTGCAATGTTTTTAAGGCTCTTCGAGGCAAGATTTTGAGCGCTTTTGTTTGGTGAATATCCGATTTCTCTTGCCGCTCTAAGAACATTAACACGGGTTTCAGCACTGATATCAGTATATCTTTCGTTGAATGCCCTAGAAACAGTTCCGACAGAAAGTCCAGTAAATTTCGCTAAATCTTTTATAGTAGGCATCATAACTCCCCAAAACGTTTTGGTAACATTTCGATTATAATACCTTTAGTGATATCTGTCAATACCCAATCACAAATAAGTGTAATAGATGTGATTATTGATAACTACTCTGCCATACTCTGGAGTATTTTCCATACCCATTGCAACGCTGTGAAATATGATTTATACTTAATCAGAAACCGCCAAGCCACAAAATCTAGTAAAGCGAGGAACTTCCATGAGAAAATACCAACCGCTTTCTAAACAGGATGTCATAAACACTATTGAACGAAAAGGCTGTAGCAGCATACCAGTAGCCTTTGCAAAATGGTGGGGCGTAGGAACTAACGAAAAATATAGCGATGAATTAAAACTTCTCAATGAGCAGTATCCAGACGACATTTGGATTGGCTGGTATAATAAGCCCGGCTCAACCGTTTCATCAAACGGCAACCCCCATTACCGTTGGGGTCATTTGGACGATTATTCTAATCATGCCGCTCATAGCATTAGCGCAGAAGTTGAGTTATTGCGTGACTGGTCGGATTTTGACGCTTTTCTGGCTGACTTTCCAGACCCAAACGAGCCTGACATTTTTGACGGAGTAATCAAGCTCATGCCGGAAGCAGGAGACCGCTACAAACTAGGCGCATGGTGGCGAGTGTTCCACGAGAGCTTTTGGACAATCCGAGGCATGGAAAACCTAATGTGCGATTACTATGACGACATGGATAAGCTAAAAATCCTAGGACGTAAAATGTTGGATTTCCATAAGGTTATCGTTGACCGATTTGCAGCCCTCGGCTTTGACGGCATTTTCACATCCGACGACCTTGGTCACCAAAGGGGACCGATGATGTCCCCTGCTGTATTTAAAGAGCTGTACCTACCGCTGTACACCGAACTGATTGCCCACACACATGAGCTAGGCATGCACTTTTGGCTTCATTCCTGTGGAGACAACACTTTATTATTGGACTATTTACTGGAAGCAGGGCTTGACGTCTTTCACCCTGTCCAAAAAGGCTGTATGGATGCAGCCAAAACCGCCGAGACCTTTGGCGACAAAATAACCTTTCTATACGGAATCGACGTACAGCACCTGCTTCCAGAAGGCAGCACGGAGGATGTCAAAGAAGAAATCGCAAAAATGGCTGCTACCTTCCATACAGAAATAGGCGGTTTGATTCTCGCTGTGGGAAACGGCATTATGCCGGACACCCCGCTTGAAAATATCAAGGCAATGCTTGAAGCAGTATATCAGTTTAGGTAGCTGTTCTTCGAGCTAACTTGCAAGGCTTTATAAAAAAACAGAGTCGATGACCACCCACAGGTGGAGCATCAACTCTGTTTTCGCAATACCGAGCTTAACTAATTGCTTTTCGACTTATCGTCTCCAACATTTTCACGGCTACCTGACTGCTTTTTGGAGTTCCTGCTTTCGCCATCCAGCGCACTTTGCGCAAGTGTCGGGCCTCCGCTTGATTTTTTATCTCGGACATTTTTAGGGTCTATTTGGCTATCTTTTGGCATTATTTTCACCTCTTGTTATACTTCTGTCTACAATAGCAGAGATTTATCCTTAGCAACCGCTTCAACAATATCTTTACCTGTTTTGTAGCCGTCAAAGCCGCCGTCAGAGATTTTGCCCACGACCTTGTCCAGTAGTTTTTCGTAATACGCGTCTGGGCTGACATTTGTCACCGACTGTACTGTAGCTTGGCTGTTCTCCGCCGAGGCAAGCAGTGAGTACTCGTTTTTAACCTCTGAAATTAATTGATTTCGGTTCATTTTCGTCACCTCAGCTTTATTATGCGCAGCAATTGCGGAAAATACCAAAACCCTCGGCATGAACCGAGGGTTTTGGTATTTTCATGCGGATAAAATTAGTATTATTTTTCTGCTACGACACGTTTGTAAGATTTGAGGTCTGTATGAATCTCCTCTTTAAGCGCATTTTTCTTGTGCTTAATAATTTTGCCGAAGTGGTAAACTGCCAAAGCAACGTTAGATGCCAAGGATAAGAAGCTAACAACAAACAACGCCGTAGTGTTATGTGATGACGCAACAGCAAACTGAGACTCGCCCACAAATGCAGGCACTGCCATGGTAAACATCATCCAGAAGGACAACGTCTGAGCGCGTCCCTGTAACCATGTTCCGCGCTTAATAAGGAAGCAAGCAAGCGTTGGCGCAACGAGGAGAGCCGCACCTGCATAGAATGCGTGGTCGCTGACGCAGTTGTATACATATGCAAAATTCCAGAGATCGTAGGGTATAATCCAAAACCATAGCATATCAGGCCAAACCATGTTAATACTCTTGGTTTTGCTGTATCTAATGCCCATCCATCCGGATATGGTGATAATATTTAACAAGCCTGCAATGCCATTCATTATGTTCCAAGGTCCCCCGACCATGGTAACACCGTCAATGAAACCATTTAAAGAGTAGCACTGGAAATCACGAATACATGCTTCCAAAATGTTCAGAGCTAGGATAAACGGCGGGAACATCAGCGCAATTTTGCTCTTTGACCAGCCCTTTACAGTTCCAATTAAGATAAAACCAAGGCTACCAGCCAGTGCAGAGTAAACCTTGACCCAGTGAAACCATGTTCCTGTACTTGAGCCTTCTCCTGCTGTTTTAGGCCAGACAAAAATTGTTAGGACAAGAGGTAATGCGATAAAAAGCAGCATAGCCATGACCTTGTTAAGGCGCACGAGTTCAGAAAGTCCAATGAGAGCTACAACTACTGCGACCCACATTAGCGCAGAATACCATGGTATAGTTTCAAATAAAAACATGAGATGCACTCCTGTAAAAAATATTTAGTGTGACTGCAAAAACTTGCCTAGCATGCGATAATTTCTTTAATCAACAATTCCTTTCCGCTTAAAATTTCAATTTCCTCACCGCCGCAAGCGGGACATTTCCCTTTGTTTTCCACTGCATTGAATACTTTATCGCAGGACTTGCAAATGGCATTGGCGGGAAGTATCTCAATTTTAAGCTTAGTGTCCTGCAATATAGTTCCATCCGTTGCCGCAGGGTAACAAGCTTCTATGAAACGAGGAATCATGGGTGAAAGCTGACCTACTTGTAGCACTAATGTGTCAATTTTTTCCACATTGTTCTTTTCCGCAAAATCTATAACCGTTCTCGCCACGCTGAACATTATCCCTAACTCATGCAAAAATCAGCTCCCCTTTCGATCCGTAAAGTAACCATCGTCACCCTTATAACATCAGCATTACGCATAATTATCCGAAAATTTTCATGCATGTTCGCCATATTACCCTGCTATTTGAACGAAAGCTTTACTTTCTTTAACGCAATCTTAACCTTCCGTTTTAGCATCTGCTTTACGACAACCGGCTTCAAGCCTTCAAAAGCTACACCCTCGCCGTCATATTGTCGCACAAGGGAGATGGCATCAAACTTACATTTAGTGGTACATTGCCCGCAGCCGACACATATAAATTTATCAACTACCGTCGCACCGCAGCCAAGGCAGCGTTCGGTTTCCTTTTTGATTTGCTCCTCTGTCAGTGTACCCCGTACGTCGCTAAATGTGCGCTCTTTGCTGGAATGCGCGTGAGATGCGTTTTGTCTTGGCAACGTGTCAAATCCGTCAAAAACTACAGCGGATTTATCAAGCGAATGATACTCTCTCCTGTCACGTCCAACTAAAAGGCTCTGTCCGGGTTGAACGAAACGGTGGATTGAAATAGCGGCTTCCTTGCCCGCCGCTATTGCGTCAATGGCAAATTTAGGACCTGTAAACGAGTCTCCGCCGGAGAATACATCGGGCTCTGATGTCTGCAATGTAATAGCATCAGCCTTAATGGTTTTATTGGGATTAAGCTCAATGGAGCTTCCGCTTAAAACATTTCCCCACTCAATTGATTGCCCCACAGAAAGCAGGACATAGTCCGCCTTGACTATAATTGTGTCGTTTTCATCAAACTTAGGACTAAACCTTTTTGCCCCATCGAAAACCGATAGGCATTTTTTAAATTCAACGCCCGAAACTGCTCCGTTTTCAGTAAGAATCCTGACAGGGCCCCATGAATTGTTTATGGTGATGTTTTCTGCCAACGCTTCTTCGATTTCTTCAAGCAGAGCGGGCATTTCATTTCTGGCTTCGAGACAATACATATTTACTGTCTCCGAGCCAATCCTGCAAGCTGTTCTGGCAACGTCAATGGCAACATTTCCGCCGCCTATAACGACAACGTTTCCGCCAAGTTTTAGGTCTTCACCTAAATTGACCGAGCGCAGGAAGTCAACTCCAGTTATAACACCCTTTGCATTTTCACCGTCAATATTCAGCTTTCTGCCTGACTGTGCGCCTATTGCAAGATAAAACGCTGAGTAGCCTTGCTTTCGCAGTCCGTCAATTGTCACGTCAGTGCCGACATCAACACCTGTTTTAAATTCAACGCCTAATTCACGCAGAACCTCAATTTCAGCACTAATTACATCCTTTTGAAGCCTAAATGATGGAATTCCTAGCGCTAACATGCCGCCCAGAGCCTTTTGTTTCTCAAAAACCGTAACCTTGTAACCGTCAACGGCTAAGTAGTACGCACAGGACAATCCGGAAGGACCCGCACCGATTACCGCAATTTTTTTATCATAAGTGTGCTTCACTCTTGGTATAAATCGGCGGCTAACGTTTAAGTCCTGTTCTGCAATGAACTTTTTGATTTCATCTATAGCAATCGGCTCGTCAATGTCTCCTCTGGTACATGCAGATTCGCAGGATTTAGGACAAATTCTTCCGCAAACAGCGGGAAACGGATTACTTTTCTTAATCAATTCCAACGCTTCAGTATATTTCCCTTGTGACGCCAGTTTTATATAACCTTGCACAGAAATGTGCGCAGGGCACTCTGTTTTGCAAGGGCTAGTTCCCGTTTCAACCACGTTTTTGCGATTAAAACGATAATTATGATTCCATTTTTCAGATCCCCACTCGCTATCCCTCGGCGTTTCGGTTCGCACTAATTCTTCAACCACAGGGGAGCTTGAACAGATTTTTTGTCCGAGTTGCAAGGCGTTTACAGGGCAATGCTCAACGCATTCGCCGCAGGCGACGCATTTGTCTTTGTCTACCTTCGAGACATAGTTGGAGCGCACCATATCGACATTTATGAACATTTCGGCAGTTCGCAGCGATAGGCACGAGCAGCCGCAACAGTTACAAATAGCATGGGTTTTACCTGAGCCGTCTAAGTTGGGAATCTGGTGCATTAATCCGTTTTCTTCTGCGCGCTTTATTATATCAAAGGCTTCTTCTCTGGTAATTTGCCGTCCTCTGCCTGTTCGTATGTAATATTCGGCGGCATGACCCATTTGGATGCACATATCTTCTTTTAGATGACCGCAGCCTTCTCCCATTACCTCGCGAACAGTGCGGCAGGAACAGTCAGAAACTGTAAAAACAGTATTGTCGTTGAGGTACTTTGAAACTTCCTCATACGAAGCTCTATGGGATTCGCCGTCGATTGCGCTTTCGATGGGTATAACTCTCATAAGCCCAACACCCACAGGGAATGCCCCGGCAGTTCTGGGACCTCTGACGCGTCCATACGCTTCAAAGGCTCTGGGAATTTGCGGATATTTTGCAACATTTTCTTTATTGTTGCACATCATTTCCATTATTCCCGGCACCCATGTATCGTACCAAAAGGTGTCCACTCCATCAATAACATTGACAAAACAGACTCCCGCATAAGCAAGCTGCATTAATAATTCGCTTGTCTTTTCAACGGATTTTCCGCATAAAACAGAAAGCTTTTGTGCCGTGGTTTTAGTTCGCATTTCCATATGCAAGGCAACTTCCGCCATTTCGGTAGTTACCACTGGCTCAAGTATCATATACTCTGGGTCAGTCGCCTTAATTTCGTCCTTCGCACCGCGTTTCTTTCGGCTGATATGGTTTGCTAAGTCAAGAACTCTCTCGTTAATCATGGTATTCCTCCTGATTGTTAGCTATACTTCTATGGTAATTAAAAACTGACCAAAACTATATCGTTAAGCATTCCATTCATTAACCTGATTCTTTAGCCATTCTGCCCACTGGTCAATACCTTGCCCCGTTTTCGCCGAAATAGGAATTATTACTATGTTAGGATTGAGTTTTTTCACATGCTCGCATACCTTGTCTAAGTCAAAATTAAAAAAATCCATTGCATCTATTTTATTTATAAGCAAAACATCGACAATTGAGAACATAAGCGGATATTTGAGAGACTTATCATCTCCTTCGGGAACACTCAAAATCATAGCGTTTTTTGACGCACCTGTGTCAAATTCAGCGGGACACACCAAGTTACCCACATTTTCTAAGATAACACAGTCTAAGCCCTCAGCTCCAAGACCTGCAAGCCCTTGCTTCGTCATTTCAGCGTCTAAGTGGCACATTCCGCCTGTGTGAAGCTGAATAACCTTTGCACCGGTCTTAGAAATGGTGTGCGCATCCACATCTGAATCAATATCGGCTTCCATTACGCCGATTTTTAATTCACTCTTGAGTTTTTCAATTGTTCTCGTAAGGGTAGTAGTTTTTCCCGAACCGGGTGACGACATAAGGTTTAGAAGAAAAACCTTTTCTTCCTTTAGCTTCTTGCGAAGTAAATCAGCCTGTTCTTCGTTGTTTTTGAAAACGCTTTGCTTAATTTCGAGAATCTTGAATTGCTCCAACACTATCAGCCCTTTCGATTTTGCTTTGTAATATCTCATTATATCTATAATATATCTGGTATTACCACATATATTCACATAGTACCACTTATCACTTCATTTTGCAATACTCGCTGTATTTATTATTTTTTTGCAGTTTTTCTTGCGTTTTTTAAATATCTTTGGTATTATGGTTCTGGTAATACCAGAACCATAATGAGGTGTAAATATTGGAGTTTGTAAAGATAAGTGCGCCTTCTCTAAAAGAGCTGTTTGTCCGCCAACTCGAAAACACGATTCTTTCAGGAAAAATGCAAATCGGCGAGCAACTGCCCTCTGAGCGAGATTTGGCCGAACGAATGGAAGTGAGCAGGACAGTAGTAAACGCAGGCATATGCGAACTTGCTCGGAAAGGATTTCTCGAAATACGCCCCCGAATCGGCACATTTGTCGCCGATTACAGGCGGTATGGCTCTATCGATACCCTCGTCTCAATAATGAACTACAACGGCGGTATGCTTTGCAAAACTGAAATTCGCTCCATAATTGAAATGCGAATGGTGCTAGATAGGCTTACAATTATTCGTTCTGTTGAAACTGCATCAGACAGCGAAATTGTTTCGCTCAACGTTTTCATAGAAAAGCTTTGTCAAAGCGGTAATCCAGCCACAAACGCAGAAATTGCATTTGAGTTTCATCATGAGCTATCGATGATGAGCGGAAACTCCTTGCTGCCGCTGCTGTATACGTCATTTAAGCTCCCAATTCTCAGCCTTTGGGAACGCTACTGCCGCCTATACGGAACCGAGATGTTATATCAAAACACCCTGAAATTATACACATTTCTTAAGGCAAGAGATGCTGCAAACGGCATAGCTTGGATTGAAGAATACTTAAGCGACACGATTAACGGTAAAACTCAGATTTACAACGACTAGAAGTGACAACGCAAATACAGAAATACAAATCTATATGCAATCCACATATGCAGAAAGGAAACTATAATGAAATCAGCAGTACGATACTATTCAAAAACCGGCAGCACCACGAGGCTAGCCGACGCTATCGCAGAAAAAATGAGCTGCAAAGCCGATACAGTTGACGTTCCCCTATCAGAGACAGTCGATGTTTTATTTTTGGGCGGAGGAGTTTACGGCGGTTCAAAAATTGACAGCCATTTAACGGACTTCATACAGAAATTAACCCATTCACAAGTAAAATACATCGTTGCGTTCAGTTGTTCCAACTGGAAAATGTCAATTAAAAAGCAAATTATAAAAGCACTCACCGACAAAAACATTGTCGTATTAGATGAAGACATTGCGCTAAGAGGACAATGCTACTCTTTTAATAAAGGCAGACCCAACAAAGAAGAATGCACCGAAGCCGCCAATTTTGCTAAAGGATTAGTTTCTAAAATTAAAATTTAAAACTCTGATGCTCCGTGAAAATGTTACCATTTTTACGGAGCATCAGAGTTTTAAACAAAGCCTAGCTATCTTACCTCATAAACACAACCAGCAACAGTCTGAAAGCTGATAGTTTCACCATCAATAACATTAGTAGGCACTTCCAAGCCGTTATAACACACTTTCGGCAGCTTTGAAATGTTTTTAAACTTCAAAACGCAATCACCGCCGACATTTGATAAAACTGTAACAGAATTAACCATGCAATTATCCCAAGTCATGCCAATTTCAAAATTCCCTCTTGCAACAAGCCCCGAAACACTTCCTTTTTCCCAAACTTTAGGCAGAGACGGCAAAATATGTATATAACCGAGATTACTTTGAAACAGCATTTCGGCGACGCCTGAGGTATAGCCAAAATTGCCGTCAATTTGAAATGGTGGATGCGTGTCGAAGAGGTTTTCATGTATGCCTGTGCTTATCAATTGCCGTATCAGCGCGTGGGTTCTTTCCCCGTCCTGCACTCTAGCCCACATGTTTATGCGATGAACGATACCCCAACCCGTTGATATGTCTCCGCGGTCGTTTAAGGAAACTACCGCCGCTTTGAGCAGTTCTGGCGTTTGTATGCTGATACTGTCACCGGGAAATAACCCCAGTAGGTGCGAAAGATGCCTGTGCTTTAGCTCTGATTGAGGCATACTTCTAATGGTAATCTCATCAAACCACTCCTTGATTTGCCCCTCCTCGCCGATACTAACGGTTTCTATGCAGGCTGCAAGCCGTTCCCACTGAGCACGGTCAGCATCGTCAACTCCCAGTATGTCAGCAGCTACAATCGAATCCATCAAAAGCTGCTTAACAAGCGTATGCTCATAAGTATTCCCAAGGGTAATTGGTCCATGCTCAGGCGAATATGCAGGAGCGGAGTAATACATGCTATTATTTTTATCAAGTAGCAAATATTGCTGCCAAAACTTGCATTGTTCCTTCATCATAGGATATATTTTCTCTCTAAGCACAGTTTTATCCATAGAAAACCTATAAAAATCCCAAACGTTTTGCAATAGCCACGGCACTGCTGCAGGAGACCAGCCCCATTCAAACGACCAACCCGGGCATGTCCAACCAAAGGGCGTATTTTGTGTGTGGGCAGTAAATCCGTTTTCGGGATTAGCTTCATCACTAATGATGCCCATGTATTCCTTCGCAGTTACTCGTCCCGGAATTCTGAGGGACTCGACGTAATCAATTAAGGGCGTGGCGCATTCTGCCATATTAGTCACGTACACAGGCCAATAGTTCATTTGCAGGTTGATGTTTAAGTGATAGTCGCACCCCCAAGGCGGATTGTTTGTCTCATTCCAAACACCTTGCAGATTTGACGGTAACGAACCATTTCGGGAAGACGCTATTGTCAAGTACCGTCCGTAATGAAACAGCAGAACCTCTAGCTCAGCCAAGCTCGCTGAATTTTTATACTTACTCAACAATACGTCCGTCGCATCCCCTGAAACCTCTTGGCACACATTGAAAGATACTCTGGAAAATATTTTTTGATAATCCGAAATATGGTTTCGAAGCAATTTCTCAAAACCCGCATCAACAGCGTTTTTAATATTTTTTGAAACAGTAATACTTGTGTCTATGCCGCTTCTATACGCAGGATATTCGTTTTTAAAATCAGTAGCAGCAGACATTAATATGACCACTTCATCAGCACCCGAAACAGCTACACCCGCCGATTTAGCCGAAATCGTGCCACCTATACTAATTATTTTTATTTGCGCTTCATAACGAAGCTGATTATCAGTCAATGCACCCTTGAGCACAATCACATCGTTTCTGACGGAAGATTCCGCTAGCTCATGGGCAGAAACGCCTTCAACAAATAACGTAATCTTGTTTTTGTCAGTGCTAGAATATTTAACTGCCATGACATTGTGAGGATAGCTCATAAAATACTCCCGCATGTAACCAACGCCATCATAGCTAAACGAGGTTGCTGCCGTTGCGGTGTTCAAGTCTAGCTCCCGCACATAATCGGAGAGTTTCTCTTCCGAAAACTCTCCACCCTCAAACTCATGGCTTACTGTGACCCAGCCAAAGTTTTGGTATGCGCCGTAGCCATTGTAATCCCCTACAAGATGCTCCCTAGCCATTTCGGTGGCTTCATCTATTTGCTTGGCAAGCAGCAGAGCCTGAACTTCCTTTAACTTTTCTGCTCTGCCTTCAAAATTGCCGCCGTTGTAATCTGGTCTTAGCTTTGATGGACCGCCAGTCCACAAGGTCTTTTCGTTAAACTGGATTTTCTCATGGCAAATTTCCCCCGCAAGCATCGCCCCCATGTAACCGTTGCCGATGGGGAGACATTTATTTTGCCAGTCGCCATCGTCACTACCAGAGTAGCTTCTTTCGGAAGTAGTTGCGGGGTGGCTGTACCAC
>JAVBKA010000181.1:0-14499 GCA_031546715.1 Oscillospiraceae bacterium | reverse complement strand
ATAAGGGCAGACCTATCGACGCAAAAGAGTACGCCCGTCTTTCAAACGCCCTTGCAAGACGGGGCTTTGACTGGGATGATATTAAGGACGGCATGGCGAGGATAAATGTAAGTGCGGATTAACCCGGTAGTGAAAATATGCTAGCATATTTTCACGAAAAGCGCAGGCACTCGGCAATGCCTTCCAAGGCATTGCTGGGTGCTGGAGCGACAGGGTTAAGGGAGCATGATATTGCAAAAAACAGCGGATGATTTTGAGGCTGAGATTTAGAGGGTGTATAATGGAAATTAAAGTTGCGATGATTGCGCTGGGATGTTCAAAAAACGTAATAAATTCAGAGCAGATGCTGTGGCGTATTAACAATGAGGGCATGAAAACCGTCACGGATTTGGATACGGCTGACGTGACGATTGTCAATACCTGCGGCTTTATTGAAAGCGCGAAGCAGGAGGCTATTGACCAAATATTGGAGCTGACCTCTTTTCCAGGTAAAATTATCGTTACTGGATGTCTTGCGGAACGCTATCAGTCAGAAATTCTCAGCGAGCTGCCTGAAATAAATGGTTTGGTGGGTTGCGGAAGCTTTGACGATATTGTTAAGGTTATTCATGACGTTATGGATGGGAAAGAGGTCACAAAGTTTGATTCGATTAATGCGCCTGTTTCCGAAACAGAACGTATTTTGACATCTCCTGCATATACTGCTTATATAAAGGTTGCAGAGGGTTGCGACAATTGCTGTTCATACTGCGTTATTCCGTCTCTGCGAGGCGCATTTAGAAGCCGCACCATGGAGAATATATTGAATGAAGCTCGCATATTAGTTGCTCAGGGAGTAACCGAGCTTATTCTAGTGGCGCAGGATACCACACGTTACGGACTGGATTTGTACGGAAAGCGTAAACTGTCCGACTTGCTCAAAGAAATTTGCGCAATCGAAGGACTTGAGTGGGTAAGGCTTCACTATTTATACCCCGAAGAAATAGACGATGAGCTTGTAAATACCGTCAAAATCGAACAAAAAATCGTCAAATACCTTGACATCCCCATTCAGCACTGTAATTCCGACATTCTCCGCAGGATGAACCGCAGAAGCGACAAAGAGACTATAACAGCGCTTTTTGATAAATTAAAAGCAGAGATTTCGGGAATAGTACTGAGAACCTCCGTTATTGTCGGATTTCCCGGGGAAACTGAGGAGCAGTTTTCAGAGCTTTGTGAGTTTTTAAAGGAGCAGAAAATTCAGCGTGCCGGAGTGTTCACATACTCTGCCGAGGAGGGAACTCCTGCCGCTGAAATGCCTGACCAGATTGACGATGAGGTCAAAAAGAACAGAGCTGCAAAGGTGATGGAAATCCAGTCGGAGATTATGGAGGCGTATAATCAAGCCCATGTCGGGAAGATTTTAGAAGTTCTCGCCGAAGGGTATGACCGTTATGCTGACCTATATTACGGCAGGAGTTATGCCGATTCACCAGAGGTTGACGGTAAAATTTTCTTTACATCCCAAAATCCCGTTACAGTCGGAAAGCTTCTTAGAGTTAAAATTACAGATGTTTTTGAGAATGATCTCCACGGAAAAGCACGCGGATAATTGAAAGCTACTCTTGTAATTATCTGTACATTAGTAATCATGGATTAACTTTTGAGTATTTTACACCACTGAGAATCCGCACTTACTTTACATCAAGGAGGCTAATAGATGACTATTGCTAGCATGGTAACAATGGCAAGGATTGCACTGATTCCGTTTTTTTTGGTAGCGGTTCATTATGACTGGGGCGGAGGAATTGTAGGTCTTGTTATCTTTGTTGTTGCAAGCTTGACTGACAATGTCGATGGCTTTATTGCGCGTAATTTTAATCAAATTACTGTTTTTGGCAATTTCTTGGATACTACTGCGGATAAACTGCTGATTACTGCCGCTATTCTGCATCTTGTCAGTGTTTCGCAAATCCCCGTATGGGTTGCGGCAGTTGTTATATTTCGTGAACTGATTATTATGGGACTAAAAATGATTGCGTCCTCTGGCGGAACTATAATATCTGCCGGAACGCTTGGCAAACTAAAGGCACTGATTCAAACACTTGTTATTGTTATTTTGCTTTCCCCACTTGCTGCGATTTCTCTTGGCGGAATTATTTCCTTAGGCACACTGGGCGTTTGGCTTATGGCAGCAATAACTGTTTACTCAGGTCTGGATTATTTATGGAAGTATAGGAAATTGCTGAACCCGAAGGTTTAAACCTTTTTATAGATTCGGAGGCTCTAATGTTCAAGTCTGTGCGAGAAGAAATACGAACGATAATGGAGCGCGACCCCGCTGCCCGAAGTGCCCTTGAGGTATATTTTTTATACCCAGGGTTTAAGGCAATCCGCGCATACCGAAGGTCCCATTGGTGCTACACTCACGGTCATTTTTTTATGGCACGTTTAATTTCTGAACGTTCCAGAAAGAAAACAGGTATTGAAATCCATCCTGGAGCAAAAATAGGTAAGGGTTTGCTTATTGACCACGGCTCTGGTGTCGTCATCGGCGAAACTGCCGAAATTGGCGACAATTGCACCATATACCAAGGAGTAACCCTAGGCGGAACAGGCAAGGACGTTGGCAAACGTCACCCCACATTGGGAAACGGCGTTCTCGTTGGCTCTGGCGCAAGAATTTTAGGACCATTTAAGGTTGGAAACGGTGCGAAAATCGCCGCAGGTGCCGTGGTTTTAGACGAAGTGCCTGACAATGCAACCGCTGTGGGTGTACCTGCAAGAATAGTCAAGGTCGCAGGTAAAAAAATACCAGAGTTTGACCAGATTCACATTCCAGACCCTGTGTCACAGGAGCTGTGCAAGCTGCGGATTCAGATTGAAGAATTATCTAGTAGAGTAAAAGAGTTAGAGGGAAAAGACTTATAACGTACTGGCAGAATTGTCTGAGTTGCGTACTATCAGATTACCACACCACCCGACCAACAGATCAACAGACTTACTAAAGGAGTTTCACATGAAATTTTATAATACGTTGAGCCGCAAAAAAGAAGAATTCAAACCCATAAAGGAAGGTCATGCCGGACTTTACTGCTGCGGTCCTACCGTATACGGCACTGCGCACATTGGAAATATGCGCACCTACCTGTTTATGGACTGGTTGCGCCGAGTATTGATATCTCAAGGCTACAGCCTTACTCATGTGATGAATATCACTGATGTGGGTCACTTAGTTTCCGATGGTGACGATGGTGAGGATAAAATGCTCAAGGGTGCTCGTGAGCTTAAGAAAACCCCTTGGGAAATTGCCGAAATGTACACAGATTTGTTCATGCGGGACATAGCTTCGCTAAATATTACCTCGCCTGAGATAATAGCCAAGGCTACCGAGCATATTCCGCAGATGATTGAGTTTGTACAGGTGCTGTGCGAAAAAGGTTACGGCTACGAAACCTCAGACGGTATTTACTTTGATGTTCAAAAATTTGAGGGCTACGGCAAACTTTCTAACTTAGACCTTGAGGGGCAGCAAGCGGGGGCAAGAGTTGAGGTCAACGACGAAAAACGCCACCCTGCCGACTTTGCTATTTGGAAAAAAGCACCTAAAGAGCATATTATGCAATGGGAATCGCCGTGGGGCATGGGTTATCCCGGCTGGCATATTGAATGCTCAGCTATGGCGCGCCAGTACCTTGGGGATGTTTTTGATATCCATACCGGCGGCGTAGACCATATCCCTGTTCACCATGAAAACGAAATAGCACAAAGCGAAGCAATGCTTGGGCATCCCGCCGTAAACACATGGTTGCATGGCGAGTTTATGCTAGTGAATAATGGAAAAATGAGCAAAAGCCTTAAAAATAACTACACTCTGGAGGATTTGGCGAAGGAAGGCTATTCGCCAATGCATTTTCGCTTTTTTTGCGCCAACGGACATTACAGCAATAAACTAAACTTCACATGGGAAGCATTAGCAGGCGCAAAAACCGCATATGAGCGGTTGCTTTCAGCCTTACAAGTCCACAAAAACGGCACTGATGTCCCACCGTTAGATGAAATCACAGTGGCGAAGGCTGAATTTACAGCGGCAGTTTGCGATGATATAAATATTCCCAAAGCACTGGGGATCGTCTGGGGCTTGGTTCGGTTGCCTCAAAAATCCGAAGAAATATACGACGCAGTGCAGGAAATGGATAAAATCTTAGGTCTTTCCCTTAACGCTGAGCCTACTGAGGTAAAACCTGAGGCTGATGAAGCTGTTGACAACCTGATAGCTAAACGTCAAGAAGCCCGTAAAAACAAAGATTTTGCAGAATCAGACCGCATACGTGACGAGCTTAAGTCCATGGGAATAGTACTTGAAGATACGAAAGAAGGCGTAAAGTGGAAAAGGAGCTAATGGTCCTTGACGGGAACAGTATAGTAAACCGCGCCTTTTACGGAGTGAAGCCGTTGTCCACACGGGAGGGGATACCCACCGGTGCGGTCTATGGCTTTTTGTCTATTTTGCGCCCGCTCCTTGATAATTATAAGCCTGATGCATTGTGCGTAGCCTTTGATGTCCATGCGCCGACCTTTCGCCATGAAATGTTTGAAGCCTACAAGGGCACCAGAAAAGGTATGCCCGAGGAGCTTCAAACGCAAATGCCAATTCTAAAGGAAATGCTGGACGCCCTGAATATTCCGAGATTTGAGCTTGCAGGCTATGAAGCTGACGACCTGTTGGGTACAATTGCCGAAAAATGCGCTCAGTCCGGCTGGCATTGCGCTGTTGTCACAGGCGACAGAGACAGCTTTCAGCTAGTAAGCGACACTGTCAGAGTGCTGCATGTGGGCAACAAGGAAACCAAGCCCTACAATCGGGAGCGCATAATCGAGGAATACAGCCTAACTCCTGAGCAGCTAATCGACCTCAAGGCACTTATGGGCGATTCCTCAGACAATATCCCCGGAGTCCCCGGAGTTGGAGAAAAAACCGCTTCTGACCTGATGAAAAAATACTCGTCATTAGACAAAGTCTATGAAAATATATCCGAAGTCACGGGAAAGCTTAAGGAAAAGCTTGAAAACGGTAAAGAATTGGCGTATATCTCCAAGAAACTGGCGATTATCGATAAGAATGTGCCGATAGAGTTTAATCCAGAGGACTGCATTCGCAAGGTTGCTAACGAACCGGTGGCTAGAACGCTGTTTTATAAGCTGGAATTTGCAAAGCTCTTGGATAAATGGCTCACCGTCAGCAAGCCAGACGCAGGGGACAACCTCTCGATGTTTGAAGCTGAGGAAACTGCTCTACCCGACGGCGTCGTCCGAAATATCAAAGAAATCTGGAGAACGGATTTTCAAAATAACAGACCGCTAACCCCTTGTACGGCGGACATTTCTCTTTCGGCATGGCTGCTGCAACGACCAGAAACCGACTGGGACAAAATGCAGGAGGAAATGAAGGCAAACAACCTTCTTCCGCTGTTTAACGATATCGAAATGCCTCTTTCCGAGGTTTTAGCGTCCATGGAATATTACGGCATTAAGGTTGACAGAGAACAGCTAAGAGTGTACGGCGAAGCCTTAGATGTTGAATTAGCGGCTATTGAAAAGGCTGTTTATGAATCGGCGGGGGAGAAGTTTAACATCGGCTCACCTAAGCAGCTGGGCGAAGTGCTGTTTGAGCGGTTGCAACTTCCCCACGGCAAGAAGAATAAGTCCGGCTGGTCAACTGACGTTGATACCCTAAACGGGCTTAAAAAGCTGCATCCAGTGGTTTCAGAGGTGCTTAAATACCGCGGACTGTCCAAGCTGAAAAGCACCTATGTGGACGGTTTGTTCAAGTGCATGGACGATACCGACCATATACACTCCACCTTTCAAATGACCACCACAATTACCGGAAGACTTTCCTCCACTGACCCTAATCTGCAAAATATTCCCATTAGAACAGAGCTTGGCGGTCAGCTAAGGCGCATGTTTGTGCCAAGTAAGCCTGATTGGGTGCTTGTTGATGCGGACTATTCTCAAATTGAGCTTCGTGTGCTTGCGTTTATCGCTGACGATGCTGTTATGAAGGCAGCCTTTGCCAGCGGTGAGGATATTCATGCGGTAACGGCGTCTCAAGTGTTTAATGTTCCTCAAAACGAGGTTACCGCCACAATGCGCCGCAATGCAAAGGCTGTAAACTTCGGAATTGTATACGGTATTTCCGCGTTTTCCTTGGCAGAGGATTTAGGCGTATCCACCTCTGAGGCGAAGAGTTATATAACAGCGTATTTAGAAAAATATTCAGGCGTTCGTGCATACATGCATGACATCGTCGCACAGGCAAGACAGGACGGTTACGTGACCACTCTGTTTGGGCGCAGGCGGTATCTTCCAGAATTAGCCTCGTCAAATTTCAATCTTCGCAGCTTTGGAGAGAGGGCGGCAATGAACACGCCAATACAAGGCTCAGCGGCAGATATTATCAAGCGCGCCATGATTAACGTGTATAACCGTATTAAAGCAGAAAAGCTGCAAGCACGGTTAATTTTACAGGTGCATGACGAACTTATAATTGAGTGTCCAGACAGTGAGAAAGAAACTGTTGCAAAGCTCGTCAGCGAGGAAATGGAAAATGCCTACCCGCTGAATCCCTCGCTGGTTTCAGAAGCGCATATTGGTGCGAATTGGCTGGAGGCGAAGTAAGTGCGGATTAACCCGGTAGTGAAAATATGCTTGCATATTTTCACGAAAAGCGCAGGCACTCAGTAATGCCTTCCAAGGCATTGCTGGGTGCAGGAGCGACAGGGTTAAGGGAGCATGATAATGTTAAGCTAATAATCTGCGGTTACTTTAGTGATTTTTTAAAAAATTGGTGATATTATGGTTATTGTTCCCATGCAGCTAAACCATATCAAGCAAATGGCGGAGCTGGAAAGGCTCTGCTTTTCTTTGCCATGGTCTGAAAACTCCTTTAAAAGCGAGCTGGATAATCCCGTGGCGTATTATTATGTCGCCGCTGAAGGGGATACAGTGCTTGCCTATGCAGGTGTGCAAATGATTATCGACGAAGGTTATATTACCAACGTCGCAACCCATCCTGACCATCGGCGAAAGGGCTTGGCTCGTGAGCTGTTGCTGACTATTGAGGAAAAAGCAATGTTTAAGGAACTGGATTTTCTTACGCTGGAGGTTCGTGCTGGCAATACCTCCGCCCAAAGGTTATACGAAGGTCTGGGCTACGAGGTGGCGGGAGTTTTGAAAAAGCACTATTATAAGCCCGTTGAGGATGCATGGATTATGACTAAGAGGTTACGGACAAATGATTAATATTTTAGCAATAGAAAGCTCCTGCGATGAAACAGCGGCAGCAGTTGTGCAGGACGGTAGAAAGGTGCTGTCCAGCGAGATAGCCTCGCAGGTGGAGCTTCACGCGCTGTACGGCGGTGTGGTGCCTGAGGTTGCCGCACGTAGCCATATCGAGGCGATTGTACCGTTGGTTAAGCGGGCTGTTGCCAATGCCGCTGTTACAATCGATGCCATAGCCGTGACATGTGCGCCTGGGCTTATCGGTGCGCTGCTTGTGGGCGTAAACTTCGCCAAGAGTTACGCATTGGCAAGTGGACTGCCGCTGATACCTGTCCACCATATTCGGGGGCATATAGCGGCGGCATACCTTGAGTACCCGGAGCTTGAGCCGCCTTTTTTGGCATTAGTTGTATCGGGTGGGCATACTTTGCTTGTCCATGTGAAGGATTACACGGACTTTGCGGTTATCGGTTCTACAATGGATGATGCGGCAGGGGAGGCATTTGATAAAATCGCACGGGTATTGGGGCTTGGTTACCCTGGCGGCTCTGCGCTGAGCAGACTTGCCTCAGAGGGTGACGAGACGCGGTACAAGCTCCCGTCTCCGTTGGGAACGCCTAGCTCAGCCATTTTTAATAGCTTGGATTTCTCATTTTCTGGCTTAAAAACTGCCGCAGTAAATTTAATTCACAATGCCGAACAAAAGGGTGATGCGATTGACAAACCGTCATTAGCTGCCTGTTTTGAGAAGGCTGTATGTGACGCCTTAGTGTCCAGAGCCGCTAGAGGCAGTGCGGTGTGCGGATGCAAAAGAGTTGTGCTATGCGGTGGCGTGGCGGCTAATGGTCGGCTGAGAAAGCAGATGATAAGCACCTTTGGAGATAATATCCATATACCGAATGTATACCTTTGCGGTGACAATGCGGCAATGATTGGAGCGCAAGCATACTACGAGCTTCAAGCGGGACATACTGCAAATACTGACTTAAACGGCTATGCGAATCTTGAGGTTGACTGTAATTGGAAAATGTTATGTAAACCATAATTTTTCCGTATTTATTGTCAAGTACCAATTGCGACTTTCTCAAAATCAGGATTTTTTGCGAAAGCCTTTGAATCGCAGTACTTTGAAATTGTGGATAACTATGTGGATAGTGTGGATAACTGTTAGTAGTCAAATTTCGAGGCTAGGTTATGTCAATCCAATACTAATGTAAAGAGGTAAAACTATGTACGCACTGTTGCTTCACCCCGGTCATAATCGAGTTTTTTTTGATAGGTCTAAGGCGTTGAGCCTTGCGGAGCTTGAAATCAGCATTAAGTCGGCTGAGAATTCAAGTCTTAAGGAAATATGCGGCACGTCATACATAACATTTGATGCTGAGATGAATGACAGAGTCTTGACCAAGCTTGCAAATTTGTCCTCATATATGGCACTTTTTGAAATCGTGGATGAGGGTTTACTCAAGCCGATTGCTTTTCCCAGTAAAAGCGCGTTGCCAGACGGTTTGAGGTCAATGCTGAAATATGCAGGTAAAACAAATGAAAATTTCACAAGAATGCTTATAAATGTGGCTGTTGGCGCGTCTGATTTTTCGTCTGACACAAAGCTTTGTATGCTAGACCCGCTTTCTGGCAAGGGTACGTCTCTTTTTGAAGGGCTTTTGATGGGAATGGATGTAACAGGTATCGAAATCGGCACAAAGGTCGTTAATGAAGCGGCTCTATTCTTTAAGCGTTTCTTAGAGGCAGAAAAAGTCAAGCATAGAATAAAAAAAGACAGAGTTAAGACAGATGCAGGTCTGACTGACTTAATTCATTACTCCTACGCGCTGGAAAAAGATGACTTTAAGCGTGAAGAAAACCTCCAAAGATGTACCTTTGCAGCGGGAAATTCCAAACACGCACATCAAATGCTTAAAAAGAATGCTTTTCATGTAATAACGGCGGACTTACCTTACGGAGTGCAGCACAGTGCCGTTACCGCCGAGAAGCAGAGTAGCTTTACACGAAATCCCGAAGCACTTTTGAGGGGCTGTGTACCGTCGTGGCTGGAACTGCTGAAAAAGGGCGGAGCAATTGCAGTGTCATATAATCAAAATATTATCGCAAAGGAAAAAATTGACGAAATATTTACATCTAACGGCTTGACCGTAATGGGTGATGAGCCTTATAATAGTTTTGAGCACAGAGTGGACCAAGCGATTGTACGAAATGTTTCTGTAGGAAAAAAACAGTAAAGTAAGCGCGGATTAGCTCAGCAGGGGAAGTATGCATGAGTGTTTCACCGCAATTACTAAATAGTGGAGGAAAGCTTAATGAGAACAGTCGGCGTAAGCTCAAATGGCGTGCGTTTGCCAATTATCTCCAGAGGAGACGACCTTGTCAGCATCGTTTTTGATTCCGTTAAAAAGGCATCAGAAGGGGAGCAACGCCCAATTTCAAAATCTGATATCATTGGTGTCACCGAGGCAATTGTCGCTAAATCGGATAACAATTTTGTCACCATTGAAGATATTAACGCTGATATTAAGGCTAAATTTCAGGGCGATTCCGTCGGCGTTGTTTTTCCAGTACTGTCAAGAAATCGCTTTTTGAATGTTCTAAAGGGAATTGTTGACCCAGCGCACACGACCTATGTACTTCTTAACTTTCCTTTTGATGAAATGGGCAACCCGATTATGGATGAGGACATCCTTGATGATGTTGGCGAAGAGCTTAGAGCCGCCTTGGACAAAGGCCCGATTCCTATTGCAGAATTCAGAAAAATTGTAGGACCGTACAAGCATTATTTTACAGGTATTGACTATGCTGAGCTGTATGCACTGAGAGATAATGTAAAAATATACGTTTCAAACGACCCAAGACATATCTTAAAGCTGACAAATCAGGTTCTGGTTTGTGAAACACATAAGCGTTTTAAGACTGCAAAGAGAATAAAAAAGGTTGACCCGTCTGCCAATGTTCTAACGCTTTCAGATATTATGGCTGCCCCCATAGGTAACAGCGGCTGCAATCCTGAATTCGGCGTTTTGGGCTCAAACCTTTCTAAAGATAACGAGCTTAAACTGTTTCCGAGAAATTCAGCGGACTTTATTGCCAAGCTAAAAGCTCGTTTTGAGGCTGAGTTGGACTTTTCACCTGAACTTCTGGTGTATGGAGACGGTGCGTTTAAAGACCCCGTCTGCGGCATTTGGGAACTGTGTGACCCAGTGGTGTCACCTGCATATACCGAAAGATTAAGCGGTACGCCCAACGAAATCAAGATTAAATATGTGGCTGAAAATGTTCTTGCAGACGATGATAATAAAGAGCAAAAAATGAAAGAGCTTATTACAGAGAAAAATAAAACCGCTAAAAACGGCTATAACGACGGCACCACACCCAGAAGATACCACGATTTAGTGGGAAGCCTGTGCGACCTTACCAGCGGCAGTGGCGACAAGGGAACTCCTGTAATTTGGATTAGGGGTTACTTTGACGACTTTACAACTATGTAGGCGTAGTGGCTTGTAAAAAATAGTGCGTTTTCTTAGTGAAAAGTGAATATTTAGCTTGACAAAATGCGCCCGACAGATTATAATCAGTAATCGTCGGGTGTATTGTTTACATTCGCGCGGGTGGCGGAACTGGCAGACGCGCACGTTTGAGGGGCGTGTGGTAACCACCATACGGGTTCAAGTCCCGTCCCGCGCACCAAGACGCTCGACAGTCTGTGATGTATATCATAGGCAACGAGCTCGCCTAGTGAAGTGATGTTTACCGAATGCAGCTTACTGTATTCACTGTAACTAATTCGCAAAAGCGAGCTTGAACTATTAGCGTACTTAATTCAAATGCACGAGTGGTGGAATTGGCAGACTCGCTAGATTCAGGTTCTAGTGCTCGCAAGGGCGTGGGGGTTCGAGTCCCCCCTCGTGCACCAACGCAAAACCGCTGCGACCGTAAGGTCGTAGCGGTTTTGTTGCGTGGTGAGGGTAATCAATATTATGTACGGAAGTACACCGATTTTCACTCAAATTGGTGTACAAATTGGTGTACAAATACTATAGAAAACAGGCAATATTGGTTCTGAAAAGGCATGCAGTCATGGTAGTATCTTCGCCCACGTCCTCGCCCCCACTACACCATCGACTACTAAGCCGCACGACCGCTGATACTCACGCACAGCCTTGTCAGTCAGAGTACCAAAGCTTCCGTCAACAGCACCGCTGTATAACTTTAAGGTTTTTAGATGTAACTGTAATTGCTTGACAGCGTCACCCTTGCTGCCTTTGCGAAGCACGAGATTGTTCTGTAACGTACCGCTTGCAGGTACAGCAATGTCCCAAGTTTTCATAAACTCCTCGGGCGTACCGTACTTCTTAATCAGCGCATTAGGAGTATTGTCTGGCAAAAACTCCGTGACCTGCAAATGCGGCGTGTCTGGAAAGCTCTTAAAATCGCCGCCCCATGTCAGACCTATGGTTTTGGCAATTGCGCCCACTTTGCTGAAAAAGCCGTCACTATCGTCGTAGGCTCGACCCTTGACGTTACGGCAAAAATCAAACGCCACGCCCCAGTTGTGTGCGGAATTTGGATATTTTGCCTTAGTCTTTATTCCGCCCGGCACAGTGCGTCCGCTGGCATAGATGTCGTTCTGCTCTTTTTTGTCTCGGTATGTTGACTTAATTTTCACAGGCAACTTATTTGCGGCACACAGATCAATAAGCTTTTCCGCCTTTTGTCTTGCAACAGGGTGTAAATATTCAAGTCCATTCATGTACTATTCCCCTTTTTTATCATCGCTTTTATACTCTTTTCGATTGAAATAATACGCAACAACAGCGCCAGCGATAGTCATATATGTAGCTGCGTCAATTATCTCAGTAATTGCCAGATAAGACATAACCCCGATAATCGCCAACGTGATTATGCTGCGAACTTTCAGCAACTCAATAAACGCTTTTTTCATATAAACCTCCCTAGCACCGACCCTGCGACAGCTGCAACAACCAATGTAATCAGCTGTCCTACAAGCGCCTCCCACCTCATGGCAGGTTTTTTCTCCAGTGCGCCTATACGCTCGCCTTGAGACTTTTGACCAGCTTCAATGCGCTCAAAAGACGTATCGTAACGAGTAACTAATGCTCGTAGCTCTACCGCAATTGCTGCTATACTTGTAGACAGCTCGTGTATGCCCTTGGTTACGGTGTCGTTTTCGTCAATGCGCTTGTGGGCGGATTTGAGGTTTTCTCGCAGTGCGGCTATGTCCTTGCTGTTTTGGATTATTTGTTCGTCTTGGTTCATGGTGTGTCACCTTCATTCGATGTGTTCTGTTCACTTTCGGAATCAATAAGAGCTTGGACTGCGTCACGCCATACCGTTGGAACTTGTTCAACAGTCATAATCCCAGCTCTGATACGGCAATAGTAAATTTTTGTCATACTTCACCCTCTCCTGTAACGAGACTAGCCAACTCAATGAGCGCATCCATGATATCGGAATTGGCTTTTTCCAGTTTATTGACCTTTTCTTTTTCTACTAACAGTTCTTCAGTTAGCTGTTTTAGTAGAATGGCGGCAGCATCCTCCATGCTTTGAACCAAAGTAGCTGTGTAGGTTTTTGCTATTAGGTCACATGTCACAGAGCGTTGAGCAAAACCAGAAAACACCTCTACTGTGTCTCCATCATCTGTCTGGATGGTCAACAGCGTGGTGTCCATCCCAATGACCGCCTCCATACTGGTGTCAGCCAAGACCAGTACCAGTTGGCGGTCTTGGGAATCATAATCTCGCAGGGTGATGTTGTTTGCTTTCATATTGCCCTCCTTGTTATTTTGCAGTAAAACACTTGCCTGTATAGCTCAGATTTTTGGCGTAAAATCCGCCCATTATGGTTTTGTTGAATGATGTGTAACCAGTACTGTTTGTAGATAAGATAGTTGTTTTGCCAGATGTCTCAACAGCGGAACATGCATACCCAGAAGCGACAACTTTTATAGTTTGAATAATTATTATTGACATGTCTATAGTATTTCCTTGTTGACTACTATTTTGGCAACTTGTAGCATTATATAAATAGTCATTGACAACGGCATTGACTGTCGTGCTTGAAATATTTGTGTTTACTGGAGTAAAATATGTCGCATTTGCCAAGCTTGCGGTAATTTGATTTACGCAATTTGCATTATGGACGCTTTTATTAAACGCCGCTTTCGCCGAAATGTTTTTACAGATGAAATTCAAGGCGAAAGCATTTGAAGACAAAGCTGTCATAGCGATGCTACTAGCGGTCACTGTGTCCATAGCAGAACTGTCTGCAACTATTGTTCCCATAGCTACACTGCTTGCTGCCACCGCAGACATTGCTGTACTACTTGCTGTTACTACAGACATTGCTGTACTGCTTGCTATAACTGCATCCAAAGCTGCACTGTTTTCAACTATTGCTCCCATTGCTGTACTACTTGCTGCCACTTCGGTCATGGCAGTGGTACTTGCGGTTACAGCAGCCATCGCCGTGCTACTTGCTATCAAGACAGACATAGCTGAACTATTTGCAATCACTGTGTTCATTGCGCTGGTGTTTGCAATCACTGCGCCTATGTCGGCATAGTTGGCACAATTAAAGCCTGCCAATGTAGCTACAATTTTACCCACCACTACTTTGCTGATACTCGCAGTGCGCCACTGCAAAGCATCTACTACAATTTTGTTGCAGGTTGCCTTGTTGGACAGTAGTATATTGAGGTCGCTAAACTCATAAAAACAGGACAAAAAAGTCTCTGCTGCTATATCTACGACGTTGCTTTCTAGCAAAAGCGTCAGTAAGTCGTCGCTGTTTTTATCTGGTGCATCAATCGGCACCCCAAGGACAACAGCTACACCGCCCTTGTTCCGTGCAAATTCCTCCGCTTGGACAGTGGTGGACAGAATTGACCGCAGTTTGTGGACGCCCTTGCGGTAGTTACACTTAAAAGCTGTTGTGTAGTTCAAAAAATCCAATTGGTTTACGCCAAGCATTTATCTTTCGCCTCCGTATTCTATTGCTATGTAGTTGATTTTAATGCTCGCAGCCGTGGTTGTTGTGCCATTTACAAAAGTTCTTGGAGTGTGTGTACTGCTGGCTGCAGCACTATCAGCTGTGTAATAGCTGCCAGTGTTCAGTTGACGTAGACAATATAGAAAACCGTCAACAGTAACACTTTTTAGCTGTGCGGTACCGTCAAAATCCTCCGCCGACAGCACCACA
>JAVBKA010000182.1:0-10123 GCA_031546715.1 Oscillospiraceae bacterium | reverse complement strand
ACTTTTAGTTGCAGTTTCCGCCGCCCTTGTTTCAACAGATGCCGCCGGAATCCCTGACCTTCTTTCACCCAAGCTAAAGTGGAACAGTGAAGCGGAGGCAATGAAGCAAAACTTAAATTCTCTCTGGGGAATGCTAACAGGCATTATTTCCCTCGTTCCCTCAGTGCTTTTGGCGATTTTCCTGCAAGATGCTGTAAATTTTCAACTATTATGCGGTATTCTTATTTTGCTAAATGCAATTTTATATGCTATACTGAGAAAAAGCTCATATAAACTTGCAGAAGCATTATTTGCAAGAGATAATTAGGTGCGCGCGGATTAAACCGATAGTGAAAACATGCTTGATTTACTCTCTTGCAGCAGAGTACGGAGGATTTTACGTTATGACTAAAAAATTTATGCGGCATGTGTCGATTATGATTGCCCTTGTTATGCTCTTTACCATTGCCGCCTCAGCAAAACCCCTTCCCGCCTATCCCGACTATGCAAAAATGGTTGGTAATTCATATAAATATATCGGCTTTGAGTCGGTTTATCTCAACGCACTGCGTCAAGCCGTTGAGTTTGACATGATTGGCAAAAACGAGTACATGGACGATGGCGATATGGTTACAAGAGCTGTTTTTGTAACTATGATGTATGCCTTCGTTAATGGTCAATCCATGCCTGTTGACAAGCAGGAGGCTTACAAGACCGCCGGAAAGCTAAAATTTACGGATACACCTAAGGAATGGTTTTATCCGTACATAGCGTGGGGGACTGAGCTTGGTATAATCGGCGGTCTCACTGCGGAGACTTTTGGTCCCAATCAAAGAATCAGCCGCACCCATGCCTTTCAAATTTTGATAAACGTCCTCGGCAGTAAAAACGACAAAGAGGGCGTTACCGTCAAAACCTATGAAACCGACATTTTGCGAATCGCCAACAGCCTTAATCTTATCCGAAAGCTGCCCTTTAAAGACCCGAAATATATCACCCGCGGTGAAATTGCCGTCCTGTGTTACTACGCAATGGACAGCAAATACATAACCTCCTATGATAGTAAAAACCTCCGTGTAATGTCCGCTGATACTTGGATGAAGGGTAAGTTTGGGTACAGCATTACAACAGGAGTTGTGCTTGCAAACGAAATGGCGTCCATCGACCCAAACCGAAAAATCCAACCCTTGGATAAAATGCAAATCAGCGGCTCAGTGTTCCCATTTTCCGCCCCCAAGGACAGCACCTTGTTAGACAGGCTACAATTGCTTGGCAAGGAAGTCCGCTTCTACGTCAAAACCAACGCCGACGGCACCGTAAACACTCAGGTTCACGACTTAATAGAAACAGACAACAACTCTGTGGAAACGTGGACATATAACGGTCAATGGTACAACGAGGGCGGACAATTAGTCAATATCGGCACTGCTCCCGTATTCGTAAATTATCGCGCCGTGGCATTCCCGCTTTCGGGAAGCTACAGAGTGGTGATGGATTTGCAGGGCAAGGTGCGGGTCGCACTGTTGACGACTCTCGTCTGCGGTAACTCCTCCTCCAACGGCGAATACTTCACGCTGACCAGCGAGGTTGACAGCAGTACCATTCTAACGACAACCTTGGATAGTGTTATGCTAGGCTCCGAGCATCTAATGAATAACCGTTTTGTAATCTGCGAAAAGGTCGGCAACAGTTACGTCGTCCAACCTCCGCAGGTGGTAACAGGTACTGTAAGCCGAGGTCGGACATACCTGCAGGAGGTGGTTATTAACGGCGTAACGTATACCAGGGCAACTTTTTCCAATGTTACAGGCTTCGCCTTTGCCATGCGACTTGTTGGTCTTGGAAACTTCAGCTTCCTCGCCCTTGGTAATCAGCTTATTTCAATGAAGCCGTCTGATTACGACATTGATACCGAGGTGGTTACCTACGCAGTTATTACAAGTACCGCCCCTGCGGCGTCTCCTGCGGGCCTTAATATTAACGTTCTCCGTCAAAACGGCTCAACAGCCACATTGCGAGTGAACACCATTGACGGCGCAGCCCCCAGCACCTCGAATGTCACTGCAAACACCCTCGTGAGCATGAAATATGTCAATTCTAAAACCGTTAATCTCACTACCGCAAACGCTAAAAACACTGTTGCAAGCTACGATTCGGGGCTACCATATCAGATGTATATCGGCGTTACTCCGAGAAACGTCACTGACAATACAATTGTCTTTTTACAGGATACTCAAAAAACATGGCACGCTTATAAAAAGTCTGAAATACCATCCTTTGGTCAGTCAGCTCCGGTCAAAGCCAATGCGTTTTTGACTACCACCGCACTGAGTAACGACACCATCGTCGTCATGTCCGCTCATGAAACCAATGTAGGACCCACCGTGTCCACCGCAACCATGACCGGCTTAATTGTGGGCGAAGCAACACTTATGATTGACCCGAAGGACAACTCCTCCTCTGTTATCAGATTCTTCGTTTTTGACGGCACTAAAACCCAGCAGGTTTTCGCCACAGGTACGGCAGGCGTAGGTTTCTTGGTCTTCTTTAAGCCTGGTATGTACGTTGAAAATATTGACGTGGTAGAAGGCAGATGGAAGTTTTCCGCAAGCATGATACGGGACGTAAAAACCCCAAACTCCTACATGTCCGGTGATTTTTACGGAGGCTATCTCTCCAAAGCCTCCACCACAGGCTTCACAATTACCGACGCGTACGCAGACGGCGACTTCGGCGATTACTTCGTCGGCACATGCCTGCTGTCAAGCAAAACACAGGTCTACATGATTGACGGCACAGAGGGCTATAAGCTGGAATTTGATTCACTGACACCGTTTCTTGAACAAAATGTCAGGAAAGGATACTTTAATGCGGTAGTTAAAGTTGGTAGCCTGAATATTGCCGAGGTGGTGTATATCAACCGCTCGGGCTATTGGAAGATTAATTAGTATTTAGTATTGATGGGATTTTGTGACAAACGCCGCAGACTTTGTCTGCGGCGTTTGCTGCATATTTTATGAATTTACCCTCTGTTCTCCCCTATCACTTATACTCAATTTCTCCCACATGCTTTTCCAGCAACTCAGCAAGATACTCTTTATACGCATCGTTTGCCTCCAAAAGTTCCTCCTGAGTGGACGCTGTATTTCCTCGCTTTTCGTAATAATCGTCCATAAAATTTTGCTTAAGCCAGCCTTTTGCCATTCTACTCGGGGTCATTTGCCGTATGTCGTTCCAGTACTCATCAATAGTGATTCCAGAGGCTTCACAAAAATCGTCATTAAACTTTTTCCCTTCGGGAAAATCATTGTAGTCCTTTTGAAGTGCTTCAACTGCCTTGTTGACGTCGTCCTCGGTAACAGTGAAGCCTTTTGCTTTTGCTTCTTCGACTGCCAGAATGTTGGTAACGATGAGCTTAATAATATCTTTTCTTGAGTAACTCTTATGGGTGTTGCCGTTCATATCTGCCATACCGCTGTCATAGCCCGCCAGCATTTTATCCACTGTTTCATCAAGAATTTCCTCACCACGAAATACAGCAGCGACACCGTTAGAACCGCCCCGCCCATCTCCGTGACTACGAATAGCGGAAATCAACTTTTCCATAGTCTTGTTAGAGGTTAGCCAGACTATCGCTGACGAATCCTCGGGTGCGAGGGCGAGAACTGATAAAACGCTTGCGGTTAATAGGACAATTGCGATTGCCGTTATAAGTAAACCCCTGTATTTTTTCATGCTTGCCACCTCCTCACCAGATATCACAACGCCAAGTGGAAAGTACTTCCGTCTCGCCCTTCCCGCTGGCAACAACAGCTATCAAGCTGCCGTTATTCATCCAAAACACCTCATGAACAACAGATTCAGCTTCAATTTTATCCTTGGTAAGCTCAAGGCTTTCCGCAGACCTTGCTACTATGTCAAATATTACAGCATCCCTTCCGTATTCATCTCCGCTGGGAACATATACAAGGGCAAGCTTTGTACTATCTGGGCTAAACACGCTCCCACCTTGCTGTCTGAAAATGCCGTCTATCTTGCATTCATAGACTGTAGTCAGCTCTGGTGTGCCGTTAAATTTTCCCACGTACACAGTATCATTATCACGGTTCATGTACGCAACCATGTCATTTTTCGTATCTATCAGCCATTCATCCGGGACTGCAAATTTCAGCTCGATTTCTGTTCCGTCAAGGTTAATTGCCACAAAGGTTTTTGTTTGGTCTTTATATTTGTAGCAGAACATATTGCTTTCATCAATCCAGCCTACTACCGCATAATCATACCCTGGGTCGTATCGCAAAAGAGTTTCTACTTTGGTGTTAATATCATAGAGAAAAAGTGAGCCGCTTTTCAAATCATTTTTATTTGATGTAAATGCGATGATTTGTTTGTCGGGGGAAGGCTTTACATGTTTGTACATAGCGGCGTAGTTTTCGTCAAACAATTCAAGTGATTTCTCCACCAAAGCATCATAATCTAGCTCATTATGCACCTTAAATGTTTTGATATCTCCGGACTGACTATCTAACGAGTTAATCCACATATCCCTCTGGTTATACGCTATCAAGGTTTGTCCGTCAGACGTGAGCGCAGTACTAACCGTTGACTCAACAGGCATTAAAAGCTTGCCTGATTCAAAAGTTAGGGTTTTTATTTTAACCCATTCGGGAATATGCGTATCAAGTGTAATTGACGTTTCAACACTATTTTCATTAGAAACAGGCACAAAGCTGTCCTTAGTATCAGAAAATACTAAAACTTCCTTTAATTCTGCCAGCAGCCTATTTTCAAGCTCTATCCAATTACTTTTGTAAAATCTGCCGTCGGGCAGCATGTTATCAGGCAACACCGCATCAGGGTCATTTGCTGCACGTTGCGCAGCCGCCGTATCTGGCGGTATACTGGTATCGATGATCTGGGACTGTATTGCTAAGCGGTCGCTATCGGTGATATTTCTACGTAAGATTGCTGTTTTTCCGTTGATTGTCACTCCCGAATAGTATCCCTCATTAATAAGCGACCACGTATATTCTTGCGCGCTTGCGCCCTTAGGTGTTTCCACATGTTTGTTATCAGTTATTTCCCCAGTGGGCGATGTACTCTCTGACGGCGTTGGCTTGTACACTGGGTAATTACTACGGTGGTACACGCTATAACCGATAAGCACAACAAATACTAGGCTAAAGACAATAATTAGCACAACTTTTTTCATAACATCACGCACTCCTTTTCACTTGCTATGCTGCAAGTGCAGCAAAAATAATTTGTTTGACATCTGCGCATAAGTGTGGGTATAATGGAAACATCTTCTATTTCAAATATGTAACCGGAATGAGGGGTACTTGTGACGAAGACTAAAACACAGAAGCCTCCTACGTCAGTACGCAATCAAGTTCTGTTGACAGTCAAAAATCTCAAGTTCATAGATGAGCATAGTATTGCATTTCCAAAACGACTTTGGATAGCAAGCCACGAAAAGCTTGTGTTACTCTTAATGACTGTAACATTATTAACTTGTATAGTCGCAATGTTTGTGGACTTTTTAGTCATTCCAGCCTGTTTACTTGGTGCAGTTTATACTACCCTAACTTTTTTTGATAACTACAGTTATTTAAGGCGGATTGATAAATTTCACAAAGAGCTTCTTCATAGAGGCGGTACAACAATTCACCCTTGGAATTTGAGATTAATTAAAAACAACGCCAAAACTACATATACTACCGTTTTTGTACTTTATCTGATTTTAACTTGCGTATTTATTGGACTTATAATATTTTCTCGAATTACCCAAGACCCAGTAACATTCAACATTTTTCCCTTCTGTTTCCCGTATTACTTTTACGCATTTTCCGTTTACTCAGGCGTCAACACCCCTTTTATCTTTATGGACATCGATGAAGCAATGTTGTTTGGCGGGGCTTTGTTTTCCTATGATGTGCTCAGCGGAATATTGTCCACCAGTGATGGTAAAGGTTTTGAGTTATATTACGAAGGTAAAAAAAGTTGCGTATGGTAAGATGCTGCCAGAGGATATGGCTTACCTGCGAGGGATTATTGCCACTAGGGAAAAATACCGCGATTGTTTGCAAGACTGAAAAGCTACATCCCTCAGAACGTAACTTAGTGGAACAATCCCCCAAAACGTTTGGCTGGACTGCTCCACCCACGTATTAGAAAGTGTAAATATTCAATATTTTGTATGACTTGACCTCAGTCCATGCGCCGAAATGCCTGCCCTAAACTAGTCCTAATTCCTTTTCATAATAGCTTCTAAAGCCCACAAGGTCAATTTCGGACAGCTTTTGATTTGCATTTTCAATGAGTTGGTTTCCGTCAAGCTTATCATTTGTTAATATCTGAACGTTTTTACATATGGAATAGTGCATATATGCTCTAAATTTATTTGCTGACACCTCTGGAAAAACACTTGACGAATAATTAGTCAAAAAGTCGTTGTTTTCCGCCGAGAAGGTGGATTCTGAATAATTAGTTATAAACTCATATTGCAGCAAAAGTGTACCGCCAATCATGTAAAACCAATCCATTCGTAAATCCGAGTCCTCTTTCCAATTCTTTTCCGCGCCTTGCAAAATCGAAAATGTACTCAAAAACATTCTTATAAATGCATCAGTTTTCTTGATAAGACTGGCACGCAACCGAAAATAGTCAGGATATAAAACAGAAAACTCATATTTCATCAGCGAAAATGTGACATAATTTTGAAACGGCTCTGCATCGGGTGATAGATTTAAGTAATCTATCATCTTTTTTTCTATGCTCTCAAATAGCGAGCATAGTAAATACTCCTTGGTACCAAAGTAGCGAAACACAAGCGTGTGATGCATTTGTGCTTCACGCGCTATCATATTTGTGGAAACATTGTCGTATCCCTCAAGCAGAAAAAGCTTGTACGCCGCTTTCAGGATTGCATTACGGTTCTCTGGTTTGACTTTTCTGCCCATAGTATCCTCCAAGCGTTTAATACTAGTCACTAACTGAAAATGGAAAGCCATTTGGGCTTTAAATCTTCGAAAATCCTTGCAAATCTTTATTAAGCAAGTAGTATAGTTGTTTCAAAAAAGGAAAATCACCCTTCTAGTTTCACTACTCACCTATTATAAAACATAAATCTATAAATATCAAGCAAAATTTCGTGACCCGACTCACAAAAAAATTGTTGACATTTAGAAAAGCCCACGCTATACTGTTATCATACTCACACTTGAATGGAGGATGCAACATGTACAAACTTTTTTCCAAAATGAAAATCGGAAGCAAAATCCTCACCTCGTTTATCGTGATCATCGCAATTATCATCGCCCTCGTTGGTGTCTTCTTAATAAGCGTATTTTCTATCAACAGCTCCAATACCTTAAATGCCCATACATATCGAGTTATGCTTGCCTACGAGGATATACTTACTTCACTAATTAATACAGAAACGGGTGAAAGAGGCTTCTTGATTGCAGGCGAAGATTCTTTCCTCGAGCCATTCAAAGCCGGTCAAGCCAATTTTATTACAGCATGGACAGAAACTAAAGGTTTGACCTCAGATAATCCTGACCAAGGTGTTATTTTAGACAAAATTAAGACGTTGCAACAAAAACTCATAACAATTTTCAACGATGCAATTGAAATCAGACAAAATCAAGCTTTGTACGACGTAGTTTCAAACGAACTGAAAAAGCTTGGCAAGGATACTATGGATGAGCTTCGCAGTTTAATTGACCAAGGAACGGCAATGGAAGAAAGCCTTTTAGTCGTTCGTGAAGCGGCTGCACAATCCGCTTTAGATACAACAATTATGGTAGCCATTATAGGGCTTGCCGTTGCAATTATTTTTTCAATATTGCTGTCAAATATCGCCGCTAAATCTATAACCAGAGGAACAAGTCAACTGGTTGAATGCTCTAAGCGTCTGGCACAAGGTGATGTGGAAGTAAGTCTCGATATTCATTCAAGAGACGAAATTGGCGAATTGGCTACTGCTTTTACCACTATGGTCAACAGTATTCAGGAGCAAGCCCATATGGTTGAGCTTGTCGCAGACGGCGATTTAACTGTTGACGTAAGACCCCGTTCAGACAGGGATTTACTTAACCAAAAGCTACAGCAAATGGTTGAAATGAATCACGAAGTTATGACACAAATCATGCATTCCACCTCCCAAGTCTCCACAGGCTCTAAGCAAATAGCAGACGGTGCACAGCTTTTAGCACAAGGCTCAACACAGCAAGCCTCTGCGGTTGAAGAGCTTTCAAGCTCCATCAGCGCCATTGCCACCAAAACTCAAGCCAACGCCGAGCTTGCGTTAAGAGCCGCACAACTTTCGGGAACTATTAAAAATAACGCTCAAAAAGGCTCCAGTCAAATGAATCAAATGATGGAAGCCGTCCGCGAAATCAACGAAGCAAGCAAAAATATCAACAAGGTTATTAAGGTTATTGATGATATCGCCTTCCAAACTAATATTCTCGCCTTGAACGCCGCAGTTGAAGCAGCAAGAGCCGGTCAGCACGGAAAAGGCTTTGCCGTTGTAGCGGAGGAAGTCCGCAGTCTAGCCGCCAAGAGTGCCTCTGCCGCCAAGGATACTGGAAGTCTTATCGCCAGTTCAATGGAAAAAGCCGAGCTTGGTGCGAGAATCGCCAGCGAAACCGCCGCTTCACTAGTAGAAATAGTTTCTGGTATTAACGAAAGCACCGACATTATTTCCGACATTGCCAAGTCCTCCGAAGAACAATCTGCTGGAATCCGCCAGATAAACACAGGCATCGACCAAGTCGCTCAGGTTGTACAGCAGAATAGCGCAACAGCAGAAGAAAGTGCCGCCGCTTCAGAGGAAATGAGCGGTCAGTCTAATATGCTTGAAGAGCTGGTATCTCAGTTTAAGATAAAGGAGAGCCACTCAAAAATCTCAAGCTCCGGCACATCGTCAAGGCGGCAAATAACCATGCCGAAGAAACCGGACATTTCTCGTATGTCAAGCAACAGCTCAGTCTCTGATTTCGGTAAATATTAGTTAGTTTATGCCGCTAATAACGCAAACAGTCTGCGTTATTAGCTACATTTTCAAGTCGAAGACGTCTTTTGCAACCAAATAAATGAAAGGAGAAAAAATGTTTACTAAATGCATCGCCACGGTTTTAGCCTTGGTCATATGCACGTCTTCATCTGTCTCCGCCATGGGACAAGTAAGCAGGTCACTGCAACAATTCCCAGCTTTTCGGTGACGCTGAATGAATTAAGCTTTGACGACAACGATTATGCCAAGTGCCCATTACTGGTTTATCAGGGTATTACCTACTTTCCTCTTACGTATCAACTTTCAAACATGATGAATTTGGATACGAGCTGGACGGAAGAGGGCGGTCTGGTCGTCAATAAAGGAAATCCTGAAACGCCGAAGGAGTTTTCTTATGGAACACCCACCTCCCAAAAAAATAGCAAACGCCAGACTGCAACCATTGTTAGTTCAAAGGTTACGCTAAATGGGAAAGTGATTGATAACAAAAACGAACCGTATCCCCTCCTGCTTTTCCGCAACATCACATACTTCCCCCTGACTTGGCGGTTCGCTGTTGAAGAATTCGGTTGGAACTACATCTTTGACAGCGAATCAGGGCTGAAAATAAGAGCGAATAGTTATTTTTATAATACTAAACTTGGCGTTTGGAAATATTATGATCCGATACTATACGTTCGTTATAGCGAAACACACTATATTAAAGGCGATTTAAGAATATATATGCATACAATGTCTACTTCGCCACTTGGAGATGTTAAAGATAATTTGCTGATTACTAAAGGCGGCAAGGAAAACAGACCAAATGGTTTTTTTGGTCACAATCACGAAAGCAACCTTCTCTTTACCATTGACGGGGACTATATTATTACAACATATTACGCTATTACTCATAATGTGAATCCTCAACCGTGCAAAGTGAATATTGAAACAGGCGAAGTTATCGTAACCAGCGACTAGAATTCTATAGGCATGTAAATAGGTGGGGCAGACATTACTCTGTCCCACCTATGGCAGGTTTTAGGTTTGTTCGAAGACTATTTACAACATAGGACTGATTTGATAATTAGCCGAGTAATTCCTGCGCTTTCGCAAATCCAAGTATTGTCGGCGTTAGTGAGC
>JAVBKA010000004.1:0-4250 GCA_031546715.1 Oscillospiraceae bacterium | reverse complement strand
ATGGTATACTTTCACCGCCCTTGCCTTTAATGGCAAAAACTCTTTTACTATACCTAGCAAGGCAAGCTTTGTAGACTTCCTTAGTACGATGTCCGCCAGAATCAACGCCGGTTAGTGAAATTCGCAGACCTTTTCCGTCTTCAAAGTTATATGTCTTGTCGATAATTTCGTCTAAACGCTCCCATACGTCATCATCGGCAGGGTCACCCATAATAAAGCCTCTTTTTATACCCCATGTTTCACCATAATGTCCATATCCTACAACCTCGTATTCTAGGCGATTGTCTTGAGTATCTACGCCACAAGTTAGAAACAACGCACCATTTGGCAATTCTGCTGGGTATTCCTCCCGACGTGCAAGCATAGTTTCTTCATCATCCAGCTCACCCCGGTCTTCAAAAGCCTCACCGAATAGTGTATTCCACACAACTTGTAACTTGAGTGGGTCGCTTCCAGCCTCCAAAAACTCTAAAATAATGCTATCCCAATTAAGCCATGGTGAAATAAACGCATTTAGACGAAAAGAGCGAATACCTTTTTCAAAAGCGTCTGGATTTCTCGCAATCATCTTACCCTGTTGGTGTTTCATCTGTGTTTCGCTAAATTCGAAACCGCAATCTTTACATCTCCAATGAACATCGCTGACTGTAAAGCTGATGGATCTGCCATTATTAGTTTTTTTATACTTAAAAATTATATCTTGAAATTCTATGTAGTGGTACTCACAGCAGTTTGGACATGGTAAACACCATTCTTCCTGCGAACCGCTTAAAAACAATTCATCTATTTTGCCTTTTCCTTTAAATTTAGGGGTCGAAACAATTACGATTTTGCGATTAGGAAAGGTAACTGTTCGTTTTTCCGCAAGTTTCACTGGGTCACCCTCATCACCGGCAGATTCTGACCAAGCATCCAATTCGTCACCAAAAAAATATCTAACTGACTTTGCGCGCATTGGAGAAGGTGCATTTGAACCGACTAGCGATAAAAAACCTCCAATAAAAGATTTTTTCAGAATTGTATTGCCTCTGCTTTTGGATTTCTCAGGCGATATACGTTCTTTAAGCACTTGTGTTTTTTCTATAAACAAATCGAGGCGTTGTTTTGAAAAATCTTGTGCAGTTTCAACTGTTGGTTGCACCCAGATAATTGAGCCTGGTTCTACGCAGACGATATACCCAAAGCAATTGTTTAGAAATTCCGTTTTCCCTACTTGAGAACCAGCTTTTACATAGATATGACTTGTGTGCGGGTCAGTAAACGCTTCATGAATAGCAATCATGTATGGGGTGCGGTCGGTTCGCCATCTACCAGGCTCTGCCGATGAATCACTGTACAGAGTGCGATTTTGGTCTGCCCACTCATGTACCTTAATTTTTTCAGGCGGCTTAAACATTAAGAATATTGCAGCACAAAGTTCTATTGCCTTTTGTCTCAAACGGCATCACCTTCTGATTTTCCTATCTTTATAGCCGACAGCTCAGATAAAATATCATGTACAATATATGACACTATATCGTTAATTTCCATAACAGTTTTAGCTTGTGAAAATTCTTCAATAATTTTATTGATTATTATATCGGCATCCTTGCTAGTTTTAGCTTTGATAAAGCAAGCAGAATGCTCCTGCAATACTTTGACTAGCTCATCTAATACTGACAGACCTATAAGCTTTGGCGCAACCTTGGCAGGAAGAGACAAAAAAAGCGTTTTAGTATTTATAATAACAGAGCCAACGACTTCCTTGACCTGCTCAATCTCAATTACTTCGCCACGAGCTTTTTGCAGTTCAATTTCAGCGAGCTGCCCTTGCTGCTGTTTCAAGAATATTTCAGCCTTCAATTTTTCAGCTACTAAATTTTTATTTGAATCTTCGGAGTCAGCCTCAAAGGCTTCAAGCCCACCCCTCCATTTTAGTACAGCAATAAAGTCCCATTTTCCTCGAGACAATTGTGGACATCCTTTTTTCGTCCAGTCAGTTAGAGCTGCCCTCGAAACATTATAATATTCCTCTAGAAATGAAGTCGTAACCTCAACGATACCATCTTTTCCAACTGTTGAAGACGCTAATATTGCGACATCGAAACTCATCCTCCATTTCACCAACCTTTATGGGCTTAACTTAACAAATATTTTTGAGGACTATATTATGTATAAAATGACGAGGATTTGTTAACTTGTTAACCTGTTTTTGAAACTTGTATCTACAGGCTTTCTGGGCTCGAAAGCACCGCAGGAATTTTTTTATAGTTGGAAGTACCTACCCAATTTTATTAGGAGGCCACTTAGGTGCAATGCCTGCCTGTGCTAAAACTATAACTGTCTCTTTATCATAATCGCTTAACTCTTTGCCTGCAAACAACTGTCTATAGTTTATTAAAGGCGCATACCTTTTTGTTGCAGGAGGTGGGGGTGGAGGTAGATATCTTCTTGGCTCTGGTATAGATGTTCCAAACATTTTTACACCTCATAGTTTTTGTCGTTTGATATTATGCTCCATACGAGCCTTTAACCCAACATTAAGGTTGTTCATAATATTAACAGCAACATCTTCATTCTCAATCATCTGAGGAACGCTGAGTGTTTTTATAGCTTCAATTAGTTTGCGTCCACTTCCAACGCGTTGAAAAGGAATATCTGCTGTACCCTTATTAGTTCCTAAAAAAACTTTTGACCCAAGAATTTTGCGTTGACCTTTTATTATTTCTGCACTTACCTGATATCCGCGCGCCTTTTTAATAGTCTTCCCATTCTCATCCTTTGTTGATCGAGGACGTTGCCGAGGTGTCATTGCAAAGTGAGTTGGCGTTAACAGTCTGCCTTTATAAACAAATTGTAGGTTCTCAATTGTTTCACCTCGAACCGAAATGCTGCCTGCTTTCTTTTGCGGCTTCTTTGCCGAGGAACTTAAAGGGGTAATCTCACTTTTTTTGATATTATACCTTGTTGTCACCGCAGCCGCTATCCACCCAGGCGCACGTGACTTCATATCTTTTACGGTATTACTTGCTGCAATGGCAGATTTGCTTTTTAAATTCTCTATGCTTGATTCTAAATTTGAGTAATTCTTTACGCGTAAGTGTACTCCTTTGGCCATGCGGCTCACCTCATTTCGGGTAAAAGTAAATCCCCACCACGACCGATTGGCCGTAGCGGGGTATAAGTAGGAGGATTGAATATGCAAATCCGTATTTTAATTATAGCATTTGATTTTGTAACATAGGTAACATTCGTAACAAATTAAAAAAATCTTTTTACTGCCATCTTTATGCCACCCTCGCTTTCTCGTGGTCCAAAACAGGCAGCAACTTCTTTCCAGCTATCGCCGTTAAGATACCGCATAGTCAAAATCTCTTTAATACGCAAGTCCGCGATATTTCTAATGAACTCCTCAATCTCACCTTTATCAAAAATTGCAGCGTCAAGCTCCTTGCGTTTTTCGGCTATTAAGGCAGCCGCCTGTTTAGTAATATCGCGGTCGCCAACAATAATCTCGCGCATATTGTACGGCGGCGATTTTCTCGAAGCCATTATAGCACCAGAGACTGCCCAATCTCCCTTAAGCTTATCAATCTCTTTTTTTATGCGCTCAATTTTAGCTATGAGATACGGATATTGTTTTATGCGTTGAAGCGTCATTGTTTTTTATCCTCCTTGGTTTGATGAGTAATTATGAAAATATACTGATTAGGTGAATTGGTAATCAGGGGCTAAAACTGAAAACGTATGCAAACTTATAGCTCTAATGATTTCTCCATAATATCATGGAGAAATCATTACCAGACATATTGAAAATTAGATATTTGCTTTAGATATACCAATAATTGAGATAAATCTTGTTGCTTAAAGGGGTGCTAAAAAATAGGGGGTTCAGCTACAGGATTGATAATTTCCAGCTACAAGATTGAAAGAATCTAGCTACAGGATTTTGAAATTCGGGCTACACATAGATTTGCCTATCATATGATAGACAAATCTATACCAGTCATATCCACAACAAAATACTTGCTTTGGTTATGCGGCAAATTGGGAATAACTCGACCATTGAAAAGGGGTGAAATAAAAATACATTTCGATGGTTGAATTTGTTTATTGCGATGGTCGGATTCGAAAAAATTAGCGGTCGGATTGGTGAAATCCAATGGTCGGATTTAGGTGTAGCATACGAATTTTATGGAAGGTAAATCTTGGACCTAAAACCAAAGTCTGTGTAAATTGTCAGCTTTGTATCTTTCTCAATCGTATGATAG
>JAVBKA010000169.1:0-16322 GCA_031546715.1 Oscillospiraceae bacterium | reverse complement strand
CTTTATTTATTTCGTTTCCCGATTGTGCAAATAATAAAAACTGCAAATTAAGCCCTGTTTGAAAGCGGCTGTCTTGCTTTAACTCTTCGATGAGTAATTCTGCCTTTTCGGTTTCTTTTCTAATTATGTAATTTGAAAGCTCTTCTCTTTTTTCAAGTGCATCAAAATCCGTTCCGCTTAAAAAAGAGCTGAAATAGCTCTCAGCATTTGCCCCAAGCTTTTGCATTAACGCTTCAAACACATTCTTTGACGGCAGTTGATGGTCGTTTTCAATTCTCGAAAGCGTACTGACATCAAGCAGTCCCTCTGCGAGCTGCTCTTGCGTAAGCCCCAGTTGTAATCGCAGTGATTTAATAGTTTCCCCTAGGTGATAATCAGCCATAAAATGCCTCCTAATCAAAACGAGATGTACTTTTTAGACACTTCTACATAAATATACCACATATATGAGTAGTAATCAATTAATTTTCACAAAAACTACTTGGTGCTACAAAACAAAACATCGCTGTCCACATGGGTGTTCACAGCCCTGTTCACAATATATTAACTTGACATACTCATGAAAATATATTATATTTAACCAACAATATATTTCATATAAATATATTACGGAGGCTCAAATGAATAACCAAGACTTCTTAAGCGAAATGTGGCATCTTTTTTCCACAATTAAGCCTCTTTTGCAGAAATCCATGGAACCAATAATTTCCGCCGAAGGGTTGACACAGGTTCAGGCATTTCTACTGACACACTGCGCAGAAGGCGAAGATCTGACTGTTGGTGAAATCAGCAGACATTACGGACTAAATCAAGGCAATGTTTCCTCTATGTGCAAGGAACTGGAGAGACTGGGACTGATTACACGAACCCGCAACCCTAATGACGAGCGCGTAGTGCTTGTGGGGCTGACGGAACAAGGAAGGGAAACGATTAAACGAATTTATGCGAACATGATGAAAAGCAGTCAGATAATATTTGACGCCCCGCAAGAAACGCTAGATGCAATACTTTTGGGTATGAGAGAGTTTACAGAGCTTGTAAAAAAAATAAACGCCGAAGGAAAGATTTGATAAATGCTTAAGTTAATCGACATTAAAAAGACGTACCATATCGGAGACATTGAAACAAAGGCATTGGACGGCATAAACATTTCCTTTAGAGATAAAGAGTTTGTCGCCATTTTAGGTGCATCCGGCTCAGGAAAAACCACTTGCCTTAACATTATCGGCGGTCTTGACCGTTATGACAGCGGAGAAATGACCATTAAGGGCAAAAAGACAAAGGATTTCCGCGCTGAGGACTGGGACGCATACCGTAACAATTCCATTGGCTTTGTGTTCCAAAGCTATAACCTTATTACTCATTTGAGCATTGTTGCAAACGTTGAAATAAGCCTTACTCTCAGCGGTATTTCAGCGGCAGAACGCCGTAAGCGCGCCTTAGAGGTGCTTACCCGCGTGGGATTAAAGGAACATTTGCACAAGAAACCAAATCAGCTTTCTGGCGGACAAATGCAGCGTGTTGCAATCGCCCGCGCCTTAGTCAACAACCCTGAGATTTTACTCTGTGACGAGCCTACCGGCGCGTTAGACACTGTCACCAGTGTGCAGATTATGGATCTTATCCGTGACATTTCCAAAGACCGTTTGGTCATTATGGTAACACATAACCCTGAGCTGGCTGAGCAGTATGCTGACCGTATTGTAAACTTTATGGATGGTAAAATCGTTAAAGATACAAATCCATATGAGGAAGATACCACAGTTGATAAATTCAAGCTTGTTAAAACCAGCATGAGCTTTACCACTGCTCTGAGACTTTCCGCAAACAATCTGCGTACTAAAAAAGGACGTACCTTTTTAACCGCCTTTGCGTCCAGTATCGGTATTATCGGTATTGCAGTAATTTTAAGCTTATCCACAGGCTTTCAGGTTCAGATTGACCAGTTCCAAAGTGACGCCATGGCTGAGTTTCCCATAATTGTCTCCCAGCAGTCCATTGAAATGGACGCCGAGGAAATGCAAAAATTAGGGACTGAACAGGAAAAACAAGAGGAGTATGTTGACTCCGACGAAGTATTCCTATATGACCCTTCAAAAAACAGAATCACCCACGAAAATATTCTTTCTGACGAATACATCGACTATATTGAAAAAGTAGATCCAACGGTCTGCGGTAGCATTGGTTACACCCGATTAGTTACAATGAACCTTGTCCGTAAAATTGACGGTAAGGCGGCGGCGGTTTCCATTTCCTCTGGTATGCAGGGCATGACCAGCGGCGGCAGCTCCGGCGGCGGCGGAATGATGACCAGCATGTCTAATGCAGGATTGTCATCCTATCCCGTTCAGCTAAACAAAGAAAAAGGCTCGTATTTAGAGAGAAATTATGAGTTGGTAGCAGGAGAATATCCGCAATCTCCAACAGATATGGTCTTGGTAGTCAGCACAAGAAACAGGATTAATTTTCAAACTCTTCAAAACCTCGGCTTTAAAACTGACGACGTTTCAAGCATTAAATTTTCCGATATCGTCGGTACAGAGTTTAAGCTTGTAGCCAATAACAGCTACTATGTTAAAACAGAGTTCGGAACATACCTCCCCGGCACAGACTACGAAGCCATGTACGGCGCAGCAGACAGCAAAACCATAAGAATTACAGGTATTGTACGCCAAGGCGAAGATGCCGAAGTAGGCATTCTTTCACCAGGACTTGCATATAGTGATGAGCTTTCACAGATTGTCATCGATGAAGCAGTCAGCTCAGATATTGTAAAAGCACAAGAAGACGCCGCATTTAACATTTTCACCATGCAGGAAATGGACGAGGAAAGCAAAAAAATGTTCCTAGCTGTTCTCGGCGGCGACCCTAAGCCCTTTATGCTGATGCTGTACCCAGACAGCTTTGAAGCGAAGGATGAGCTTGTTGCATATCTTGACGCTTATAACGCAGACAAGTCCAAGGAAGATAAGGTTGTTTATACCGACCTTGCTGCAACGATTTCCACTATGACAGGCGGAATTATGAACGGCGTAACCCTTGTACTGATTGCATTTGCAGCAATTTCTCTCGTAGTCAGCTTGATTATGATAAGCATCATCACTTACACCTCGGTCCTCGAGCGCACAAAGGAAATTGGTATTCTTAAAGCACTTGGCGCACGTAAAAAGGATATTACCCGAGTGTTTGACGCTGAAACCTGTATTTTGGGTATTTTCTCAGGGGTGTTAGGTATCGCACTGGCGATTTTGCTGACCTTCCCAATAAACGCTATAATTTATAACGCCAGCGAGCTGGAAAATGTCGCCAGAGTGCAGCCGCTCCACGCTATTGCACTAATTATCGTCAGCACAATCTTAACTATGTTGGGCGGACATATCCCTGCACGTATGGCATCTAAGAAGGATGCTGTGGAAGCACTTAGAAGCGAGTAAAATTGAACTGGTTGGTTACCATTGACCTGTTCGATAACAATTTACCGCAGTTGGCGGGGTGGGAAACCACCCCGCCAACTGCGGTTGGCACCCCTCCACAGAGGGGAATAAGGTTTGCGGGGTAGTTAATTCCCCTCTAATGTTTGAAATAAGGCGTGCATCGTCACTTAATTCTCCTCTGTGGAGGGGTGGCGCGCAGCGACGGGGTGGTAGGCTTTCACGGCACTCCCGAAGCGGGAACATGCTCAAAAACAAGCCTTAACAAAAAAACTGTTGACAAACAGTAAAAATCGTTGTAATATGGCAAAGTTAGCTTATGCTAACTTTGCCATATTACGTATGCTAGACATACATCAGGCTAATCTCAAATTTTTTTAAGCCAAGAGTTAGTGATAACTAACAAACAAGATGAAAGAGGAATGTATACATGAATCGCAACCTAGTAAAAACAGCGTCGCTTATAATTTCAGGTGTTATGATGACACTAACCCTCGCAGCATGTTCCGGATCGCCGTCAACTTCGGCAAACCCCTACGCCTCTGTAGACCCATCAACATCTGCGTCAGCGTCAGTATCGCCGCCAACGTCCCAATCTCCCGAAACTTCCCAATCTCCCCAGACTCCCGAAGCCTCAACGTCTGACAGCTCTGGAACAAGAACGGTGCAAACAGCAAAGGGCGAAGTTGAAATTCCTGCAAGCCCGTCAAGAATTGCTGACGCCTCTGGCGTAAGTGACATACTGTACATCTTAGGCATCAAGCCCGAAGCAACAGCGGATTCCGATGCTTATGATTACACTAAATTTCCTGTTTACCTCGAAAAAGAATTAGCAGGTTCAAAAATTATCGGTTACCCAATGATGGACACTGTGGACATTGAAGGGGTTTTGTCCGTGGAGCCTGACTTGATTATTATTAACCCCCGCCAAGAAAAAGCCTATGAACAGCTCAGCGCAATCGCGACGACCATTGTCATCGAGCCAAACGTTAACGATTGGCGTTCCGACCTGCGCATGGTGGCTGCAATATTTGACAAAAACGATGCCGCCGAAGCCTATATTGCTGATTACGACAAGCGTGTAAAGGAAATCGGCGCAAAAATCAAAGCCGCAAACGGCGAAGCCGCCACATATTTCTCCTTCCTCACTGGCGGTGATAAATACTACCTCTTCACAGGCGCAGCTTACGGGGACATTTTGTATAACGACATGGGTCTGGCAGCTCCTGAAAAGCTCCCCGAGCAGGACAGCATCACACTCCCTGTGGCAACCTTGGAGGGTCTCAGCGAAATCAACGCCGATTACATGATTATCCTAGCGTCCGAGGAGGACAAAGCCGCGCTAACAGGCAGCTCAGTTTTTAACAGCCTAGAAGCGATGAAAAACGACCATGTTATATGGCTAACCCAGTCCCCCTACTTCAACCAAGCATACAGCACATACGGCAAAGGCAAATTAATAGATGAAATCGAGACAATGTTGACGGCTAAGTAAGTGCGCATGATAATTTAAAGCTGTTATAACGTGTCATTGGAGAATTGGTTACTTATATGAACGGGCATACAAATTGGCAAAATCGAAAATCAGTTTTTTTAATATGTTTTGTAATCGGGCTGGTTTTAGTGCTGCTTGGAATCGCACTTTCTATTACAATCGGCGCAAAGCAGATTAACCTTTCAGGGCTGTTGTCAGGAAACGTCCAAGGCGTTGAACTGCAAATTATTCGGGATTTAAGATTGCCCCGAGCAATTTGTGCAGCTCTGGTAGGGAGCTTTTTAGCAGCTTCTGGCGCAATTGTCCAAGGTATTACACGAAATCCCATCGCATCGCCGTCCATTATGGGGGTTACCCAAGGGGCGGCGTTGGCCATGTCCATTATGCTGGCGGTAAGTCCTGTGTTAGGGGCGGTGGGCAGAGCTGGGGTTTCTTTTCTGGGGGCGGCAGTCAGTGCGGCGTTGATATTCTTTTTAAGTCTTAAACGGTCAAATGTTAATGTTACCAGAATGATTTTAGCGGGAAGTGCCCTTGGTATGTTTTTCATATCCTTTGCCTCTGTTTTTGCGTTGCTGACAAATAACACTAAAAACTTAGGGTTTTGGCTTGCAGGAGGGCTTTCGGGGGCGAATTGGGCGTTTGTCAGACTTGCGTTGGTGGTTTTTGCGGTTTTTATTCCTGCGGCGATTGCGTTGTCGCCTCGAATCACCATTCTGAGCCTCGGTGACGATGTTGCAGTCGGTCTAGGGGAAAAGCCTGACAGGGTGCGGCTACTGAGCTTGATAGTTATGGTGGTTCTCAGCGGTACGGCGGTTTCTATCGGCGGCAACATCGGCTTTGTTTGCTTAATTGTTCCGCAAATTGCAAGACTGTGTATTGGTTCTGATTACCGCTATGTAATACCGTTATCCGCTGTGCTTGGCGGGGTGCTACTAGTGTTTAGCGATGTCATTGCAAAATCGGCAATTGCGCCCTTGGAGCTGCCCTTGGGGTCAATTACGTCACTAATCGGCGTACCTGTTTTGATAGGGCTTGTTAGGAGGCTTGGACGATGAGGCGGCTTGGTTTCGGGAGCAAACGCTTCTATATCTGCCTTGCGTTGTTGCTTGCGGCTCTTTTGGGCGTGATTTTGCTCAGTCTGGGAACAGGAACGCTGTCTATCACACCTGCGGGTGTGTGGAAAACGCTAATAGGGCAAGGAACAAAACAGCAGACTATCGCGCTTATGGACATACGTCTGCCGCGGATTGTCATCGGTTTGTTAGTCGGTGCGGCACTGTCGGTTTCAGGTGCTATTTTGCAAAGCGTCACAGGAAACGAGCTTGCAGAGCCGGGAATTTTAGGAATCAGCTCAGGCTCGGCGTTTTTTGCGGTGGTGTACATTTATCTCACCAACGGTCACAACTACTACAGTATGAACGCTTTCACCATATTCACCATGCCACTGATTTCCCTGTCAGGCGGGATGCTCGCCGCAGGATTAATATATATTTTAGCGTGGAAGCGGGGAATAAAGCCTACCAGACTGCTACTTATGGGCATCGCCATCAACGCATTTTTCTTGTCGTTGATAATAATTGCCCAGCTAAGCTTTAACACTAAAGACTTTAATCGGGTTCTCGCATGGACATCAGGCAGCATTTGGGGCGCAAACTGGAGATATGTATGGGCAGTCGCCCCCATAATATTGCTGTTTCTCGGACTAGCTCTTTATAAATCGCGATATTTAGATGTATTCACCCTTGGGGACGAACTTTCAACGGGGCTTGGGGTTCGAGTGGAACGTCAGCGGCTAATTTTGATTGCGTTTTCAGTAGTGCTTGCAGGTACGGCAACGGCAGTGGCAGGAAATGTCGCCTTTGTGGGTCTGCTTGCGCCTCATATGGCTCGGCGTTTGGTTGGACCGCGGCATAAGTATCTGGTGGTTATCTCGTCATTTATCGGCATGGTTCTGGTTGTTGTATCTGACATTATTGCAAGATATGCCTTTGCTCCAATTGAGCTGCATTTAGGGCTAGTGGTTTCTATTATCGGCGTACCGTATTTTATTTATCTCATGATTAAGGAGGGCTGACATGGACGGCATTATAACAGAAGGCTTAACCCTTGGATATGGCGCAGCCCCTGTAATCAGCGGCTTGAACATATCCATCCCAAAGGGAAAAATCACCTCAATCATCGGCGCAAACGGCTGCGGAAAATCAACCCTGCTGAAAAGCATGGCGAGAATACTTACACCAGACAGCGGTCGGGTGCTGATAGACGGTGACGATGTCCATAAACTGTCCCCCAAAAAGATAGCTAAAAAGATGGCAGTGTTACCCCAAGCACCAAAAGCTCCCTCGGGACTGTCTGTCCGTGAACTGGTGTCATACGGACGGTTTCCCCATAAGTCTGGCTTCGGCGCGCTGACTAAGGAGGACAACCGCTTCATCGAAGAAAGCATGGAGATTGCAGGAATATCCGAGCTAAAAAACAAGGCGCTTGACGAACTGTCAGGCGGTCAACGTCAAAGAGCATGGATAGCCATGGCCCTATGCCAAAAAACCGACATCCTGATTTTAGACGAACCTACAACATATCTTGACTTAGCACATCAGTTTGACGTACTGTCCTTGCTGTCAGGGTTAAACAAGGAGCGAGGCTGTACAATAGTCATGGTGCTGCATGAAATAAACCACGCCTCACGCTTTTCGGACAATATCCTTGCAATGAAAACCGGAAAAGTCGTCGCCTCAGGTACGCCCAAGGAGGTTATTACCTCTGAGAATCTATGCGAGGTTTTCGGCATTGATGCGGAGCTGATAGAGGATAGGGAGACGGGCAGACCGATGTATTTGACGTATGGTAAGCATGTTTAATTTTTTGCGTTGCTATTTGTAGCGGCTGTGATACAATAACCTCGGGCTTCGGTAGCAGAGTTTCGAAGCCTGATGAGCATTAAACCATGGATATTACCCCTACCAAACAAAGAATGGAGCAACGCTATGAGCATACCAAGACCGGAGTACCCGCGCCCACAATTTCAGCGCAAGGACTGGCTTAACCTCAACGGCCAATGGGATTTTTCCTTTGACGACGACCGTTTTGACCAATCCATTACCGTACCATTTTCGTACACCAGCCCCATGTCCGGCATTGGGAGCAACGAATTTCATAATGTGGCGTGGTACAGAAAAAGCTTTGCGTTGCCTGAGTGTATGCTTGGCAAGCAAGCTTTACTGCACTTCGGCGCAGTTGACTATGCTTGCGATATTTGGGTCAACGGAACCCATCTTCTTCGTCACGAAGGCGGGCATATCGGCTTTAGTGTGAACATTTCCCAAGCCTTGCAAAATGGTGATAACGAACTGCGTGTCCGTGTTGAGGACGACCATCTGAACTACGAAATCCCACGGGGTAAGCAGTACTGGAAAACACAGTCCGCAAGCATTTTTTACACCTCAACCATGGGTATTTGGCAAACGGTATGGCTAGAGCCTGTCAGCGAAACCCATCTTAAAACCATGTTTATTACCCCCGATATGGATAACGCCGCCGTAAGCTTTCGTTATGAGCTGGAGGGGAACACCAAGGCTGATTTGCAAGTAAAACTGTTCTTTGGGGACGTTCTTGTAAACAAGCATGTGGTCTGCGGCGCAGGAAAAAGCGGCGAATTTTCCATCGGACTGGATTTGCAGACCTTGGGTAGCTGGAACTACCCTGAGGGTGTATACTGGACGCCTGAACAGCCACGATTGTTCGATGTAGAGTTTACCGTGGTTTGCGCTGATGCTGAGGTTGACGCTGTGCGCAGTTATTTTGGTATGCGCAAGGTGTCAATTGATAACGGAAAATTCATGCTCAACAACAGACCATACTATCAAAAGTTGCTCCTTGACCAAGGGTACTGGCCTGAGTCTCTCCTGACTGCACCGTCTGACGAGGCGTTTAAAGAGGATATACGGCTTGCCAAGGAAATGGGCTTTAACGGTGTGCGCAAGCACCAAAAAATTGAAGACCCACGCTTTTTGTACCATGCCGACCATATGGGGTTGCTGGTCTGGGGCGAAGCTCCCGCGGCGTATCTTTACACCGCCGCGTATATAAAACGCTTTACAAACGAATGGATAGACGCAGTCACCCGTGACTATAATCACCCTTGTATTGAAGTTTGGACGCCTATAAATGAATCATGGGGAGTTTCACTTATTCACAACCGTGAGGACATGCAGAGCCACACCGCCGCTATGGTTTATCTCACTAAATCCCTTGATTCAACACGCCCTGTCATCTCCAACGACGGTTGGACGCATACCTGCACCGACCTGCTGACCGTCCACGATTACGAATGGCGGCACGAGGTTTTAGCTGAGCGGTACGCCAGTATTGACCGCATTTTGGGAGATTACCCCGCCGGACGTGCCATGTTTGCAAAGGGCTGGCAATATCAAGGACAGCCTATATTGCTGACGGAATTCGGCGGTATTGCTTTTAAGCCTAACGCAGAAAAAGGTTGGGGATACTCAACCGCAGCGTCCGACGAGGACTTGGCGATTCGGTATAACGATGTAGTGTCGGCTATTCTAAAGTCGTCCTTGGTGCAAGGCTTTTGCTATACTCAGCTCACTGACGTGGAGCAGGAGTTAAACGGTCTGCTAACCTATGACCGCAAGCCCAAAATCAAGCCGGAAATTGTAAAGAAAATCAACGAAGGCACTTGGCGGTAAGATAAAACTATGCTCATAGCTACAACGCCGGATAGATTGGATTTTCCAATCTATCCGGCGTTTTTAGGCAGGCGCACCACTGTCCAGATTTTTCGCAAGCGAGACTAAACAAGCAAGGGCATAATCGCATATTTATCAAGGGTTATGGCTTCACCGCAGGAAAAGCGCACCTTCTGTGTAAACATCGGTCCGTCATATACAAAAGTATGGTATTCGCCGTTTTCACCGCAGACGTCAACGCCGCTTTTTTCAATTTCTGCAAGGGTTTTCGCATCTAGCTTGTGCCCTAATAGCTCAGCGGACATACGAGATGTGTCAATTGTTGTAATTATAGCGGAATATCCCGCCTCTACAAATTCGTACACAAGTTTTTTTCGCTCCTCCTGCCAAAGAGGGAAAAACGGTGTTATCCCAACGTTTCTGCATCTTGCAGAGCACCACTCAAGATGTTCGTCAATGTCAATATCGCCGAAAATGCAAACCTCTGCGCCGTCATACTTTGCAGCGGACAGAGCATTTTCAAAGTTTTTCTCGTATTCTGCGCCGGAGGTTTTTATTAGCTCTATAGGCAGAGCGAGGGAATCTGCCGTTCTCTTGAGAAGGGGCTCAGGAATGCCGTGAAACCATGACCTGTTAAGGTCGGTGTTGTATGTGGTTATCAGCTTTATAGGCACAAGTCCCAGCTTTTTTGCTCTGTGTAACGCCAGTACGCTGTCCTTACCGCCGCTGTAGGAGGCGACAAACCGTTTTCCGCTTAATTCATGCATAATAGTGCTCCTTCTTAATGAGTTACAGAGCTTCGCCGAACTTCACCGCGAGCTTAGCCCTTCCCACTTGGTAAGTGAGTCTTTGAAATACTCCACAACATCTATATCATATACATCCTTGAGTAACTCCCCTGAGATGGTCTCGCCGATTTTCCCTATAGCTGCCACCTGACCGTCCTTCATCACGAGAATCCGCTCGCTTAGGCGCATTGCAAGATTCAAGTCATGCAATACCCCGATTACGCAGTGGTTTTCTTGCGTTGTCCATTCGTTTAGGTACTCGATTAGCTCTATTTGAAATTTAAGGTCAAGATGATTTGTGGGTTCGTCCAGCAAAATAATGTCTGGCTGCTGAGCTAAGGCTCTGGCAAGAAAAACCCGCTGAAGCTGACCGCCTGAGAGCTTTGTAATTTCCTTGTCCTTCACGCCTTCTAAGTCAACAGCCCGCAGACACTTAAGGACATATGCCCTGTCCTCCTCTGACGGCGTGCCAAAGACGCCGTCCTTAATGTGGAGGTAACGCCCCATCATTACGGTTTCAAAAATACTGTATGAAAAATATACTCCAGAGGATTGACTCATAAAGGCGATTTTTCTGGAAATTTCCCGTTGCTTCATCTTGTTTAAAGGCTGACCTTCGATACAAATATCGCCTTGAAAGGGCAAAATGTTGGCAATGGCTTTTAAAAGCGTAGTTTTTCCGCAGCCGTTAGGACCTATTATGCTGAGATTACAATTGCGCTGTACCTCGAAGGACAGATTTTTGACTACCTCTACCTTGCCGTAACCAACAGAAATATTATTTACCTTTAGCATACCCATCACCGTCCTTTAAGAAGCCTTCCGCTTACTAAAATATACATACGCAAAAAACGGTGCGCCGATAAGAGCAGTCACTGCCCCAACGGGTAAATCCTGCTTTGGAATAAGGGTTCTTGCCACAAGGTCACAAAGCACCATAAACGTTCCGCCCACCACAGCCGACATAGGTATCACAACCCTGTGAGACGAGCCGAAGATTTTCCTGACAATATGGGGCGCAACCAAGTCCACAAAGCCGATTATCCCCACAAAGGATATTGCGCTGCCTGTCATAGCCGCGGAGGTAATGAGCAAAATCCATTTAACTCTTTTAGTGTTCACGCCCATGGTTTTTGCCTGTTCCTCACCAAAGGTCAGCATGTCCAGCTCTCTGTTATAATGGAGAACAAATAAGACCCCCGCAATGGCAATAGGTGCTAACACTATAATTGTTGACCAATCCTTTAGTGAAAAGCTGCCCATTTGCCAGTATATCAGCCGCTGAATCTGGTCTCTCGCCATTGCCGCCATAATGGTTATAATTGCATTTGTAAAGAGGGAAATAACCATTCCCGTCAAAATAATTGTGTTGTTTTCAAGTCTGCCGTCAACTCGTGATGCAAAACCAATGGCGATGAAAATCGTACCCAAGCCAAAGGCGAAGCCCATAATCGGCAGTGTCAGCATATTGGCAAAGGGTAGCGTAATTCCCATAAGAATTACAAGCCCTGCTCCCAGTGACGCTCCCGAGGATACTCCCAAGGTATAGGAGGACGCCAAGGGGTTCTTGAGCACCGACTGCATAATCGCACCGCTCACCGACAGCGCACTGCCCACCACAAAGGCGAGCAGCGCACGAGGCAGACGAAGATTCCAAATAATTGAAACCGTGGTGTCTTGAATACCCTCGGTTAGATTAGCTCCAAACAGCTTATGTACCACAACGGAGATAATTTGCGCAGGCGGTACGTTGACACTGCCAATCGCCACGGCAAGAATTAGTGACGCAATACCAAGGATTATGGCTATTAAAATTTTGAGCTTTAAGCTAAGGGCGGACGTTGTCTGCACCTCGGATTTTGCGTCATTTTCGGCGGACGTTGTCCGCACTTTGGGCTTCACGCTATTTACGGCGGACGTTGTCCGCACTTTGGGCTTCACCTTAGTACTTATCGGGATATATGGCCTTTGCCATTTCCCTCAAGGCTTTTACTATGTTTTGGCAGGGTTGACTGCTATCGTCGGTATCGATGTAATACACGGTGTTATTTTTTAAGGCGTTCAGCGCATCCCAACCTGCTCTTGACTTTATTTCGTCCACAGGATTATCTATATAGTTTACATTTGTCAGAATTACATCAGGATTTACTTCCAGGATTGCTTCATCAGCGACTGCAACCCAAGAGGTTTGGTCACCTAATGCGTTTTTTGCGCCTAAAATAGTCAGAAGTTCGTCCAAATACACGCCTGTACCGAAGCTGTACATATACGGAGCGGAGCTGATTTCAAAATAGACGGTCTTTTTCTCTGTAATAGTGTCGCCGATGGCTTTAATCGCATTGATTTCGTCGTCCATAGACTTAATCAAGGCTTCGCTTTTTTCGGGTACACCCATAACATCAGCGACGAAGCGGATATCGTCTTTTATCGCTTGAATTGTGCTGCTGGTGGGAATGTAAATCACGCAAATTCCCGCGTCTTTAAACGGCTTGTAGGGGTCTTCTCCGCTGGCGGCAATCATTCCTGTTACAAACAGAACATCAGGCTTCATGGAAATAATTGACTCCACATCAGGCGTTTTCATATCAAAAACCAGAAAATCGCTTTTAATACCTTCTACATTTGCACAAAACTGGTCCGCAATAACGATTTTATCCACTAGTCCAAGACCTGCAAGCATTTCGGCAGTTGACGGTCCGATTACCATTACGGTGTTAATCTCGTCAGGTAATGTAATAGGGTTTCCTTCACGGTCAGTGTCCACAACCTTTGCGGGACTGGGCGATTGCTCAGTAGGTGACGGGGAAGCGGAAGTGGTTGACGGCGATTGGGATGGCGAGACTTCGCTTGATTGGGAAGGGGAGTCAGAGGGCGACGCAGAGGGTGTGGCGGCGCAAGCAGCCAGTGCAGTCAGCAGAACTACGGAAAGAAGCAGTGCGGCGATTTTGTTTTTCATTTTCATTTCTCCTAAAATTTTGTATAATACTATTCGCTTATTAAAAACCGAAAAGATTGCGGTTTTTAATAAGTGATTAGTATAAAATCAGCCCCGGCAATTAAGCCGAGGCTGCACATAAACAAGGCAATCGTGAGGTACTGCTGCACAAGCACAGCCGTAAATTCACAATAAACCTATATGCGCCCCATACTCTGTGAAGCCAATACAGTAACGGCAAAGCCGTTAAAAACAAGGCAGGTATTCCGGCTCAGACATCATCGCAAGTTTTACGCCTTCCCAAACAATTGCTTGTTCAGTGGCTGTTCAGTGAAAACCGAACGTGAAAACCGCTCTATCATTACGGCAGCAGGACTGCTCAGGATTTAAACCTGATTCCCTATTATCGTGCTTAGTGAAAAACTGTCACTAAAGCTCGCACCATTGTCGATTGATATTCAATTCTTGAAAATTGTACATGATAAAGAGTGCTGTGTCAACAGTTTTATTTTTGCGATTCAACTCTAACATTTTGCTGATAATTAAGCGTCAAGGTCTTGCCGTCAACGGAATAGACTATTTCGGACGGATTTCGGCGCACTAAGCCGTCCTTTACGTAGGCAGACTCATACCGCTCATACTCTGTGGTGACTTTTTCGTCATTTACCCAAAAATCCCCTTGATATTCAAGATTAAGCTTGCGACCTTGGGAGCTGTATTCTACTGCAGTTAAGTTGAAAATAGGTGGTGTGCGCAGAACTCGGGTTTTAAAGGCGGCGAAGTCAACATCGCTGTTTTCGCCCTTTGAGGATAATTCGGTAATCCAGAAATGCAGTCCCTCACTATGCAGAACCAAGTCATAGTCGTCGGTTAGATTTTTGTTGATTCTGTTGGCGTTTTCCTTTTGCCTTAGGTCGCTGCTGTCAAAATCTGTGTAGGACAGTGTGCCGTTTGTGAGCATTGCGACATAATTGTCGCCTTTTCGTCCGAAAACTGCGCCCTTGGTTAAGTAACTCTCGTCTATTTCATCAAAGTACTGCTTGGGAAAATATGCGTGAGTGTACTGCACAATTTGAGGTTCCATAAAGCCAGCCTTTTCAGGTACGTCAAAGATGGAAATGTTTATCCCTTTGTCCTGCACGGAATGGGGGTTACGTCCGTTCCCGACCCAATAGTTAGGTGACGAGCCTCTCTCTGGAACACGAGCGGGATGTCCTGCGAAAATAGAAAGGTCGTTAGACAAGTTTGCGGTGAAAATATGCTGTTGGTCGCCGAAATCTCCTGGGTGGTATTTCATGGCTGTAGACATGGAATATTTATCGGTTTTATAGGTGTAAACATTAGCCCGCTGAATGGATGCGCCATTGGTGGAGGGGTTCAGCATTTTGCTGACTGTACCTGCCAGACCTGTGCATTTTAGCAGGCTGAGATTAATCATTTTGAAGTCGTTTAAAAACGTATTTCTAAACATTTTATTCTTTGAAATATACTCTAAAGTGTTGGCGACAACCTCTTTGTTGGTAAAGGATTCCATATTCCATTGCATCATAATCTGATTATCGTCTAAACCTATAAGCTTTTCGTCTTCAAGCTCTGAAACGTTCAGGGATTGAGAGGATTTCACCACTTGGGGAGTATTGTCTTCAAAAACAGCTCTTATGGCTTCTGGTACAGCGTAAAAACCTCCGTCCACCGCAATTCTAAAGCAGTTGAAAAAACTGTTAGTGTTTTTCTGCCATGTGTCAACGCTGTCGGGCTGCATAACGTAATCAATGTAGGGCCGCAGACGGTTGCCTGTATCGTCGCTTGCCTTGTTGTCGCCGTACATTCTACCGTTGGCGGAGAGGAAAATGTAGTATTTCCGACCGTCCTCAGTGGTATATTTACTGCTTTGGCTGGCTAAGTCAAACCAGATAATGTCCATAATCATTTTCATGCGGCTCACCATGTCTTCATCGGTGGAAAACTCGATAAAATTGCTCATGGCGGCAATGTCCTCTGGATAATAGTTGTTAGAATACCATTCAGTAAAGCCGTACTTAAAACGCTGCTCCATCCAGATATTTATGCGTTTGGCAGCTATTTCAGCATGTTGACTGCCTGTTTTGCCGTCTACGAAAAATATTTCGTCAGGAAATTTTGTACCCACTAGGTACTCACAGACTGCAAACAGTATCTGATGATTTTCAGACCAATAGCACATGCTGTCACTGCCGCCCTGGTCCATCCAATATTTAAAGTCCAGCAGAGTGTTTTTAATTTTCGACTTTGTACTGTCAAAAAGCCTGTACTCATACCCTAAGTACAGGCGCACCAAGGTGTTGACACGAAAATCAGAGCAGTCGTAACGGTTGTCTATGTACTCAAGTGAAGGAGTAATAGCGGCGTTCACTGTTTCTTCGGACAGTGCACCGCTTGGCAGTTCGGCGTTTTCTCCCAGCGAGTAGTAATACAACACCTCGTTCATTCGTTCTGCGTCAAGAGTTGTCTCCGGCAAATCGGGGATTGGCTTGACACTGCTGTTTATCAGGGCTTCAACACCGGTGAAGAGAATTACTGCGGCTATGCAGAGCAGAGGGATTAGAATCCATAATTTTTTAGACAACTGTTACACCTCCAAAAGTTTTGGGAGTTTTGCGAGGGGTGGTTGTATTTGTAACGTTTTGCTGCGTTCTCGTAGGGCAAGGGCTCTGCTCTTGCCGTCCTCTGAGAGGTTGCTACATTTTCGGTGAATCGTGCGTAGAGGCGAACTTTGTTCTGCCGAGATTTGCTTGAGGCTGTAGGTGGTTGTGGTTTGGTGGAATTGTGCTATGTTTGGGGCTATACCACCCCGCCCGTTGGGCACCCCTCCACAGAGTAATGTCAACAACTTAAGGTCAAAGATGAGATTTCAGGTTAAGATTAGCGTTGAAGAAAGGCTTAAAAATTCTAGGGAAAGACCGATTATGACGAATAGGAGAAACA
>JAVBKA010000171.1:0-4999 GCA_031546715.1 Oscillospiraceae bacterium | reverse complement strand
CTTTATTTATTTCGTTTCCCGATTGTGCAAATAATAAAAACTGCAAATTAAGCCCTGTTTGAAAGCGGCTGTCTTGCTTTAACTCTTCGATGAGTAATTCTGCCTTTTCGGTTTCTTTTCTAATTATGTAATTTGAAAGCTTTTTTCAAACTAACACCACCATTCACACATTTGTCAGGTACAACATCAATTTCTACGAGACATCAAAATCCACAAAGTAAGTGTCTTTGTTTTCAGTGATATACACCATTCTTTTTCCGTCGTAGACCTCCCATATTATGTTTTTTTGGTTTTCTACAGGAGCTTCTTCAAGCGTTTCGGTGTCAAGATTGAATAAGTAATACGAATTGTTTTCGGTACTTCGGAAAAGAATTTTTCGTTGGTCTTCTCTTATAAAAGTGGATTGCTTGATCATGTACATGTTTTTGACACTTAAAATATCGATTTGCTGGTATTCACTGCCTATCTTTTTGAGGAGCAGATGATTACCCATCAATGATGAAAAATAAAAATATTCGCCAAAAACGTCCATGCTCCATAAATTATCATTTGTTTGTCCAGTATATTTATCTGGACGAGTAATAAATTCATCATAAAGGGGTAAGTTTTCTCTTGATAATTCTTTTCCTTCGAGGTCATATACGCAAAGCCAGCTTTCGTCTTCGGCGGTGTACTCAAGAGTGTATATTTTATCCTTGAATGCTCTGGCACTTACATACATTTCTCCATAGTCAGGCGGTGGATTTCTTTCTTTTGTAATTATATTCTTTTTCTCTCCTAGGCTGTTTCCTAAACTTAGATAATAGCGATATGCGCCCTCTCCAATTGTTTCTGCTTGGTCTTCAATGTATTCTGACTCGTTAACTGGAATGATATTTATTAATGCAGGGAAAAAGGAGTCTTCTGATAAAACGTTTATTTCAAGCTTTTCTAAGTCAAGTTCACAGTGAAGATTCACATCTTTTCCATCTTTAATTGTTCCGATGGTAATATATATTTTACTACTTCCTACTAATGCATAGGTAAAAGACCACGAAGTTGTGTTTTCTATTGTGCCTATTTCATAGTTTTTTTCATTTTCAATATCATATTTATAGAAGGTATCATTAGCTGTGTCATTGTTATTACTAGCACTAATTGAATATACATAAATGTTGCCAAAAATTCCAAAAGGGTTTGCACCATTGGGGATATTGAGCTTTTTACCTGATAAACTGTTAGGTTGTGTGCTGTTTTCGGGACTTGGGTCAGGTGAGCCAGACGAGCTAACTCTAGGCTCAAGTGTGCTTGAGGGGCTTATGCTTGTCTCGGGCGAGCTTGATACGCGATCAGGTGAAATTGATGCGCTGTTATCAGGCGTACAGCTAACCAGAACTAGCATGCAGCAGACAGCAAGAGCGATAAGCGATTTATTTTTCACAATGTTACCTTCTCTCATTAACGATGTTTGCATGGCTATGGCTTACGTAGTAAGCCATAGCCATGCTCTAAGCCTAGAAGTACAATTCTGATTTACTATCAGGACTGTTAATATACGCAGGGAGTGCGGGGATAAGGTATGCTTCTTGATTAGCATCGGAATATTTGATTTTTATAAATGGTCTGAACATTAATTTTTCACGCCTTGATGAAAAATGAGCGTTCACTTTAAACGTGTAGTCCTTGTCCTCTATGCCTTGGTGGATAAATTCGTATTTTTCAACACCAAAGGAAGAGGGGTAAACCAGTGCGAACTCGTTGATTTTATTATCATTCTTATCCAAAATTCCATAGTTTATTTGACAGGAGTCGCCTTCGGAGTATCTTGTATCAAAAGTTGACAGCGAGACAAAAAAATCCTTTTCTAACGCAGTCTCTTTTGCTTCAATAAGACACTTTGGCAGAGTATACTCTTTGCTTTCACTATCATTTGATAGGCTCAGGGATATGACTAACGTCATATTATTAAAAGCAGTGTTCTCCAATTCTGGAATAATGACGAGCACTAGGTTATATTTGTTATCTCCAATATCAGCGGAAGTCCAAATCAAATCACTTGAAGTAACTAAGGTTTCGTTATTCTCAGAAAACAGGGTAATGGTTTTTATATTTTCTTCAAGCGATTGCACAATTTCCTCGTTTGTGTATTTGGATTCCGTTTGGACACTAAAGTAAAAGGGAATCCACCTGTTGTATCCCCCTATAACGTTACTACTTATTGAAATGAATGCTTCGCCTTGGTCAAGCTGTAAATTAGTAAAATTGACCGCTTTTGTTATGTCTGGCGGTGAGGGCGATTCGTGCTCAGCGGGTGTACAGCCACTTGCAAGCAAGAAAATTAGTACCACAAAAACACATAGCTTTTTCATGAATTACCCCTCACAATTATTTTTTTGTTCCAATTATAGTGCTTACAAGTGAAGCTGTAGCACATACCCCCAATATACAATTTAGAATTGACGCAGTTTCTTAAGCTTATTAAGCAGGTCGAAGTTCGTAAGAATGTGTCAGAATTATTCAAAAGGGCTCCCGTCTCACGGATATAATCCCTCATCGTTTAATGCCTTTGAGATTTGTTGCAAAGCAACACCAAGGCAGATAAGCAGAAATGGGGCTGAAATCATGCAGTATGCTAAAATAAACGGCTCGCCACGATCAGTAATGTAACCGTCATGAAGTATAAGTAATCCGATTATTGTGAATACACCACTTATGATTGATAGCACAAAAAAAACATTTGAAAGTGCCTTTAGTGTTGAAAACAAGGCAATTACTCCATATTAGTTTAGTAAGGACACAATGTAAACAGTTCTAACTTAAGAAATATTGTCTTAAGATGTAATTTCAAATTCAGCAGTCGCATAATATTCAACGTCATCAACACTATACTTTCTCACAAGTCTATAGTTACCTGCTTTTGGGGTATCTTGTAGTGTTGACAATTTGGCAATAATAGTATTTGATTTGCTCGGAGGTATCATGATGGCAGCGTCTGTAAAATAGGTAGATTCGTTTAACTCCAACTGATACCATTGCCCATCAACAAATTTTTCGATTGAATATTTATCATTACATTCCAAGTCGCTTGTACTATTATTATTTAATTTACCATTTACACTTGAAGTGACTTCTTCGGCATTATCTGATGAAAGTGTAAATGTCACATCAGTCCTTTGCCGAGTTTCATCAACCAAGGATAGCGGAAGTCGATTTCCGCAAGAAGTAAGTAGTAGAAGAACCGCACAAAGTACGCTAATTGTTAGCAATCTCATAACTTAGTCCCTTTCAATAGTATTATTTTAACGTGAGTATAGAGCACTTTCAACATAAGTGCTCTATACTTGGTGTATATTATATTATTTTCTAAATGATAGCATAAAATCATAATGCGCTTGAGTTATTCTAACACCACGGTTATACGTACTGCTAAGATCACCCGTATGAACTGCGACTGCGGTATTCGTACTATCTACAAATATTGGTGCGCCGCTCTGTCCACTAAATGTATCGATTTTATGGTACACTAAAAATGATGTTACATTGCCTATTTTATCAGACGCAGTCCATTGAGTGTGGTCATCAGAGCCTTTCTTGTCGTCTGGATACCCAGTTAAGCGAACAGTTTGTCCCTTCAGCCACGAATCGCTATTAACGGAAAATCCAAATGCACCAACATCAGGCGCAGACGACAATTTTATAATCCCTAAATCCCAATTAGGATCACTCGCATTTTTCCACTCATTACTAATCCACATGGTCTCGGACGTAAATGTGCCATATGGTCGAGTCGAACCGTTTTTCCCGGGAATCGCCGTTACAGAGGTCGCCCAACCACCTGATGCGACTTTGTAAATTACATGCGCTGCTGTAGTTAATGCGTTTGCAGAAATCATCCATCCAGTGCCATACCATACATCTCCATTTGGAAATGAAGCAGCTAGCCAAACGATTGCGCTATTGGGAAATACAGTTGTATTTGCTATCTTTGTTCGTTGATCGCTATCGCCAAGAATAACTCTTGTAGAACCACCATTATTATTGGCGTTACTTTCTTGAGCCCAACTGGGCAATATTGGTGGGCATGATGATGTTAAACTATAAATCTGCTGTTGCGCTGAAAACAACGCAGCGTTTTCAGGCGTTTCTTGTAATGATTCAATACTATGTGTCGACTCTTGCCCCGTTGCAATGTTATAGGATGTAAATGTCATACTTCCAGTGGCATTATCATCGGCTAGGGCATTTTTAGGAAAGGCTACTGATGAAATCAAGACAGCACATGTGATTATGATGCTTAGCATTTTACTTTTCTTATACATACTTATAATCGTTCCTTTCGCTGTGCTCAATGCACAAAATAGTACAGAGCTTAAATGCGATGGTCACGCTTTTCAAGGATAATTCCGAAGAAAATACATGATAAATCCCCTATTGTTGCAAAAACTTTGCAAAAACTGGTTGAATAGCTAAAGCTTACATTTTACTGTGATGTCTGTATGGATTCTATTGGAAAGTAATTGCCAATTTGTCTAAGCACGACCTTGTCAACGGTAGCTTTATGACAAAATTTTGATTGCGCTAAAATAGACCAAGGGAATCAGTCCTTTCTTCAAAGCTATTGAAAACGCTCTTGAGGCTGGGTACGGAAATCCATTTTAGGGAAATCCAGATTTGATTTCCGTGAACTCAAGATTAGCGTAACTGTCATTTTAGTGCATAATACACAAATATACAATGCAATTGTCTGACAGTATTTGTAAATTATTGTTGACATGTCCACATCTCTATAGTAAAATGTGGAAAAGGGGGATGTATTTATGTATAGTCCTAGCTATTTGCTCAAAAAATGGCGCGACGAGAAGCACTATACGCAAGAACAAGTTTTTGACGGCATCTGTAGCAAAAGCATGTATTCAAAATACGAGCAAGGCTCACAAATCCCCAGTAGATATACCTTTGAAGCGCTCTGTGAAAGACTTGGAAAAGAGTATCATCTTTATGCGCACACAATTGTCGATTC
>JAVBKA010000041.1:0-5789 GCA_031546715.1 Oscillospiraceae bacterium | reverse complement strand
CCGCTAGCTGGTTAGCCCATTGGTCGTCACCGCCGCATTGCAGATTACAGCCGAATTTATCATGCAGATAGTAGAAGTCAAACGCTTGCATGAGCATATAGTTAAATTCCAAGAACGACAATCCGTTCTCCATTCGAGACTTATAGCAGTCCGCCGCAAGCATACGGTTTACAGAAAAATGCACGCCAATATCTCGTAAAAAATCAACATAGTTCAGGTTTAACAGCCAGTCCGCGTTATTCAGCATAATTGCCTTATCGTCCGAAAAGTCAATAAACCGCGTCATTTGTTCTTTGAATTTTTCAGCATTACTAGAAATTTGCTCTCTAGTCATCATAGTTCTCATGCCTGTCTTATCAGTGGGGTCGCCTACCATTGTAGTGCCTCCGCCAATAAGTACGATGGGCTTATTTCCCGCCTTTTGCAGATGCTTAAACAAAATCAAGGGGACATAATGCCCTACCGTCAGACTGTCCGCCGTTGGGTCAAACCCGTTGTAAAAAATCGCCTTGCCGTTATTTATGAGTTCGCTGACTTCGGCTTCTCCTGTGGTTTGGGCGACTAAGCCGCGAGCCTTTAATTCATCAAAAACCTTCATATATTTACCTTTCCATGGGCGCTTGTCCTCTTACAGCAACAAAACGCCTTATTCAAACTTGCTCTGTTAAGAGCCTCTATTTTTTTTATATTCTGCCGCTTGTCCGATAAGCTCGGCAGCACTGTCGGATGTCACCTTTGTAATGGTACTGCCGCCGGTGATTCGGGCAATTTCTCCAACTCGTCCTTCATAATCCAGGCAATCCACAGTCGTAACCGTGCGATCGCCGCTCACCCCCTTTGTAATGCGGAAGTGAGTATCCGCAATCGCTGCAATTTGAGGTAAATGCGTGACGCAAAGTACCTGTTTGCCCTTTGCCACATCGCTGAGCTTTTCCGCAACCCTTTGAGCGGCTCTGCCTGAAACTCCTGCGTCAACTTCGTCAAAAACCATTGTACCGACATCGTCAGTCTGCGCTAAAACATTTTTAATTCCAAGCATAATTCGAGCCAACTCGCCGCCCGATGCAATTTTCGATATCGCCTTTAGCGGTTCACCGAGATTGGCAGAGAACAAAAACCGAACATTGTCTTTGCCGCTGCTAGAGATTGACGTGTCTGTTACCTCAACCGAAAGCCTTGCCTTAGTCATATCTAAATCATGGATTTCCTTCGTAATCTCAGCTTCGAGCTTTTTAGCAGAGCTTTGCCGCTTTTTAGTAAGCTTTTCTGCCTCAGAAGCGGTCTTTTTCTCCGCGGCTGAGAGCTTAACTTGAAGCTTTTCAAGCTTTTCACCGGAAAACCTTATGTTATCAAGCTCTTCCTTCCAAGCCTCGTTGGCGGTGATAAGCTCCTCAACATTCATAGCGTACTTTCGCCGTAGCTTGTATATTAAGTCAAGTCTTGCCTCAACCTCATTTATATCCATAGGCGAGGATTCAATTTCACTTCGAAGTGCTTGCAAGTCCTCTGCGCAGTCGTCTGCGCTGTATTTTACCTCAAGGAGCTTGTCCCCCAGTTTTTGCATGGATTCGCTCAAACTTGAAGCACTTTTTAGTGCATCAGCGGATATATCAAGCAGAGAAAGCGCGCCGTCACTGTCCTCTGTACCGTATAGACAGGCGTACGCCGTTTCGATTGCGTCAGTAAGCTTCACAGCGTTTTTAAGCAGCTTTTTCTGCTCAGACAAGGTTTCTTCCTCGCCCTCCTGCAAATCGGCTTCATCAAGCTCCTCAATTCTGTATTGAAGCATATCAATTTTGCGCCATTTCTCATTTTCGTCCATTTGAAGGGAGTTTATCTCCTTCTGTATTGCTTTTTGAGCAGAATACGCTTCCAAAAAGGTCGCTACATCAATTTGTCCGTATGCATCGAGAAAATCTATATGCTTTTCTTCCAATGCAAGGCTTTGATTATCACTCTGTCCATGAATTTGCACAAGGTGAGTTCCTAGCTCCTTAAGCTGAGCGACAGTAATCGGTCTGCCGTTGACCTTGCAAATATTTCTTCCGTCAGACATCATTTCTCGTGTGACAGATATTTCCTCGGAAATTGGCAAATCCCATGCTGATAGCAGTTCATTAGAGGTTTTTCCCGAGTTATAGAATACGGCACTGACAACAGCTTTTGTACTTCCCGAACGAATTAAGTCGCGGGAAGTCCGTCCGCCCAGAACAGCACCAAGAGAGTCGATTATTATGGATTTTCCTGCACCTGTCTCACCAGTGAGTACGTTGCAACGCTCGTCAAAAACAATGTCCGCATGTTCGATAACAGCGACATTTTCAATGTGTAATACAGAGAGCATCACAATTCACCTCACTAATTCAAAAATTTAGTAATAACCTCAATTAGTTTCTCGGCGGCGGCGTTATCCTTAAGTATAATCATACCTGTATCATCCCCTGCCAAAGTTCCCACCAAGCCCTCGAACTGCATAGAATCAATTGCCGAGCAAGCGGCGGACGCAAGAGCAGGCATGGTTTTTATAACAACCAGATTCTGCGCTCGTTCATAGGATAGAACGCTTTCACGAAATATAGTTTGAAGCCTTGCAGATATCGCACCGTTTTTAGGTGCATCGGCTGACGAATATTTGTATTTTCCCGAATCAGACAACACCTTTACAAGCCTAAGCTCACGGATATCGCGGGAAACCGTCGCCTGTGTAACCTGAAAGCCGTTCTCCTGCAACAATGCCGTCAGTTCGTCCTGTGTGTCTATTTCATGACTGGAAATTAGCTCAAGAATTTTAATTCTTCGGCTGTTCTTCACAAAATCACAACCTTCATTCAACCGCACCAAGTTTTCTACTTACAATATCAAAAAATCTGCTATTTTTCAAGCGGCAAATTTTCGTTGTACGGTCGGACTTGCAAATATGGATTTCGTCATTGTCAACTAATAAGACAGGCGGATTGCCGTCAATGGTCAAATATGGCGGTCTTTCGTCTGCTCTGGTGGAGTTTATGGTGATTCTGCGGCTGGAATCCAGCACGAAGCTTCTGGCGTACAGTCCGTGGGCGCATATCGGCGTAATTATTATACTGTGGGTATTTGGCTCTGCTATCGGGCCTCCAGCAGACAGGGAGTAGCCTGTAGAACCTGTCGGCGTGGCAATTATCAAGCCATCTCCCGCGAAACTGCTCAGCTTTTGACCATCAACATGTAGCTCAAGGTGAATCGCCTGCGCTCCTGCCCCGCGGGTAAGAACTGCATCATTTAGTGCATGTTTTGAGAAAATATTATCCCCGCACCTTGAAAGTGTTGCACTTATCATCATTCTCGAGTCAATTTCATAGTCACCAATAGCCAAGCCCGACAGTAAGCTCAACTCATTTCGTTCTATGCAGGTCATAAATCCAGTATGTCCCGTATTAACACCAAGCACAGGAATATCTAGGGTTGCGGTCAGTCCTGCCGCCTTTAGGAGTGTGCCGTCACCACCGATTGAGATTACTAAATCAACGCACGAGAGTGCTTTGTCTTCATATATATGCTCACATTTTACCATTGCCGAAACTCGTGAGGAGACGCAACATTTAATTCCCAACGCAGATAAAAGCTTCACGACATCATTTGAAATCTCAAAATTTGGGTCGCTTCTCTCGTTTATTAATAAGTAAACTTTTTTCAAGAAAAGACCTCCCTTACATTTTCGATAGAGAATCGTGGGCTTGCTGCACTACGTTTTTAATAACTATACTTTGGTGAAAAATGTTATTTTTCTCACGTTTTAACAGTCCGAGAAACTCGATATTGCCCTCTGCACCTTTAATTGGCGAATAAGTAAGACCGTGGACGAAGAAACCACTTGCGGTAGAGTAATTGCAAAAGCTGTGTAAAACAGAGCTGTGAACGGACTTGCTTTTGATTATACCATGCTTGTTTGCCGCTCCGACGCCTGCCTCGAACTGGGGCTTTATCAGGCTGACAATAATACCGTCAGATGATAACACTTTAGAAACAGCAGGAAGAATCAGCATTTGAGAGATAAAAGAGACATCAATAACCGCAATGTCAAAAAGAGAGGGAAACATATCAGCCGTAAGGAATCTGGCATTAGTTTTTTCAAGTACAGCAACACGTTTATCATCGCGTAACGAGGGCGAGAGCTGATTTATCCCTGAATCTATTGCCGTGACGCTTAACGCTCCGTTGCGCAAAAGGCAATCTGTGAATCCTCCTGTGGATGCGCCGATGTCAACCGCCTTAAGCCCTCTGACATCAACATTAAATTCCCGCAGAGCCTTTGAAAGCTTTTCGCCGCCTCTTGAAACAAAAAAAGCACTATCATCAGAAATCTCAATAATGTCAGTTTCGCACACTAGCAGCGAAGGCTTAACCGTACTACTGCCGTTGACCTTAACCAAGTCCAACCCTATTAAGCTTTTTCCTCGCTCACGAGAAACTACCAAACCCGTTTCAACGAGAAACACATCAAGTCTTTTGAAGCTCACGGAGAATCCTTTCCGCTATGGACTGACCATCAAACCCAAGCGACTTATATAGCTGACTCATCGTACCATGCCGAACGAAAACGCCTCCGCAATCAATGTGAACTGCACTGGGAAGATGCTTTGCTAAAACGCCTACAGAGTCCTCCAAGGTGACAACCAAAGCGTTTTTATCTATATGCAAACTCGTAAAATCCAGCGGTAAGACAGTGTCAATTTTGATGATATTCACTATTTTACCTGCATTTTCGAGTATTTTTTTCGCATTTATCGCCTCATTGACCATAATGCCGTAAGTAATAAAATTTACGTCAGGTGAAGTCGAATTTTTAAATTGCTCAGCGAAATTTATTCCTCTGTAAATCCCCTCGCCACCTCTTGGATAGCGGATAGCAACAGGAGCATTTAGAGTAAACGCTGTATCCAGCATAGCTCGAAGCTCGGCAAAGCTTGACGGGCACATTATTGTCATATTGGGTATGTCACTTAAGAAACCGATATCAAAAACTCCGTGGTGAGTTTCGCCGTCCTCCCCAACCAAGCCCGCTCTATCAATTGCAAAAACCACAGGAAGATTTGGAATTGCAACGTCATGAATAATTTGATCATAGGCGCGCTGTAAAAATGACGAATAAATTGCGACGACTGGTCTAAGCCCCTGCTTCGCCATCCCCGCAGCCATTGTTACGGCGTGACCTTCCGCAATTCCCACATCAAAAAAGCGATGCTGAAATTTCCTAGAAAAGTCGTGCAGCCCTGTTCCGAGGTACATCGCCACACAAATTGCAACGACTCTATCATTTTTAATAGCTACTTCGCAAATTTTGTCACCAAACACTGAGGAAAAACTGTCCTTGCTCGGCATTCCCTCACCTGTAAGGGCGTCAAAGCTGGAAACTCCGTGGAACTTAGAGGGGTTTTCTTCGGCGAAACGGTAGCCTTTACCCTTTTTCGTAGTCACATGAACAATTACAGGTTCTTTTAGCTCAATAGCGTGTAATAGCAGGCTTTGAACCTTACTAATGTCGTGACCGTCAACAGGACCGAGATATCTAAATCCCAATTCCTCAAAAAACGTTCCCGGGACGCTGATTTCTCTGATTTTGTTTTTAAAATTAGTCAGCAGTTTGTTAATCCCTTTTCCGCCTGGAATATGATTAACGACGTTATGATAAACCTTTTTTAGCTTAAAATATCCCGGCTTGAGTCGCAGTTTTGTAAGTTGTCGAGCCATTCCGCCGACATTTTTTGTAATCGACATTTCATTGTCATTTAAAACCACCACCATTGGCTCAC
>JAVBKA010000114.1:0-19076 GCA_031546715.1 Oscillospiraceae bacterium | reverse complement strand
TATCGGTACATAGATACCCGCTATTCGAGCATATGATAGCGCAAGCCAATTTGTCACTCTTTTCGGTGGAGTCAATGCTCCTCCATCAAACACAGGCTCGGCTTTTATCAAGTTTTTATACGCTTCAGGTATTTTAAGAGCGATATCCCGAAAACTTCCGCCCTCTCCCGCACCGTCGGCGTCACGCTGAATTAAATTTTGCTCTGCATTAACCTGAGCAGCGTACCATTCTGCCGCCGCTGTCAGCGTTGACTCACGTTGAGGCTCAACCGCCAACCCTAGTTTATGCTCGATAGGCGGCGCAAGATAATTCAGTCCCCAAAAAACTATAAATATTGCGGCCAGTACAGAGGCAATCAGCACCAAGCGAAGAAGGCACGGCAGCAGATTGTACTTGCCCTGAGTTCTTGTGAAGGCTCGAATAATAGTAAAAATTATATAACCAATTGCAAAAAGAATCAGACCATATAATATAAATTCCGCCATTGAAAATGGAGCAAATGAGAAAACAAAGCCCACAGCACCGCTTATCCATTTAGAAAACGGAGAATAGATACTGAAAAACCGCTCACCAAATATCATCGCCAAGCCATATAATATCCCAATAATTAAAAGACATGCTGCGATGCAAAGGGATAATTTTATTGAGATTTGCTTCCATGTATACTTGGTAGCCATATTTTCACCCCATTTCCCTAATTCTACCACAAAAATCATAGAAAATCAACAATAAAAGGTTTTCTCCAACCGTTAAGTTTCACCAAAATAGTTAAAAAATAACTATATGTGGTGGTTAATTACGGTAAACAGTGATGCCCGTACCCGCAAACGCGTCCGGCGGGTCACTCAACGAGTTTCCGAAAGCCTTGACGGACTTTAATGCAGTGCACTTTTTGAGGTTTGCAATTGTGGAGATAGAGTTATTTTCGATGTCCAGCTCGTTGAGAGCTTTTAGCTCGGTTAAAGAATCGATTGATTTAATCTCATTTTTGCTTGCAAAAAGCTTTTCAAGAGCAACCAGATTAACCATAATTTCCAAGGATTCAACCGCATTAGACGAAATGTCCAAAACCTTCAAACCTTGTAGGCTTCCAATCTCTGATAAATCAATGAGCAAATTATTGGAAAGGTTAAGCGTTTCCAACGAAACTGAGCCTTCTAAACCGTCTAGCTGTTCAAGTGCGTTATGAGACAAAGATGCGTTCTTAAGTTTTTTGCATTTCGACAACGCTTCAACGTTTAAGCAAGTGTTAAAGGTTATATCTATATACTCAAGATTTGTCAGCTTTTCCAGTCCTGTTAGAAGTTGAATACGATTATTTGCAAGCTCAAGACGTGTAATATTTGTCAGCTTGGCAAGAGCGGGAAGGTCCTGTATTGAGTTTTGGGATAAATTCAGCTCAGTCAACTGCGTGAGATTTTCCATAGGCGATATATCAACTATGCTGTTTTCACTTAAATTCAACTTTTTCAGTCCCGTAAGGGCATCTATTCCAGTCAGTGACGCAATGAAATTTCTGGACAAATTAAGCTCGCTCAGCCATGTCATATTAGCTACATTTTTAAATACAATTGAATCAATGGCGAAATTTTTAAGAGAAAGAGTATCCAGTGTCGTGAGCGTCGGCAGAATTGAAATATCACAGGCAGCGCCGTCTCCGGTAAGGCTCAGCTCTTGAAGGCTGGTTAAATATTTTAAGTCCTCCAACGTGGTGTATTTATGTTCGCCTTCGATTTCAAGCACCGGTATTGTCCACACTTGATGGGCTAAGATGTCTCCTGTTGGGTAGGCTAAAATCTCCCTGACAGCGTTTTCAATTGTCGCATCCTTAAAGGTGAGCACAGCATCAACATTTTCAAGCCTATACGTGGCTAAAAACCACTTTGACACCACCCCGTTACCGTCAACAATTACAGCTCGCACAACGGAATCGCCCTCAGGAACAGCAATCGGCTCAGTGTAAAGATTTTCCTCTGCTGAAGGGATGTCGTAGGCACTGCCGTCGTTAGAACGCGCAGTGGAGACTTTAATATAACATTTACTGCCATCAGGAACGTCAATCGAAATCGAAACATTGCTTTCATATGCTCCAGGTTCAGGACTGAGGACAGGCGGAGCAGGTCGCATCGCATCAACCTCTGTTTTCGCAAGGGGTTGAGGGTTGTCTAACAGGCTTACAGCGTCCATAAGTTTGTCCTGCATGACGTATACAGAGCAGAGTTTTGCGTAAAATTTTGATTGTTTTGCGCCTGCATAGTCTATTGCGGTATTCAAATGAAATTCCGCTCTGGAAAAATTTTCAAGTTGGACATAAATATCTGCGACTTCTTGGCGCAACGAAATAGACTCAGGGTCAAGCTCAATACGCTCCTCCAAAGCCTTTGCCGCGTTTTCCAAATGTCCTTCCTCGACAGCCTGACCTGAAACAGATGAGTAATACCAGCCCAGTATAGTATTACCAAACACCTTCCACCCAAGAAAGAGAACCAGAACAGTTGCAGCGCATATAATTAAAGGAAAAAATTTCTTCATTTTACTAAACCATCTCTGTTACTTATCTTTATTGACAGCAAATTGTCTGTTTTTACCAGACAGTTGAGCGGCTGTTCAGCACAGCCGTAAGAATTGACGTAAATGTGCTTTGCACCTACCTTACCTTACAATAAACCTGACGAAAAATGTGCCATCATAAAAGTTCCAATATATGCATAAAGATTCTACTCTTTGTTTAATTAAAAGTCAAGCTTTGATGACAAAACGGTTACAAAATGCTTAAAAGAAATAAATGCATTGACACTATGCCAGACGAATGGTATCATGAGTAATCTCAGATTGGCAGCTTTACATTTTCAAACTCCCTTGAGACTGTCCCTCCTGCATTGAGCAATGCCTTGTAAGGCATCATTCGACATACAAGATATGTTTACCCTTGAGCCGTCGCTTGCGATGCTTTTAGCAAGAGGCTAAAATTTTTCTTGACAATCCTCGATTACTATGTTATTGTGTTATGGCTTTATGAATGCAATAAATGCACTTGGTGGGTATAGCTCAGTTGGTTAGAGCACTAGATTGTGGTTCTAGGGGTCGACGGTTCGAATCCGTTTACCCACCCCAAGCGTTTTGGACGCAAATTGCAATGATTTGCGTCTATTGATTTCAAACGGTAATGGGCTGTAGCCAAGTCGGTAAGGCACCAGACTTTGACTCTGGCATTCCGCAGGTTCGAGTCCTGCCAGCCCAACCAATTTCCCTTGTTCACAGCAGCAACTCCCAATAGGGAATCTGATTCGCTAGCTCAGTTGGCAGAGCACCTGACTTTTAATCAGGGTGTCCGCGGTTCGAATCCGCGGCGAGTCACCAAGAAAACCCCTCACAGCCGTAAGGCTTTGAGGGGTTTTTGCTGTTTGTTGTGCTTCCTAAAATAACACTAAAAAACACGTTTTCACACTTGTTTCAGGGGCAGAAAAAGGGGCAGAATTTACGCTGTATTTTCACATTGCCGCTCGTTTTAACCTCCCCATCACCCTACCCACCAAAATACGACTTCTTCTCAAACACCCTTTTCTCAAACACTGGCTTTTGAAACGTCTGCCTCCCACTAAGAAGATCCTTCCCAATCTCGCCCTTAATCGGAAACATATTATAATAAGCAAAAATCTCAAACAGTCCCGAGGACTGCTGCCTAGTATAGTCCTGTTTCTCAAGCCAGTGTGCAAAGGCGTCAGCCTGTGCCCTTGCGCCTTGGGTTAAATCTTTGATAGCTGAGTACTTATTGTGAATCCGCATGTATTCATTAAAGTTAAGACCAAGCGATTCTACGTCATACACCTTTTCAAGTGCGCTGTCACGGTTGCTGTCGTTCAGTACAATCTCACTGTAAACACGTTCTCTCTCATATTCATCTAGGCTTGAAGCAAGCAGCACAATGCGCTTTTCAATGTCTTTACTTTTACCCTTCATGCCGTTTAGCACATTGTATAGCTCCCCTGGGTCAGTGTCAATCATGGCTCTGAGCAGTGTTATCTCTTTATCGCTAGCAAAATATCGCTCATATATGGCTGCTTTTTGTTCGCTGGTTAGGTTTGAGAGTTTTATAGCCGCTCGTTTATCAGCCTCTTTTACGGCGCATTTCATGCCGTCAAACGCTTTGTACAGTTTGACGCTGTCAGCTCCGCTAGTTATAAGCTGGTCATAAAACTTCTGGTCGCTGATTCGTCCTGTTTCCTCATCGTCTCTGCTGTCTAGGACAATATTTCTGAATATGTCTGACTTTTGAACATCACTGAGGTCGCCTTTGCGAATGATGTCCGCTCTTTTTTGAGTAAGCGTCTGCTCTTCGCCTGTTTCTCTTTTGACAGACCCAGCACTGTCAGCGATGGCGTAAGCCGTCTTTGAATTTGCACCTGACTTAATCGCCGATTGATATGCCGCAGTTTCACGAGGAGATGCGCTGTTAAATTCGCTGTTTATCCAGTTTGTGCCTGTGTTCAGAGAGCTTTTTCCGAACACAATCGCTCGTACTGTATTCATCCCGCCTTCGAAACCTTTGTTATTAATAGGATACTGCAATATATCTCTGCCTTCCGTATCAACGGAATAGCTCCCATCTCTAGTCACTGCTTCGATACCCTCAAGGGCTTTCTTTGCTTGACCCCCTCCAAAGGGAAGAGCGATATAAGCTACAGGTTTAGCTAGCTCTCTTATCAGCTCATGCCCTGCTTTCTTAAAAGGTATGCTGCCGTCCACAAGACCGGTGGCATTTTCCCAAACATTATCCGGCACCGCCGCACTAACTGGAAATCTCCCGCCCTCTCGCAATCCACCGATAAACGGCACATTGTCCAGAGCTTTATCCACAAGCGTTACGCCTGCTTTGCCTAGACCGCCTTCTTTGAAACTTTCAGAAGTTTCAAGAAGTATGCCAATTGGGTCAAGAGCAGGTTTTCGCCCGATAAGCTTTTCATACGCAAAATTGTACAAAAACGACGCAAACGCAAACTTAAATAGAGACGCCACTACCGCTTTTGCTCCCATTTGCCCTTGCTCACGAGGTAAGTCCTTAGTAAGCCATGACACCTGATTATTAACCTCAAGCTGAAACTGTGTAAACAGCTTTATCACAGGGTTATGTGATTCAAACAACGTGGGCATCGACCCCTTGGAGCGGTCAGCCATAACTCCCGCAGCCCATGCGTCAGCCTCGTCCATCGCCGCCCCTTCGCTCATATTCTTTTTGATGTTTTCGGCATATCTAGCCCGTACCAGGCTGTCGGCGATGAAACTGTCTATCACTGTCATAGGGCTTGAGAGCTTGCCCGACATTCTTTCGTTCCATTTCAAGGAAAGAAGCTCCGAGCCTCGGCGGTTAGTCAAGAAGGTTGACCTTTCTGCAAATCCGTCATCCGTTTTATAAGCTTTTAGCGTGTCATACATGCCAGTTAGTAATGATGTGGTTTTTAGCTGTGATCCGCCTTGCGTGAGGGGGATTAGGTTTGTCAGCCATGATGCAGGGTTAATTGCAACCATGTTGGCAGCAATTCTGTTTTGCAGACCGACAACAAAGCGATACCAAACAGGTGCTACATACTTTTGAACTTCCCTGTCTGTAGACGTCCTTTTATTTGCCAAAAGATTTGTGTATTCCTCAAGGTTGACAACAAAATTGGATAATGCCGATAGACTGTTACTCAGTTTTTCATCAATGGGACTCAATTTTTCATCAATGGCTTTTTCTTTATCAATCGGCTGTCGGTTAGGGTCATCCTGAATTTTTTTGATTTCTTTTTTGATACCATCTTCGGAAAATTTATAACGAATCTCTCTAGACAATGCACGCAGTGCCTGTATATCATCTGTGTGCATTATAATATCGCTGACACCCTCAAGATACTTATCAAAGCCCTTCAATGCATCATATTCTGTTTTGTTTCCAGTACGCTGGAGCGTATGCCCCTCCCAGCGAATACCGGGCTTGAATAAATGTGTCAGACCGTTAATGCTTGTGGGTAAGGTAGTAACATTCATATCAATACCAAGTGCCTCACCGAAGTTTTTTAGACGCGAATCCCCTTCAGTTTCTGAAAAGTGAGGAAAATATCCCTTGCGATAGTCAACAGGCTCATAACCATTGCGAACACGGGCATCGTTCATCTGCTCAAAAAGCTCGTCATAAATATTGCGAAACTCGCCGATACTCCGATTTATCTTTGCCATATCAAGGAGTGGATTTTCGCCTAGAAATACGCCTTTTGCAAAACGCCACTCGTCAAGGGTTGCACCGTGCTCAGTAGCTCCTTTACGTTCGGATTCCAGCTTGCTGATGATGAAATTCACCTCGCCCAACCACTGCACAGCATATGATTCACTGACCTTGTTACCCCTTAAGACCTTACTGCTGATATTCAACGCCCTAATTCTGTTGCGATAAGTATTTTTAAGCTTATTACGCCCTGCTTCGTTTTTATGAATAGGCTTAAAGTAATGGTTAATTAGAGCCTCTCCTTCTTGGGAGTTGCCGCTGATATCTCGTATATTGCGCTCCATGGTTTCCCTAGAGTAGAAAAATCCTGCTGCTTTATCTTTCCAAGTTTCAGAATGTGTTAAAAATCTTGCTGCCTCCTGATGAAGCCGTGCTTTGTTTGCGTTATTATATTCGTCAATAATACTCTGGATATCCTTGAAACGCTTTTCAGCCTCATAGACCTTTTTTATTCCATCGTAATTTTTAAAGCCCCCAAGCTTCTCAAGCGTGGTTTCACCTAGAAGCAGACTGTTGACAATGGCTTTATCTCCAGTGCTGGGATTGCTGCTTCCCGTCAAAAGCGTATTTTTTACGACATTATCACGATTATTTCTAGCCGTCTTTAGAGCTTTATACTGCTCTTCAATATATTTTACATCCTTAACGTCGGCATTTGCCGCTGCGTTGGTTTTGGCAGATACGGTTGCCCTGTAAGCATTGTACCGCTTCACAACGCCCAAGTCTTCACTGAATTTCTCAACCGCCCGCTCAAATTCATGCCTAGCATGGGACTTAAACATTTTAGCCTCAGAACCATGGGCTTCCCTTAGTTTAAGCTCTGTTTTTTGAATCCCTCTAACAGTGTCAGCTATATGCAGTAATTGGTCGACAGGGTTAAGAATATCCTGCGGAAACAGAGCAGGATATAGCTCAGACATATCCCTGTACACAACATCAACAGGAGTGCCTCCGTCATTGACCAGATTCAGAGTACCAAAATACCGCTTTCTAAAATCGGTAAAATCAGGTATTGACGAGCTATCCATCTCGGAAATAGTCATTCTCGTTGTGCGCAAATAATCTCTTACTTCCTTGTATTGTCTAAAATATTGGTCATCAGCAACAACGCCTTGATTATATGCCTCCTCAAAAAGCGCATTACTGATTTTTTGTGAAATTGTGCCGTTTTTCATATACTCAGCAGCCAATTTTTGAGCTGTAGGCTTGAGAAAATCTCTCCTCGCTCTTGAGGGAATTGACAGTATGTCAGCGATATCACTGACAAAATAATTAGTGTGCTTATTTAGTATCCGCTCGGCTTTTGAGGTAGTGTCGATAATGCTGTCCGCCGAGCTTTCGGTGACTGCTTCCTGCGGAGTGGCTATGCTGTATTTGGTGGTGGTTTGCTTTGTATCGTGAACTTCATTGAGATTTTCTTCTACACTATTGTTTTCAGCGTCATTCAACGCCCGAGCATACATCGCCCTTATGCGCTGCAGCTCGTACTGTTCCTTTGTCCCCGACAGCTTTACAATCATTTCATGAAGCCAGTCGGAAACTCTCTGCACAAGGCTACGATTTTTCTTTGCAAGCTCAGTAATAGATTTTTCGTCCGTCAGCAGAGTGTTTTCAACATACCTAGCAACTATCTCCTGATATGCGCCCTCGGTATCAAGCTCAAAGCCCGCAGAACTGTATTCTTTTATGACGCTTTCCAGCTCTTGCCTAAGGCTTGAGCCTTTACTCTGTAATATTTCCCGCTGCAACGCCGCATAGTGCCTGCTTCCTTCGATGGAATGAGTAAGCTCATGGGCAAAGGTCTGCAAAAGCGGGCTTGGGCTGTTGCGGTTGAGTTTTATGCTGCCATTTTCGTATTTGCCGTTGATATTTGACGGCGCATCGAAGTATGTAATACTGCGACCAAGCTTTTGCGCCACACGCTGGATAGCCTTCATTTGTTCAGCTTTGTTTTGAATATTGACATCTTTCGGTGCATATGCTATATTTGAGATAGAACCGTTGTGAGTACCTCGTGCAGGCAATTGGAGCCGTAACTGATTGGGGCTCGACGGTTCTACTTCTATTTTCTTTCGAATATTGACATCTTCTAGTGCATATGCTATATTTGAGGTAGAACCACCGTTGGTAACCCCCGCCGGCAATTGGAGCCTTAGGGTCTGAAACCAACTGTTGGTTCTTTCTTTGTTTGGGTCAGTATAAAGAATATTACTCGTGTTTATAAGCCATTGTAAATTATCTTTTACATAAGAGCTAGTAACTTTATTTATTGTCTCTACTTCGCTGGCATGATTTTTAATATTGATTTTCAGGGCAGCCATAACAGGCTGCCCTGTTTTGTCGAACAAATCTCCGAGTACAACAAAACTTTCAGCGTCTGTTTTTGACTTCATTATGGTAACAGGATTGTCAATCATGTTTGGGAGCTTTTTTATAATATCGATGTTCATTTCTGGATGTTTTTCAAGAACTTTCAGTATCTTAGATTTATCCATGTATATACCGTCAGTCGGCACACCAACGCTTTGCAATGCTTCTGATGGATCTCCTATTCAAGCTGTTTAACCGTCAGCTTAACATCCACCATGCTCAAGCCTCCTCAGCAATAATTTACTCAACAATTCCTCCTCCGTCTCACACTTGTATGTACTTTTGGAGGACGCTCCACCACGCTTCGCACTTCAACCTTCACCATCTTCACATAGATATACGCACCGCTGACAATATCGCTGAAATGCGTTGTCATCCCGACAAACTTATACCCCGGGTTAGCTTTTTCAAAAACATCACGGGCAAGATTTTCATTAGTCGCCACCTGACGCACCGCTCGTTTGGTAACTTTCCCCGAATTGTTGACCGTTGGCTCAGGCTTTTTTAGATTGCGGCTGGGGGTGTACCGCTTTTTCTGGCTGTTATGCTCTTTTTGTATGTAGTAAGCAATGCCGTCAAGACCGTTTTCATCGTTGACAAGGTATTTACTGCTTTTGCGTGTTGCATACTTCCAAAGGCTTTCGGCGGTGTTGCGGTCTGGAAAATTAGTAATCATGTGGTGATGGCAACGACCCTCACCGTATTCGGTGACGATAATATATTTCAAGTCCGGATATTTCTTTTTCTTGCAAATCTTTCGCATGTCACGTACAAGCTTCATAATATGCTCGTGTGCAACATCCTCATTAGGTGGCAAATGTTCATCGGCATAGGTGTACCCCATAAACAAGTCATAATTTGTAAAATTTAGATTCGCCAATCTTGTTACATACTTTTTTCGATTTTTATCATTTGCATTATCCTGTGCTTCTTTTGTACGTTGTTTTCCCCACGCTGACACCCCTTGTGGAATTGTCGACCAGACAGGGAAACACTCAATTTCACGTACAACGCCACATGTAAAAGTTTTCACTCGGTAATGATGGATATTATTATCTCGCAAAGCGTTACAATATTTTTCACTAAACAGCGAGGCTTGCTCGCCTTCATCCAGCACCTCGGCAAATAACGATGATAAATAATTCGGCGAAAAAAGTTTCATAAAATCTCACCTCTGTACTTCACTAGGTTAAGCTGTTGCCATTTGAGCTTTTGGTCGTAAATCTAATACTGCATAACTAGGACGCATAAAGCGCAGTGCCTTTTATATTCAATCGCTGAGCGTGTAGGGTAAAACCCGACCTTGTTACAGGTCGGGCAATTGGTCGCTATCCGCAGAAAATTTCTCAAGGATTTCAACTTCGTTGTCATTAAAATGCATCATTGCGTCAGAGCAGTATTCACCTGCATCCCAGTCCCTGTCAAAATCCTCTCGCATATTGATATATGTACCAAACAACGAGTCTTGCTCCATTAGGTAGATTGCTTCCTTTGCACGACCTTTATGTTCCAGCGTCCAGCAACAGAGAGACCAACCGCTTCCGCTGAATGATTGCGTTAAAATAACCTCTATTCCGTCCCATGCCTCATAGCAAGCTATTATGTCGGCTATTTCCGCATCGCTAAGGTTACTAGGGGCTGATTGGCGGAGAATATCCTCTCGCGTTTTACCCGAAGTGTGAAGCACTGCTCTATATACGCTAAACCCCATGATATGCCCTCATTTCTTGTGCTTCTCTACCGTTTACATCATTTTTGCTTACCAAATAATTTAATGCACTGTAATGTCGCTTTCCGCATTTGTCACATTTTGGGTTGTTTTTAACGACCGTAGCTGTTTGTGTAGCTGTGTAGCCGGACTCTTTAAATAGTGTCATGCAGTTGTGGCATAAATATTGAACCGTAGCTGATGGCATGGATTGTGCCTCCTCGCAAAATATGATTTGTGAATAATTTGTAGCAATGGTTATGATTTACCAGACGTAACCGTTAATAGGTGTGGCAATATTGATTAAGTCATCAACGCATATTATGAAATCGTCTCCATCTTTTAATCGTTTCCGCCAATCCATAAGTGGGAAATCTGACCCACACAGAGGAAACGTTTTTCTGGATATTTCGTCATATGCATATCTTTCACACTTATCAATGTCTTGTGTGTAGCCGCCAAAGCTACGAGGCTCATCATTAGCGGTAAGTCGTCCCCAAAATAGCAAGTTTCTTGCACCATTATCAAAAGTATGGCTAGAGATAATTACTATATTGCGTTCCACGGCAAAGTCTGAATAGTTAGCTTTAGTTAGCACTGGTAAACTAGATTTTTGTTCTGTCATGTTGATTCTCCTATCCAATTCTGTGGTTTATCGCACCGCTCGAAGGTGTAGACCCACACCCAAGGGTTATTTGTGCATCCATGCCCTCGCCTTGTGTATAGCGTGTCCCAGTATTCAAAGAAGTTGATTCGTGCGGAGTGTTTTATACTACGACAGCCGCCAGTTGCCTTAAAACTTTCTGCCTTGGCATCTTGTTCGCTAATATCTTGCAATCGTTCCGCCCTAACGTCAGTCACACGCAGAAATAGCCGAGCTGCTTCTTTGGGCATGTGGATTGAGGGACGCCATGCTGGGGTGTCTTTATGAATACCATCATCACGGACAAAATGTGTATATGGAAAATCTGGATTATCGGCGGCATAATAATATTTATCTGTGCCTTCAATTATTTGGTCATTACCGTCCAAATCAAATAATTGCACCCAAGTTTCGCGCACCCAAAGAATGTCTCCGATTTGGTATTGCGAATTTACCCTTATACGCTCGTTAGAAAAAATATGTTCAGCGGTTAAATAGCCGTCTTCATCTCGTAAAATAGGATTGTCTGCATATCTCGGCAGTTTTACAGCACGCCGTTCCTGCGTCTTGCGACCACCAAGTATTGCTTGCACCATTTCGGTGTTAAAAAGTATAGACTTTGTCATGGTGTAGTCACCTCGGGCGGTTCTGGTAATGGCATCCAATGGGTGACATTAGCTACATAACCGCCATTAGGCGATACCCAGATGTACTTGTCAACATTCCAAGCAATTGCAAGTATTCCGATTGATAATGCGCATAATACTATTCTGTATTTGTCCGGTAAAAGCTCCGATACTGGTGTCCACTTTTCCGATAGTATCAATAATCGTCCCTCACGTTCTGCCAATAAAAGCTCGTTTACTCTGTCGGGTGGTGTCGGCATATTGTGATTACACATTTCAGCTAAGCATTCACTCCATATGCGAGCCTTTGCCATTCCAAGTTGAGCAAAATCTCCAACATTATTGCAGCAAAACATGTACTGTAACTGGGATATTTCTTTGGGCGAAAGCCCTGTGTTTTCATACTCTGCCAGCAAGTCAATACGCTTTTGGATACATTCTTCGGTACAATTATCGTCAGGTTGACAGCGTTCGCCTGTATCGCAACGGCAGTAAGCGTTGCCGTGTTCGTCACACATAGTAAGTCTTGTCATGGTTGCACCTCCCAAGGAAATTCTTGAATTAGCTTGCTGCCCCATATATTTGCGAGGCTGTTTTTCATGAACACGGGCACACTTGCGGTGTGGCATTGCTCAATAATATTCTGCACCCATTCACGCTTTGGGACAATTTTGCCCTTGCGGTTGCCAGTTTCTGCGCCGATGATAACCCATTTCACGCCATTAACCTTCTGACCGCCGCCAAGGTAATAGCCAATGTTTGTAACGCCGTTATAAATGACATCGCCTGTATCAATACGGCTTAGGTCTATCAAACCGTGCAACGGCTCAATACTTAAAAACGTATTGCCGTTGATATTGGTCATTTTCTTATAGACACGTTCCAAGTCTGATTGAGTGCTTACCGACGCACCAAGCCAAAAATTATTATCGTGCTTATTAAAACGATTATTGTATATGTACGAGCTCATTGGCAAGTTGTCAGGATTCTTGGTCAAAAACAAATACCTGTGCTGCGGAGCGACTTGGCAAGCGTCAAATACTTGCTTTATCCACTGCTCCGGTACCCATTTCCCGAATAGGTCAGTCATGCTACCAACAAAGATATTGGAGCTTTTTGTTATACCGCTAGGCTCATTAAGTCGGTAACGGTGAAACGTGGGTTGAAACTGATGCGGATATGCAATAATTCTGCCGTTTTCTCTACAAGGAGAATCTTCTACATACACGTTTTGGTGCGGTTCATCGAATAAGTCAGCGATGGTATCATCTAGTTTTTTGGAATGACCTCCGAATCGAGTTGCTATGCTTCTTGCATAACAGTAGTTGCATCCGTGTAGGCACCCAGTTATGGGGTTCCACGACATATCCGCCGAGTCTATTTTTGTCTTGTTCAACTGTCTCACACCTTCCTGTTACCATAATCCTTTAGCCTAAGCCAAGACACACCATTCTCAAATGGCAAATTCCAATTGCCCGTCCATTTTCCCAGAGCTTCGATAATCGTCTTCCCAACCAATGCCATGGGTTGTGCCTCCTTACATTTTGCATTCAGCTTGTCAGCCGCCAAAATAGTACGCTCACTCAATCCACACCCTGTCTGGCAACCGTGATAGAACGTTGTTATATTTTCGAACATCTTCGCTAAGGCCCGAACTATTAGACCACTCGTTATAGGCATCTTCGACCGTTCTAACGCTTTTTAATAACTCTGCCATGTCATCCCGAAGCGCATCAAATGTCGCCTTTAAGCAATCGTAACTGTGCCGTATATCAAGAAAACACATCATGATTCCAATGCATTGCCCGGCTACTGAAATCAGAGTATCTTTTGACAAAGCGGTTAGTCTTTTGCCAGATACGCCTTGAGCAAGTTCGGCTTCAAACTGCGTAAGTCCGAAGTAATCTTCTTCAATGCTGTCGTACCCCACCATGGAATATGCATTTCCAAGTAAGCCAACAAAGAAATCATCGAAATGCTCGGTTACATAGCCTTCACGTAGTTGACTATCCAATCTTTCACATTTTTCGGATAAGTCGGAAAACATCATTCGAAACTCGGATATTTCATCTGTGTCCCCGTCAAAAATGTCAATTAGGGTTTCATCATCAGCAATTGCCCATTCTAAATCACCGCATTCTCCTGATATGCTGTATAATTCATCACAAATCCTGTCTCGTTGAACGAGAGAAAGCGCGGCACGTCTATAGCGCATTTGTCTAGCTTTTTCGACTCTTTGGTTCATTTTTTCACGACCTCTTAATTTTTAGATTTTATAAAAAACCATATCTAGTACGATACCAAAAGCGGCCGCAATCTGACTCAAATCTGAAATTGTTAAACTAGGCGGCAACATCGATATGTTTAAAGCACGATACTTTGTTGTTAGATTCATGCGTTTTCTTGCTAGTTTTCTATGTGACATTGAAAAGTCACACCTTTCTACTGTCATAATCCTCAAACTTCGGACAACTCATAAACACACACTTATTATTAACCCACCGCTGTAACTGCTTGACCAGCACTGGTGCATTTTGCTTATCGTAAACCATTATGTACGGGTCAAACCCGAGTTGCCGTAAGGTGTATACTCTGTATAAATCCTCTTCATGTGTACTGTTGTAGTTCGTCAGAACATATACTCCCCGACGGCGAAAATCTTTTATGCTCGAATGCTTGAGAAACCGCTGGACGTGAATAATCATGTCCTCGTAAGGGTTGTCCCAAGCAAAATGTACTATTTTGGTCTTGACCTTATTTAGCAACGTGATGCAGTCTTTGTCAAGCAGCCGAATGTCCAAGCCTTGGGTAAAATCTACCCATGCTCCGGAACTGGCAAGATGTTGTAGTAAAAGTTCTCGCTCGTTACATGCAAGCAGGTTTGGATCGAGCAACTTGATGTGTCGTTGGCATGTATGAAATTCGTTTAGGTTGGCTACTCGCTTTGAGATACAGCCTTCCTTTTCAGATACTATACAGAACTTGCATTGCCTGGGACAACCTCTGGTGAGAAAGCCGTATGCTTCAGAGAACTGAGGGTACAGGCTGTAGTCTGGCATGATATATTCAATATCTATGGGAAGTTGATTTTCAAGGCTATATCCGGTACCGCCGTAAAATATTTTATCCGCCCTCGGTTCATACTCAATATCCGGCGTGAAAGTAAAAACCTTGCTGACGTATGCGATATCGTAAGTTTCCAACGGATTCCACCACTCAACGTGGTCACCAAGTGTTTTGTGATATGCCGAAAACTTCATTAGTGGCAGGTTGGGGAAATTGTGACTGTCAACGTCAATGAGTGCTATCTTACTCATGGGCAATTTCAAACACATCCATTTGTCTGAGATTATCAAATTTCTGATAAATTTCAGAAATTGTAGGTCTGCCATCTCCAAAATTTCCGTTGCCCATTATCTTTCGCACTGCATCAAGGCGCTCAGTGCCATAAGCCTCATACACTCGTCCACGCAATGCCTTGCTTGACTTATTCAAATTTTCTGACATTAGCTCATAACTCATGCCACTTTTGATAAATTCACCAAGGACATTGTACTCACTGGCAGTCCATTTGACATGGTTATTCGATTTCAAAGGTCGTCCTTTTATTTTCAAATCGCACAGTCTGCGTTGTATAGCTCCGCTCGTCCTTCCAAGAATTTTAGACAACTCAAGATATGTATACTTATATTCGCCGATTAACTTTGATAAACGAGCGTCCTCGTCACGCTCCCAAGGTGTAGTTTTATATTTTTGTCTCAAATTGAAATCATGTTTTCTCTGCGCTTCCACCCAATTGGGTTCAGCGCCAAGGGCGTGTTTTTCAAACTTACTAATGTCAACAAAATCACGATTTTCTTCAAGCCATTTCCAAAAATCTTCTAGGTATACGACTTTAAAAGAGCATTTATTCACTCGCTTGGTCTTTAATGGAAACCCTCTATTTTTTATCCAACTAATCATAATATATTCACCAGCACCATAGTAACCGAGGCATTTTAGAAGTTGATGGAAAGTTACGTACTCTCCATTTTCAAGGAAAGCCCCTAACCCTAAACGTGTCACTTTAAGTTTCACAGCATTTTCGGTTCTACCGAGATTTTTACATATAGTGCTAAGCGATAATCTCCCCCAGCTATCTTCCAGATAAGCAAGGTTTTCCGCACTCCATTTACTACGCATGTGTTACAGCTCCTCAGCCTAAAGTCAGATTCTTTGCGTAAACCCCTCACTCCTCAAGCTGACAAGAGCGCGTCTCGTGCCGCTCGACTTTGATATTACCCTTGGTCGTATAGCTGATTTTTGCCTTACAATAACCTCGAATTTGCATAGTAGACGATGAAATTACCCTGCGTGCGATTAAATCAACGGTATGTTCAAGCAAAATAATTGCACTATTGTCATCTATTGGCTGAAAACCATGTGTGTCGGCACGTTCTCCGAATAACTCATGTATTCTCAGTCGTGCGGCGTCTGCTTTCTCGATTATGCGCCGCTCAGATACCGCATTTGGACACTTGCATACTTCCTCGGCTTCTCGGTCAGCGGCAGCCTGCGATAACAATCCCTCGCCAACATTCAAAAGTTGCCCGCAGTACTGACATGTGCCAAAAATAAAATTTTTTAAAGCTGCATCCATATCCTATTCCTCCTCAAATGATAGATCTTTGCAATCGGCGCAATAATCCCGCCACTCAAAATCTATGCGCCTACTCGCCCAGCCCTGCGCTTTCTTAAACGCCACCAAATCCATAAGGTCGCCGAATGCTTCATATTGGCAGCAGCCGTCACAGATTAACGTCCAAACTCGACTCATGCCGGTACCCGTTTTATTTGTGCTCATGTGATATACATTCTTTCTGACAGCGGAATATTGACATACTACCTACCTCCCGATGTATCTACTGCGCTTAAACCGACGCTCACGCATCCACTCCCGCAGGTTTAAATAGATTTCATATCCAGTGTAGAAGGCGACTGCCACGAGGGCGTAGATTGCGATGACTGCATATAGTCTCACGGTGTGTACCTCCTTTTTTATATACTGATTACAAGCTCTATCCAGCTGACCTATCTCTTTCCTTAGGTCGCAGCCTCTCGATAGTACCGCTAGACTTTTTAGCGACTTTGTTTACCTTAACACCTACCAAACAAGGAGGCTTAACTTCATTTTTAATGCTTTCCAAATATGCATCTAAGTCAGATTGCTTAAAGCGTATGAGACCGTTTTTCTTGCCCCGCCCACCGCCATATGAGAGTATCTTCTTTTTATCGCTGTAAGAGCGAAGTGTTCGCTCTTTAACGCCGATGTATTCGGCAGCTGCTGAAAATAGCAGCCATGGGTCGTGTAGCATTAAGTCACCTCCATGTTGACCGAGTAACCGCTCGGGCGGCTTTTGGTTGCGTTTTTTGTCTAACTTTGATATGCTACCCTCGAAAGGGGGTGCAGAAATGGATAAGGAAATTCGCGCTCATGACCTCGCAATCATATTCACTAAGGCAAAAAGTGAAACGCTCGAAAAACCTATAACTTCCGGAAGAGTATGGAAAATTTACGAAGACGCATACAAAGAATATCTTGATTATTTATCTCGTGATATTAAGTCCGTTTGATACTTTGTATTATCCTCAGCTCTGTCAACTTCCTCTTGACAAGCATCATAAAACACCGCTCCTAGTTTCTTTACCTGTCCTATAGAAAAACCTCGTTGCTGGCATTGCTTAAAAATGTCTTTTACGAAGCGATCTATTTCGTCGTGATCATCCATCTCGTTTCACCCCCTCCCACAACCGCCCAAGTTACCGCTCGGGCGGTGTTATGTTGCGCTTTGATACAAAGAACCCTCTAACACATACACAAAAATTGTTGACGTTGCCAATAATATGTAATATTATGATAATTACAGTAAAATTATGGAGGTGTGCCTATGAAAGCAAGGGCTAATTGGTGGAAAATTAATGAAAACCATAAACGCTTACTTAGTAGTTTAGATATTTCGCTTACTCTTACAGGGCATGACAAATCAGGAGCTAAATTCGTAAAAGGTTCAAAAGGCGATATTTACACAGTAACTACTGCGTCATGCACTTGTAGTGACTTTAAATATAGGATCAATAAGGATATGAAATGTAAGCATATGCATTTTATTGGTTCTCCCAGAGGCGGTAAAATTGATGGATAAATTAGGCGAAGTTTTAGGAAAATTGTTTTTAAGATTTTTTGGCATTGGACTTTTTATGAGTTTGATAATAGAATTCTGTACATACCTAAATTTGTCACAAAACATATGCTTTGCAATCATGTTTTCTTGCGCATTGCTTTTTTACATGGTAAAAGATTTTCTTTCGCCAGATAATAAACAAAGTAAAAAAAACACCAATACAACCGATAGCGAAATTGTTTGGAAAAACAAATTAGATAAGCTTGAGCAGGAGCAAAACGACCTAAAAATTGAGCATCAACGAGAGATTGCCGAATTAAAAACTAATTCAAGTAATACTATTCATGCATTAGAAAAATCAAACTCTAAACTTAATCATGATATATCTTTTCTTGAAAATCGCAGAAATTCTCTACAAGATAAGGAAGCGAATCTTCGTAATGTTGAAAATCAAATAGCACTAAACGAAAAACAGATTCAGTACGAAATTGACACCTTATACAAAATCATCTCTCAACAAATTGAATGCGCCCCGTGGCTCGCTTTAATGCTATCCGAATACCAATACACGCTTGACGAAAAAATAGCTGATTTTTTCAGGCTTAAATCGCCACCAGCGATTAAGGCGGCAGATAAAATAAAATCCCTCGCATCAGAAAATAAAGCAATAAACAAAGAAATGCGCATGTATAAATATCAGTTATCAGCATACGAAAAACTTTTCCCTTGGCTGGAAGAATACAAAGAGATTACCGCTGAGGACGTTAAAATGATTGTCGAGCAAAACGAAACCCCAGATTCAGAATACGACAATTTAAAACATTGGCTAAGCCTTGCAGACTACAACAAATTGTCAACTGCTGAAAAATATCAAAAAGCACTAGATAAGTATAGAACTTCACATAGTAAGTCTAATTGGATGATTGGTATAGAATACGAGCGTTTTATTGGTCACAGATACGAGCAAGAAGGATTCTCTGTTAGATATTCAGGAGCAATCGATAGACTAGAAGACCGAGGTAGAGATTTAATTGCCGATAATGGAAAAAAAGTATACATAATTCAGTGCAAACGCTGGGCAAAGGATAAAACCATTCATGAAAAACACATTTTTCAATTGTACGGCTCAATAATTGCCTTTCAAATGGAAAACGAAGCTCTATGCAGTAACCGTGAGGTAAAAGGATTATTTGTAACAACGGCAAAACTTTCAAACGTTGCTGACAAATGCGCATCCGCTCTTGGCATTGGCGTTCGTGAATACGCTTTTAAGGCAGACTATCCTTGCATAAAATGTAATATTTCCGA
>JAVBKA010000099.1:0-6238 GCA_031546715.1 Oscillospiraceae bacterium | reverse complement strand
CAGAAATATTTATATATGAATGCAAGCGTATACACATCAGTTTTGAACAAATATGTGAAGAGGAAAATTGCGCCAAACCAACTAAGCCAGCAGAAGATGCAATCCAAAAGCAGCTTTACAAATGTGTTAAATATATTACGTTTTTGCAGACGTCATCACTCCCCCGCGTTCTGTAGTTTGCCTAAAAAAGACAAAATACAACAAGCCTCTGATATTCTATAGTACTTTTTGGATTATGTCAACGTCTTCCTGCGCTAAAAACATAATTTGTTGACATAAGGCATATTTTAAAGTAATATAAGCATTACCGACTAAGCAAAACTAATACTCATATAATTACTGGCAATTCTCAAAAGCAGACAGTTGGAGGTAATGATGTACAGAAAATTTTTTAAACGCTTCTTAGATGTCATATGTGCATTTTTCGCCATAATTCTTCTGTCTCCAGTGTTGCTTGTGGTTGCAATTCTGGTTAGAACGAAGCTTGGTTCGCCAGTTATTTTTAAGCAACAGCGTCCTGGCTACAAGGAAAAAATATTCACTGTTCTTAAGTTCCGCACAATGACTGACCAGCGTAACGAATCGGGCGAACTTTTGCCCGACGAAATCAGGCTTACAAAGTTCGGAAAATGGCTACGTTCTACCAGCCTTGACGAACTGCCCGAGCTTATTAATATTCTAAAGGGCGAAATGAGCTTTATCGGTCCCCGACCGCTACTTGTGCAGTATCTGCCCCACTACTCCCCAGAACAGCGCACACGTCATGACGTGCTACCTGGTCTAACTGGATTAGCGCAGGTAAACGGACGCTCCAACCTTGAGTGGGACGAGAGGTTTCTGCTAGATATTTGGTACGTTCAGCATTTGTCTTTTGTTTTAGACGTCAAAATACTGTTTTTAACAGCGTACAAAGTCATAAAAAAAGAGGATACAGACCTTAACACTAATGTTTTCAGCGGCTCGGCAAAAAAGTAACGTACAAATTAACGACCGCTCACACTTTTACTTCTACAAAATCCTTTGCAGTAATACTGTTCTTTGTAACCTCACAGCTTAGAGCCATCAGCTTAACGCCCTGCTCCTTAGCGTACTTAAGTGCTTGCCCAAACTCCGCATGGGTTCTATCGTTTGGGATAAAGCAATCTATACCTTCCATTTGAATTATAAAAACCAGCATCGCCTCAAAGCCTGCTTTAACGCAGTTGCAAAGCTCATGGATGTGCTTTATCCCTCGCTCCGTCGGCGCATCGGGAAACATTGCAACGGAGTTTTCTTCAAGCGTAACACCCTTTACCTCCGCATACAACTTACATCTCCCCGCTTCGACGTAAAAATCCAGCCTTGACGCACCATAAACCGCTTCGGGCTTAATTAGCGTAACACCTTCAATGTAACCGCTGTTCTCTAGCCATTCACGAAACACTTTATTCGGCACTTGACTGTCAATATTGACTAGGCGTGGGCCTTTTTGCACTGCAATTAGGTCGTATTTCGTTAAGCGCGAGGGATTTGCCGCTTCTTGAACATAAATAGCAGAATCAGGCAATAACAGTTCTTTGCACCGCCCTGTATTCTTAACATGACAGACCTCTAGCTTACCATCGACTAAAATATTTGCAATAAAGCGGTTCGGTCGGGATAAAAATGTTGCTGGAAGTATACGTTCATATGTCAATATGTTCATCTGCCTGTCAAAAAAGTCTGCTTGTGTTAAAAGCTTGAGACTGATAATAGCACATATTTCTTAGTATGTCAAAAAGCCGCCCTCAATTATTTTGCAATAATTGAGGACGGCTTTTTGTTAAGCTCTTCCAGATTTACTTTTGAAGTAAGCAATTTTTTCTTCCAGCGGTTTATTCATCGCAGTAAATCCGCTAATTTTGTCAATACTGGCAGTTTTTTCATGCCCGATAAGTGCCCAAGTGGTGTCGTAAAGATTGGCAAACATTGGGTCGCGCTGAGCCATGCATATAAAGCTTTGTCTTGGCGAATTGATATCCTCACCGCTGATTTGCAGCATTTGATATTTCTGGCAAAGCGACCTGAGTCTGATTAGCTGCTCCATAGTATTTCTTGACGGCATATAGGATATAGCCCGAAACTTTAAGTCACTTAGAATCTCGAAAAGCTCATCTAAAAAGCTGTCCTCAAAGGTCTGCGCTTTTTTATCGCCAGTTACTGAGCTTACAATGTCGCCTAAATACGGATAAGTGACTATTATGCCATGGTCATCAGCAAATTGGCGAAGTGCATCTATGGTTGGGCAGTCCTCTATTCCTGCGGGGACGTAAAATTGACTGACGAGCTGAGCTTTCAAAAGTCCAAGCAGGTCGTACTCATAAAAAGCGTTCTTGGTATCACTAAGTTGCTTTTCTACATTCTCGGAAATTGTAATAGCCTTCTTAAGGCACTGAACCAAGCTCTCTCCCTTACCCAGTTTTTCAATAAGCTTAAGCCCAAGAGCATACAGCAAGTGCCGTTCAGTTACAGAACCGCCGTCGGCGCATTGCGATAATGGCAAAATATCTTTGTCATAGTCAAGGGTAATGCCCGCAGTGGTACATAGGTCTGTACGCAAAATGCGGTCAACCATTTCACGGTTGCGCTTACCTCTCGCCTCATTGATAGGCTTTAGCAGTTTTTTCACATCATCGAGGCAGTTATGAGGCACACCATGAAAGGTTAAGTATGACACTCCATCTTGGTCGGGGTTGTTTGTCCGACGGTTCCCGAGCTTTGTGCCTGTATGTGTCCCTCTAAGCTCAAATCCGACTGTTGTGGGAAATCCCATAATTTCTCCTGCTTCTATGAACTCCTCCGCACCAGAAACAGAGTCATGGTCAACAATTCCCGAGGTACACAGCCCCGCCATGTAGGACATCCAAACAGCCTTTGTCGGTGAGTATGGAGAAAATGAATACGTGGTGTGAATGTGATTATTTACGTCATTGCCTGTAACAGGCTTTTCAATTGCACCCTCGTCAAGCATACGCTTTAGGTTATAAAGCGCGTCCAACCGCTGGGCTTTTGATGGTGCGTTTAAGCCGATTATCAATTCCTGCATATTAAGCAACCATTTCTCCGGCGACATTATTATTAGCAGCTAAACTTCTCGCCGGAGAAATAATAAGCTGCTTTGATTACAAACTATCCAATGGGAGGTTAGGTCGTTTTTTCAACCTAACCTCCCCATGCACATTATGACAACATGTTCTGCCCGCCGGTGACTGGAATTGCCTGACCTGTTTCATATGTTTGCTCTACACAGTAAAGTATTGCCCGCGCTACGTCCACAGGGTAACATCCGCGATTCATTGGGACTTTGGCTTCGTAGAAACGCTTAACATCCTCCATGGTTTTCGCATCTGGGACTTTTCCCGCCTTTAAATACTGAACAAACAGCCCTTTCTCAGGGTGCGTCCAGAGTGGTCCTTCCAAGTAATTTCCCGGACAAATTGCGTTTACCTTAATGCCAAATTCCACAAGCTCCTTAGCAAAGGACTGGGTCAGCCCAATACCGCCGAACTTGCTCCCCGCATACGCAAAGTTTTTATTTGAGCCTTCAAGTCCTGACTTTGAATTAATCTCAATAATATCTGCCGTCGCATTAGGGTTGTACTGGCGTTGCAGCTTCATTACTCTTGAGGCGTGCTTGGCGCAAAGAAAATAAGCTGTATAATTCACCTTGGTAACAAGCTCAAAGCTCTCCAATGTCAAATCTTCTATAGAACCTGAGATTAAAATTCCCGCATTTGACACAAATAAATCCAGTCCACCGAAGGTCTCCACGGTTTGCTTCATAAGCTCAGACAGCGAGGCTTCGCTTGTAACATCACACTTGACGGCGATTGCCGTGCCTGCTCCGTAGGTTTCGTTGGCATTTGCGGCATTTTTTGCGGCAAGCTCAAGGTTAAGGTCGGCGTACACCATGTAGCTGCCGTGCTTTAAAAGCTCGGAGGCAATCCCCTCTCCAAAGCCTTGGGCACTGCCTGTTACAACAGCAATTTTACCGCCTAGCCGTCCTGAACGGTGGTTAAAATCCAAGCTGATTTTTTCGTTGTCAATTCGCACTCTCGGCAAAACACCGTTTTTTTCACCTTTTTGGCGGGCTTCAATAATGCTCTCAATTGTGTTCATTGTCGCACATTCCCCTATATATGTTTTGCATTTGCAAGCAAATATTTTTCGCATTCTACTGACCATAATCCCTTGTTTTGCGAGGTCAGCTCGGCAAGCTTAGCAAACATAGCATTGTCCTTACCCATTGCCTCAAAGTCGGTAATAGCTGTCAGCGGCATGGAGATTTGATTATAAATGAGTTTTTTTCCACCTGGAATTTTAGGCAGATTCAGGGTGGTCTCAATGACAGCGTCAAGTCCGCCTATATGGGTAATCATGGCTGATGGGTCGATACGATGGCTTGCCATTAACTCCAGCGACTCCACCATGTCCTCAGTATTTCCGCCGCTGTTGCCTGCAACATGGGTAGCGTTATAATGAACAGAGTAGAAGTTGAATTTAGCTGAAAATGTTGGGTCTGTAGGACCTGCAAAGAAGTTAAGGCAACCGTCAAAACCCAGAATTGCGTCAGCCTGTTCAACTACTGGCGCAACCGGCGCAAAAACGTAAACATCGTTATATCCTGTGCCGCCGGAAAGCTCCATTAGGTGTGCGACAGCATTTTCATGCTTGGTTGTGTTCACATATTTAAGCTCAACGCCATTTTTTGCGGCTTCTTCTGGCGAATACAGCACAGAGGCTCTTGCTAAACGAGCCTCGTCAATGTCTGTTACCACAAGCAAGCTCGGCTTACGGTCGCAGTGCAAGGCATAGTCGATTGCGCCAAGCCCCATTGGTCCGACACCTGCTAAAAGTGCCATTTTTCCGCCTTCGACGATGCCCATTTCATGGGTATAGCTGCCTGGTGTGGTGTGATAATTAACATGATAACCACCGACAATGCAGCTCATCGGCTCGGCAAGTGAGCCATGATAGAACGCTTCGCCTTTGTAAGGCAGCAGACATCCCCGTTCCATAACTACAGCGGGAATAATAACATAGGTCGCGTCTCCGCCGATGTACTGAAAGCTGTACCCTGGGGCGGCGTAGACATTTTCAGGCATATTTATGGCAGGCTGAATGGAGAATTTATCCCCCGCCTTAAACTGTCCGCTCCATTTTTCGCCCACTTCGACAAGCTCACCGCAAAATTCGTGACCAATTATTACAGGGTTTTGGGCGATATCCTTTGGAACACGCTTATGGTCAGTTCCTTGGGCTTGCGCCTTATAGCTGGACATACAAATGCTGTCCGAGATAATTTTTGCCAAGATTTCATCGCTTTTAATTGCAGGAAGTTCAAATTCCTCTAAGCGAAGGTCATTTTTTCCATACAGTCTTACTGCTTTAGTTTTCAAAAAAATCTTCCTTTCGTGAATACTCTGAAATTGTTATTTGGCTTAAACGTCAATTCTTAGATACCCTGTTTTTCTCTTCTGATTTTCTCAAGTGTTGTGAAATTCATTTTCGCTGTATGACCTTGAAGCGGCAATATTTTCTCATTAATAGCATCTAAAATCCAGCCCGCTTGCGGATAATAATAGCTCTCAAGCTCAGGGCACGGACAAATAACGTTCGGCGCGGCAACAACTACCGGTGGTGCATCTAGATAGTCAAACACCATTTCTGTTATATTTCTGGCGACATCGTTAATATGTGCACCGCGCTCACATGCGTCTGAAACTAAGACCACTCTGCCTGTCTTTTTAACAGATTCAATGACCTTTTCATAGTTAAACGGCACTAAACTGCGGGCGTCAATAACCTCTGCGGAAAGATTATGCTTTGATTGCAGCAAATCAGCCGCCTCAAGTGCAGGATATAATGATGCGCCGACGGAAAGAATTGTTACGTCTTTTCCAGCACGCTTTATGTCAGGCTCGCCGATGGCAACCTCGTAATATTCCTCTGGAACGCCACCCTCGTGGAACATTTCCCCCATATCGTACAGCTTTTGTGATTCAAAGAAAACCACAGGGTCTGAGCCGTTTAATGCAGCGTTCATCAATCCCTTAGCATCATACGGAGTGGCTGGGAACACTACCTTTAGCCCCGGAATGTGAGTAGTCAGCGATGTCCAGTCCTGAGCGTGCTGCGCGCCGTACTTTGAGCCGACGGACACACGGAGAACAACAGGAACTTTTAAAGCACCTGCGCTCATCGCCTGCCATTTTGAAAG
>JAVBKA010000036.1:0-26255 GCA_031546715.1 Oscillospiraceae bacterium | reverse complement strand
GTCCTGCGGTTTTGTAGATAGCATCGTCAGCTCGAATAGCCTCCATGCCAGCCTCACGCATGATGTCTGCCATTTCTGTGCGACTTTTGCCTGTCAATTGCCGAAGCTTGGCGATAATATCCTCACGTACACCGCCCATTTCAACCAGTTTATCAAGCTGATGCTGCGCGGCAGGGATAAACATGTTGTACCCGCTGATGCGCCGTGCCATGTCGGCGAGAATATCCGCCTCAGCTTTTGCGTACAGCGCTACCATCCTGTCCGGCACGGCTTGGAGGTATTCGGGCGTCAGCATACGCTATACCTCTGGAAACATCTGTGTCTCTCCGCTCTTGGGAAGATGAGTACAGAGCTTTGTGGAAACGGGCGGAACAGGCGCTCGGTCATCTTCGGATGGACAAGCTCAAGCCGTTACATTTTCAAGAACTATATAACAACTTGCAGGAAGATGGTATGAATAAACGTACAGGTGGAAAATTATCAGATAGCACGATTCACCATTATCATGTGTTGCTATCTAGCATGATGAATACTGCTGTTTTGTGGGGGATTTTGCCCGTCACTCCTCTGAAAGTTAAGCCCCCCAAAGTTCAACAAAAAGAAGCCGTCAACTTGAACGAAGTCCAAGCTGCGGCTTTGCTAAATGCATTAGATGGTGAGCCTATCCAATACAAGACAATGGTGTATATTCTACTCTATACAGGTATTCGTAAAGGCGAGATGCTGGGGATAGAGTGGAAAGATATTGATTTCAACAGCAGTCTACTTGCCGTGAAGCGTTCAAGCCAATATATCCCCAAACAAGGCATAATCACAAAAGAGCCTAAAAACAAAAGCTCTCAACGAGTAATAAAGCTTTCACAGAGGTTGATGGATATACTATTGGTTTATAAGGTTTGGCAAACTGAGGAGCGCTTAAAAATAGGGGAATTATGGAATAGTAATGACAGGCTTTTTACATCATGGAATGGCGTCCCAATGCACCCTGACACCCTGCCTAAATGGTTTGATAAGTTTTTGAAGAGGCATAGCTTGCCGGATGCGAATATTCATGCACTAAGGCACACGTGTGCCTTAGTGCATGATTGCTGCTCGTGTAGATGTTAGGACTGTAGCTAGCAGATTAGGGCATACAAAAGCAAGCACTACGACAAATATATATGCTCATCAAATCCGATCTGCTGATTAAGCAGCAGCCGAAGCTATTGACTTAGCACTGGTACGCAATAACGTATAGCATCCTATCTTGTTCATTGTTTGTTCTTTGTTTTCAAAAGAAACCACGAAAAAAGAATGAAGGTTACGAAATATCAACGACTTAAAAGACTTGAAAAATCAGAACTTATTACAACTTGCAAAAAAGTGCAAAAGGCGTTCACACACCCTTCTAAGCAGTAGGTCGAGCGTTCGAGTCGCCCCGGGCGTGCCAAAAAATTAAAAAGCAGCTTCAAAGCTTACGAGGTCGTCAGATTAACTGGCGACCTCGTTTTTATGTCCGAATCCAGTCGCTGGGAATACCACGACGCGGGCAATTAAAATACCGAAATTGTCCAGTCCCTGAGCAATAAAATCAAGCCAAACAAGACAATGTTTTCCCTACGCCGCAGGCTTCGCCTCCAACAAAATACCATACACTGCGCCCAACACGCTGTAAAGCTGACCATATGTCGCAGTTGCGGCATAATCGGTAAACCTTGACTTATTCTCCGCAGATATTACCTTATTCTCAACCAAATACTCTATTGCAACCTCTGGAGTGCGCTGCCCCCAAGGCTTTTGGGGTTCTTTATTGGAAAGCTCCACTGCCCACTCGGCTGCAATTAAAAGCTCGGACACTTCGACCACGTCGTCGCTTAAGGTGATTTCGGAGACGGATATTGCGCCGCCGTTTTCTCTGTTGGCAAGCTTAATCATGCTGTTAAGTTTAATTTGCAATGCCCAGCGATTAGGAATTTTTTCGTCTAAACGGTAGTCGTTTTCATAACCTCCGAACGCCATTCCAAGTTCACGCATAACCGCAACGCCGTTATAAGACCAATGCTTCATTGCTTCGGTCTTTTTTTCTGTGAATTCCTTTAAATATGCGCCCTGCTTAACAAGCTGAGCTTGTATTGCCGCTATTGCAGTTTTGTCCTTTGAAATATCTCTGAAAGAAATGTCATGCGCCGCGGAATATGCAGCTGCAACGCCGCAAGCCTCACCGCTGACCATTCCGATAGGGATAACCCGTGCGCTGCCGTGAGGGAGCGAATCAAAGGAGGCACTGCGTCCTGCAACTAATAGTCCGTCAACCTCAAGCGGTACTAGGCTTCTAAAGGGTATGCTGTACATTTCCGGCGCACCGATGACATTTCCCGAATCCTGAGGGTTGGTTGATTGAATATCTACCGGATAGCTGCCGTGACCGATTCTGTCCCATTGGTCGCGGTTTTCTAAAACATCGGTAATTGTAAGCCTGTACTCGCCCTGAATGTGCCTTGTTTCACGGACATAAAGTCTTGGGGAGGTGGCGTACATCTCAGCGTTAGAAAATCCGGGGAAGTTCTCTCTCATAAACGCTACAATATGAGGTAGCTCCGCAATTCCGCGGTCAATGCCATGTTGATATGACACTTCGTCGATGGCGTCTACGCCGAAAATTTGCAGGCAGTTTAGCAAAACATTGCCGTTATCAAGCAGTGCAATGTTTGGACCACGAAGGCGCATGTTTCCATCCACAGACACATAGTTGGCGGCTTCTTTTCCAAGGCCCCATGCGGACTTTGCGGTGGAATTATCCTTTAGCGCGTCCCGAAGTTCTTTCCAGTTTACGCCCGACAGCTCAAAAATTAAGGTCACGCCTTGCATGGCGTTTGACAAAGAATAGTCCTCTGCGCCTACGGTGTACGGCACTCCGGCGGCGGCGGCAATGTCTGCGTCAACAGTGGCATCCACAACCGACAGTGCTCTGTAGGCTTGAGTTGTGCCGTCTTGCAGTTCAGCGTTTACGCCTACTACTGTGTTACCGTCCATAATCGGACCGGTGCAGTTAGTGTTCAGCATAACCGTTAAATTCGGCTCGGCTTTGGTGCGCTCTAAGAACCATTTTTTGGCATGTTCAATGTCGTATGCGTTGCCGACTTCGTTATAAAACTCAAAAAATATACCGCGTGTAATAATTTCTTGCATTGAGTTATTGTTCATGTCAAGAAAATTAAGCCCGCCAAGGGTCATAAGTCCACCGAGAGCGTCGCCTTTTTCAATCAGCAAGGTTTTTAACCCAAGCCTTGCCGCAGACAGTGCCGCCGCTATGCCCTCAGGTTCTCCGCTAACTACTATCAGATGATAGCCTTCTTTTCCGTCAAAAATAGGTGGCGAGGTCTGCAAAACCCCCATGGCTTTTGGCGCGGCGCACCCTGACAAACCCCCTACAATAATCACCAGTACTAGCGCAAATGCAAGGGTTCGGCTGAAAAACGACATTATACTTCTCCTTTATTACACTTTTTGTAATGAATTAATAAGCCTTATATAAAACTCCGCGGTTTTGACAAGCTTTGCGGCGGGGATTCGCTCATTATGACCATGAATTAGCTTCCGTTCGTCAGATGAAAGCTCCATTGCCGAAAATCTGTACACATTTTTGCTGATTTTCGTATAATGGCGGGAATCACTGCACGCCATCATCAGATACGGAGAAATCACCGCACCCTCCCACGTTTGCCCAATTGCGGTACACAGGCAGTCCCAACCGTCGCCGCTGACCTCTGAAATGGGACATGCATTCATGCCGTAAAGCTCGGTTATTTCAATGCCGTCATTATTTATGACGGCTTTAAGATACCTTTTTGCAATGTCAATACTGTCCGCATTCATTAACCTCAGATTCAGGCTGACGGAGGCGGCGGGCGGCAGGACATTGACCGCGGGGCTGGCTGTCGCCATTGTTGCGGCGCATGTGGTTCTAACCATGGCGTTAAGCTCGCCGCCCTTCCTTTTGCAGATCATGTCCAAAATTGAAGCGGTAACATGCAGATTTGCAAAAATAAGCTTGTACCCAAAAGTGGAGTGACGTCCTAAATTGTCAAACATTTGAATAACGGGCAGTGAAATTCTTCGCGGAAAGGGACGCTTTTCAATATCGGCAACAGCCTTTGCTACATGCCCCAAGGCGGTATGTACAGGTGGCATAGAGGCGTGACCTCCTGAACTTTTTGCCGTGAGGGTAACGTCTAGCCTGCCCTTTTCCCCTGTGCCAATCATTGCAGCGGGGACAGTAACCCCCGGAAAGCCACCTGTGACCACTGCGCCGCCTTCGTCAAGCACCAGCATTGGACGGACTCCGCTGTCATAGAGATAATCTACGATTGCGGGGGCTGAGGCTCCGGTAATTTCTTCGTCTCCCGAGAATGCAAGGTAAATATCGTTTTGAGGCTCAAAACCTCGTGATAGCAAGGCTTCTGTGGCTTCCATAACAGCGCAGAGGGTCGCCTTTGTGTCAAGAGTTCCTCTGCCCCAAATTATGCCGTTTTCGATGATGCCGTCATAGGGCGGCTTCTCCCATGCGTTGGCATCGGCAGGTACAACGTCATAATGTGACATTAAAACTACAGATTTATCCCTTGATTTGCCCTTAATGCAGAACAAAATCCCGCTGTCTCCCAATCTTTTCGGCGGGGCGACCTCGTGCACCTTGGGGTACAGCTCTTTTAAAAGCTCACGGAAGCGTTCAAATTCAGCCTCCAGATTTTCATCACTACCGCTGACGGTTTTGCAGCGTATCATCTTGCTCAAATGTTGGTCAATATATGGAAACTTAATATCCACAGGCATTGGTTGAACAGGCTTCGCCTTTTTGGGTGTAAAGCGAAGGGCATTAAGTGTCATCAGCAGCAGAACCAGCACTATAACGCATAGTGCGATAATTACGGGCATTTCATCACCCCTTCAGCATACCTTTTTTGAAAAGAATCCTTGCAACGCCGATTGAAATCAGCGCGCCGACGGGCACCAGAATCCCCACGGAGGACGCAAGGGACGGCACGAGAATAAACAGCGCAATCATAAAAATCAACGGTGCCATGGCTATTTTCCAGTTTTTCGAGACGTAAACCACCGCCAACGCTCCGAAAAGTGAGGGCAAAATGTTTGCAAAGGCGGGCTGTAACAGCTCGGACTGCAAAATTGGTTCAATGCTTGAAAGTAGAGCAACTCCGAGAGAAATTATAATGGTTGTGACGATTGACGAAACAGAAATGGCAATGGTGGAAATTACTTCGCCCTTTTCCGAACCATGCTCCACCTTGGCTGAATCCATGGCGTTAATTGCGCAGGGCACTTTTAAGTTTGTGAGGTTGCCCGTTATAAAGCCCACATATGAGCCAGCCGAGCCTAGCATTGGCGTATACGTCAAAACCTCGATTGCGCCAACAGTCCAAAAGATTGGAGCTACTCCTAGTAAGCCCTTTAGCACAGGCGCAAAGCCGGGCCATGCATCGTAGTACAGGCATATGGCAACAGGCACACAGGTTAGCAGCGTGATTGCCATAGCAAGCCATATCCGCCCAACTCGATGGGTTTCTTGATAATATTCCTTAGTATTCATACATGCACCTCCCTTAAGCAATAGCCGTTACAAGGCTTGTAATGGGAATCGACAGAGCCATCGCTCCAAGCATACTGATAGGTAAGGCGAAATCCTCCACCCATTTCAGCTTAAATAGCTTGACAAGCAGGCCGCAAATGCTCATAAGAGCAGCGGAGGCAAGCATAACAAACACAGGAATCCAGCCCACTAAGCCCTCGGAAACCGTTGCAAAAATCATGCCGAGAAAGGCTGAAATCATACCAAGAAACAGAGCCGTCATAAAAATGTCGCCCCATGCCTTGTTGCTTTCTTTAATTTTAATAACGCCGCTCTGAATTTTCTTCAAGCCAAAGGCGACGTAAATTAGGCTTGGCATAATACCCAACGTCATTACCCATGCGATAGCAGAAAACGTCTTGGGGTCGGTCACTGTTTCGGCGATACTTGCGCCCACGGCATTGGCCGCAGTGGTTGCCGCCGCAAGCTCATAGGTCAGCGCACCGATAACGCTAAGCCTTAACCAAGGAAGCGGAAAGCCTAAAAACTTAGACAGGGTAATAACTCCCAGAAGAATACCCACGGCGGGGGCGATAGTGAACACAGCACTGGTTGCAACGGTTTTCTTAAGGGTGGATGGCTCGATTCCCAGTACTTTTGCCCGCTTCCATGCTCTTAGCAAAAAGTAGACAGACTGCGCCAGAACAAAAACGATGATTATTCCTACAATTATATACAGAAACGCTCCGTTCGGATGAAAGGTCATGCGAAAAACCTCCTTAAGCCAATACAATTAGTATAATACTAAATCTCTATTCGAGAATTGTATACTTAGTAAGAACCATGGTCGGTTACTGGTGACACCGGATGCCGAAGAACGGTTTTCATTTTTTCGGGAAGTACCTTCCGAGGGTCTGAGAGGTATATTTCATGGTGTTTTCGGTGATTTCCGGTATCGTCCTTATACCCCTTTTCCGCCATAAAGCGGTGCATTAGCTCAACGTTTGCAGGCTCTTCGGAATATGGTCCGTGGTGCATCATTTGGACGCACAGTCCTTCCGTAAAACCCTCAAGCCGTGCCTTGCTGCAATCTAGCTCAGGCTTCTTGCGCTTAACCTCTGCCTTTGCCCATTGAAAAACATCGGCAGTTACAAAGTCAGGCTGTGCCATCATGGATGTCCACAGCCAGTTGTCACGTTTTTCAAAGCTGAAATCTTCGTCCGTAATCCACCAAAGCCCTTCCAAGGGGGCAACCACATAGTCAAAGTAGCCGTCAATTTTGTATGTACCCATTTTGCTCATTTTAATGGTATACGCCAGCGCATACACCACGGCAACAGCCTTGGGGTACTCCCCGCCGTTTGGGTCGCCTGCGCCGTCAACCATAATAAATTGCAGCGCGGGTACGTCAATTAGTGTGGGGGTTGCCTTGGGCATATACAGCTCTTTTAGGTCTTTTTTAAAGTCGAAGCTTTTTTCCACGTTTCAGCCTCACAGTCTATAAAAATCCAGCGCATTTTTTGTAGTTATCCGAGCCACTTCGTCGGCAGTTATGCCGTGAAGGTCAGCTAGTTTGTCTGCAACTAAGTACAGCAGTCGGGAGTCGTTGCGCTCTCCTCTGCGGGGGTGGGGGGTCATGTAGGGCGCATCTGTTTCAATAATAATGCGCTCCAGTGGGATATATGACGCCACGGCTTGAAGATTGTGGGCGTTTTTAAAGGTAACGCTTCCCGTAAAGCCGATAATCCAGCCGCGCTTTATAAGCTCGGCGGCTGTTTCTGCGCTGCCTGAGTAGCAATGAAATACGCCTCTAAGGTTTGGAAACTCCTTAACCATATTCAGCGAATCCTCGTGAGCCTCACGGTCGTGAAAAATAACAGGCATATTAAGCTCCGAAGCGAGGGACATTTGCTCGCGGCATATCCGCTTCTGAACATCTCTGGGGGAAAAATCATAATGGTAATCAAGTCCGATTTCGCCCACGGCAACACATTTTGGTCTTTTTAGCAAATTGCGAAGCATGTTCAAATAACCCTCCTCCGCATTTCTTGCTTCGTGAGGGTGAATTCCTGCAGAAAAGTACATAAAAGGGTACTTATCCGCATAGCTAGCCGCCTTTAGACTAGACGCTATGTCACAGCCGGGGTTGACGACATGCTCAACGCCTTCGGATTTAAGGGACGTCAAAACAGCGTCACGGTCTGGGTCAAAGCGTTCATCGTCATAATGGGCATGTGTATCAAAAAGAATCATTTATTCAACTTCCGGCGAGTCGTCATTCTTGCGTCCGTTGTTCTTTGGCGAATGAATCAGCTTAACCTCACTTTTGTGAAAAACCTTGGGCGGCTGGTCTGGGGCACTGTCTAGCCGCACTTTCAAGTTACCTCGTAGCAGTGATACCTCGGTAACAGTGCCTTGCCCTTGGGCGGTCTTAACAATGCTTTCCTGACGAGGGGTGTTTTTGATTAAGTCCTCATAAGCGTCCTGCTCATATTTCAGGCAGCACATAAGCCGTCCGCAAGTGCCTGAAATCTTGGTCGGATTTAAGGAAAGCCCCTGTTCCTTTGCCATTTTAATGGAAACAGGATGAAATTCATCTAAAAAGGTTGAACAGCAAAAGGGTTTACCGCAAACGCCCAGACCCCCAAGCATTTTCGCTTCGTCCCGAACCCCTATTTGACGTAGTTCGATTCTTGTTCGGAATACACTGGCTAAGTCCTTCACAAGGTCACGGAAGTCTACACGTCCTTCAGAGGTGAAGTAAAAGACTATTTTTGAGCCGTCAAAGGTAAATTCGACGTCCACAAATTTCATTTCCAGCTTATGCTCCGTAATTTTTTTCACAAAGGTATCGATTGCGTTTTTTTCTTTTAAGTGGTTGTCCTCAATGGACTTAAAGTCTTCCTTTGTGGCAATGCGGACGACCTTACGTAAAGGCGGAACAATTTTTTCGTCCTCCACCTCTTTGGGTTCCATGACGCATTCGCCGAATTCAACACCCTTTTGTGTTTCAACAATAACAGGCGTATCCTTTGTAAGCTCCAGCTCGCCCGGGTCAAAATAATATAGCTTGCCCACCTTTTTAAAGCGGACACTGACAACACGTGTCAAAAAATCACTCCTAAAGCCATTAAGCTAAATTTAGCATTTGTAGTTATTATGATATTTATTACTCTCACCCAAAGCACTGACGTGATATTACCGTGGACAACTTGCCGCAGCAAGCCGAAACTAAGGCGTTGCTTTCTAAGCGAAACTGAATATCGTCAATAGCGTCAATGATTTCCATAAGTGCGCCTGCGGACAAGCCTGTGACGGTTTTCACCGTCATTTCCTCATGGAAGGTGGTTTTCAGCATTTGTAAAAGCGTTGAAAACGTATCCTTTTTCATGTACACCCAGTCAAACAGCACACTTGCAAAGGCAAGTTCCGAGCGCTTGATTATCGCGCCCAGCAGTAGCTGAACCTTGCGCTCAAGCTCGCCGTCTCCAACGGCTTCGGCGGATAAGGTCACATCCACAGGCTCAGTGATACAGCGTGAACGTATTGTGGGAAGAAGCTTTTCCGAGGAATCCGTTAATAAATAGAAGACTGCGTATTTAGGCGGTTCTTCAAGGATTTTAAGCAGTGCGTTTTGTGCGGGTTCTTTCAGCACATGGGCGTTACGAATTATGTAAACCTTGCTTTCACATTCAAAGGGACGCACGTACACAGAGGCTCGCATTTCCCGAATACGCTTAACCTGCTCCGTTGTAACACTGCCGTCAAACTCAATACTGTCCGGATGCTGCCCCTCAAGGACTGTGGGTTTTTCCAAAACCTTAAAGGCGCGTGCGCGCGCGGCACTGAGCAGTGTAGCATCTAAAGAAGTGACACCGTTTCCAGTCGGGCGAGGTGAGGCAGTAATGCGAGCCTCCAGAATTATGGTCTGTGCGTTTAAATCATTAATTCCGCTCACTAAAATCTATGCTGCTCCTCAACGTTTAGCACGAAAACAGTCGCACCGCCGACGGATACTTCAACAGGCATTGCGGCATAAAAGCCCTGTCCTGCTTCGGTTGCAGTGGAAATAACCTGCTTGCGTGAAACAGATTTTTTACCGATAATGTCCAGTGCGCCCTTGAGACGGTCATCTTCAACTCCTAGGAGAATTGTCGTGTTGCCCACCTGTAGGAATCCGCCTGTGGTGGCTAACTTCGTGACAGGGTAGCCTTCCTTTGTCAAGCTTGAGATTACAGCATGAGCGTCATCATGATTAATAATTGCCATTACCATTTTCATAGTATCGCCACCTTTAAATTTTTACAGCATTCGCCGAGGTTTCTAGTCCTCTAGCACATCTGCACTGTTATTATAACATAAGTTTTTCAAAATTTCGATATATTTTTTGTCGATTTTTTCTCCGGGTGCAACAACGGGTACACCGGGGGGATAGGGCGCAAGAGGACGAGCGGCAATACGCCCCTCGCTATCCTCTAACGAAACCTCTACACTCCTTGAAAACAGGGCGTTTCGAGGCGAACACACCTGCTCGGGCAAGGGCAGAGGCGCAAGTATTTTCGGCTTGGGTAGCTCCGTTTTTACTGAGGCGATGGCACGTTCAAGAGCCGCCATACTCTCCCTAGTGTCATTAGGAGACAGAATGAATACTACATTCAGCTCGTCAGCCATTTCGGCGGTGACGTTAAATTCCCGTTCAAAGCGCAGTGCGTCACGGTAACCGTTGCCTGTGAACAAACAAAGTCTGCCCTTGTCTATGGGGAAGATATCGCCGTTTAGCAGATTAGGATATTTCGCCCTTAATCCATCCGCAAATCGTGCCACCGCTCCCCATGCCTCCTGACCTGACGCTGTTAAGTCCGCCTGCGCTTGGTCTAGGGACGCTAATATGGGGTATGACGGCGAGGAAGTGCCGAAAACGCTGGTAAAATGCCGTAACCGTTGGCTGTATTCAGCCTTGCACAGCAAGAAAGCGGCTTGCCCCAAGGCATTCAAGGTTTTATGGGCTGAGATTACTGAAATGTCGGCATCAGGCATCACGCCGTTGGTAAAGCGCAAATGCGCTCCGTGAGCCGCGTCGTACAATATGGGGCATTTTGCAGACTGTACTCTTGACAGTACTCCATAATATGTGGGCGAGGTTATAAGTGCGCATGAGACACCGTCAGGTATTTCAGAATCAACAGGGGTATTTATTCCGAAGGGGTAAAGCCGTTTTCTGGTGATGTAGACAGGCTGTAAATCCAGCATCGCCATAGCGTGGAATATGCTTTTGTGACAGGCTCTGTCTATTGCAACCCGTTCGCCAGATTTTGTAACCGCCGCAAGCATGGCAAAAATGCCTTGGGTTGCGCCCCCTGTCAGGTATAAGCAGTCCTCTGCGCCGTATACCTTTGCCATTAAGGCTTCGGAATGTCTAATTGCGCCGTTTTCCTCAGTGTAGAGGTTTCCTGTGCCGTCAAGCTCCGTAAAATCAATGCGGGCGGCGGCGTCAAAGGGGTGGGGCATGTGACCCTTGTGCCCAGGCATGTGGTAGCGATGTCTGCCCGCTTGGGCGTAAGAGTTGAGTGCGTCAAGCAAGGGAGTGTTACTCATAACGCTTTATAATTTTTGAGCAAAACAATGCGTCTGCAACGATGATTACCTTTTTTGAGGTTTCGTTTTTGGAAATGTCAACTATCAGATGGTTTTGACCGATTCTCCCGATTATTTTCGCCCTTTTGCCATCTGAAAAGCGAGCTTGAGGCATTGTGGAAAACAGTCTGCGGTAGCATTCGGCGAGAAGCTCCCGCTTTGTAAATACTGGCTTGCGTATGCCAATTCCGTCAGCATAGCCCACAGGAACGATACCGACTTTCATAGACTTGTGCACCTTTTCTCCCGAAACCACCGCACCCTGCGGAATCCACCGTTGGTCAGTAATGGAGGAGGAGATAAAGCCTATATGCTTAAGCCCTGTTTTGCCCTTTATTTGCCCGCCTATAGCCGCACCAATTCGCACTGCGTCATAATGAGGCAAATCACGAAAACGAAATAGCATTGTGGAGGAAACCGCATGGACTAGACCTGTTTCCAGTGACTGGCTGTGCAGTGTTTTTAGCACCTCGTCAAAGACGGCGGTTTGCGCCAACGCGCGCTTATGGGATTTGTGGGAATCGAGTTGAGTGTAAATCCCTTCCACGGAGATGGAATGCATATAACGATAAATTCCCGTAACCTTCTCAGTCTCCGATGGGAGAAAGCCGTACCGTCCAAAGCCAGTGTCGATTTTAATGTGGGCTGACGCCACAGTGCTTCGGGCTTCCGCAATGCCTGACAGTGCCATAGCTGCGTCCTGACTGCCGATTGTGGCGATTATGTTAAAATCCAGCATCAGGTTAATTTCGTCAGGGGCGGAGGTTGAGCGAAGCAAAAGTATGTCAATGTCAGTAAAGCCGTTTTCCCGTAAAAGCACACCTTCTCTCGGTTCACCCACTGCAAAAAAGCGAACTCCCAGCTCGTAGAGCAGACGGGTCATTTGCAGCAAGCCAAGTCCGTATGCGTCAGACTTGACCACCGCAATAATTTTAGCCGCGGTCTTTTCCCTTACAACCTCTAAATTATGCTTGACATCATTAACGGCAACAATTAGCTCCTTCACTGACATACACCCTTTCGGATTTAGTTGCGAATGGTATTAGACATATAGTAACATAAAAAGACAGTAAAATCAAAAGATTTTACTGTCAAGTTTAAACGCTGTAATGAAAGAACTTATTTGCTTGCGAATATGGGTTAGTTTTCTAGCGAATACGGTATTGAAGGTGGTGTGAAGTTTAACTATTAAACCCATATAAATCAAGTAAATCGGGATTGACGTCTTCCACACCGCTGATTGGGTTGCCGTATCCAGCAGAAAAAATACGCCAGTTACTGCCATCCAGACGCATTGACAGATATCTGGAGGGGGCGTCTTTAATAAACTCATAAAGCTTTAGTGACCCATCAATGGCTATCAAAACGCCATCGTTCAAATTTTTGTCAATTATTGTAAAACTAAACCCATCTTCATTTGTCGCTTCATATGGGGAATGCAATTCTACAATTTCATTTTCTTTTATTTTTAATACTATGGCTGTTCCTCCGCCATAATTGCTGCCGAAAGCTTCAAGAAATACTGCAATCTCGTCATCAATTTCATCGTCGAGATTTCCAACTGAAATTCTTGGATAGTATACACCGTCAAAAATTTTGGTAAGCTCAGTGCCGTCACCTAAAGTAACAAGCAATTGAGAATACGGCGAATCTCCGTCATTAAATGAATCTATCTGGGCTGTGCCTTTTGCCGCTGTGTCGGAATTAAAAATAAGTCCTGTTTCTATTTCGCCCTTTGAAACAGAAGTGTGGTTATTATTGGTGCTTGATGTCGGCGAAGGACTTTCAGACGATATTGCTACGTCAGGCGTCTCTGGTATAGCATCTGGGTCAGGGGTAGTTGAGGGAACACAGCTCGATAGCAGTAGTAGGAAAGCCGTACACAGGAAAGCCGACATGATTTTTCTACTAATCAAAATAATCTACCCCAATCTTAAAAAATTGATGTAACAGTTCTCGTAAAACACAAAAGGGTGCCTCAGCTTACACTACGACACCCTTTATTTATAAATTCAAAAAATGTCAACAGTCAATTATGCACAGTCCACCGCAAAACGCCCCTACTTCGCAGGTGCGTCCACCGTAGCCGCCACTTCCTTCGGCTCGACGTTTATAACATCGGGCATTTGCAGTCCCGCCATTTTGTATAGGTCGTTAAGCGGCGGCAAGGATTGCATCAAGCCTGACACAAAGCCGGCGGTGGCGTTTTTGCCGTCCTTTTGTGCGCCTGAATCCCAGACGGTAATTTTATCGATTTTGAGATTAGAAATGGCATCCACTTGGGTTTTAACAAGCTCTTCCAGCTTGTCGGCAATCATCATACGTACTGCGCCGTTAACATCGCCGTGTGCGGCTTCGACTATTTTCATAAGTCCGGCAGCTTGACGGACGAGAATCTCCTCAGTACCACGGGCTTGAGCTTCCATTCGGGCAAATATAGCGTCAGCGTCACCGCGAGCGATACGGCGGTTTTGTTCAGCTTCGGCTTCGGCGGCGATTTCAATAGTTCTCTTTTCAATCTCTGCCTTAACAATCAAGTCAGCCTCCATGGACGCTTGTTCACGAGCGGCACGGGCAGATTCCGCCATTTGCTCGGCGGCGTAGGCTTCTTCTAAGGCTTTAGCGGTTTGAACCTTTTCTGCGGCGGTGGCACGTCTCAGTGCCTCGGCTTCACGCTCACGGCGTATAGCGTCTGAGTTAGCGATATTGATTTTAGCTTCGTTTTCGCCCTTAACAGCGTCTGAGTTAGACATTGAAACGCTGATACGCTGGTCACGCATAGCGTTGGCTTGACCGATAGTACCGTCACGGTCTTTTTCGGCGACGCTTTTCTTAGCATCGTTGATTGCCTGTGCGGCGGCTTCCTTACCAAGAGCTTCGATATAGCCTGATTCGTCGGAGATGTCCGTTACGTTGACGTTAATCAGACGCAAACCGATTTTCTTAAGTTCACTTTCAACGTTAATTGAAACAGCTTCAAGGAATTTATCTCTGTTTGTGTTAATTTCTTCAATGTCCATGGTGGCAACCACAAGACGGAGCTGACCGAACAAAATATCCTTTGCAAGCTCTTGAACCTCTGCAAGCTTCAGCCCTAGTAGACGCTCGGCGGCGTTTTGAATAACACCCGGCTCAGTGGAAATACCAACGGTAAACCGTGAAGGTACGTCAATTCGGATGTTTTGGCGAGACAGCGCATTGCGAAGGTCAACGCTGATGGAGATAGGCGTAAGGTCCAGATACTGATAGCTTTGGATAATAGGCACAATAAAGGCCGCGCCGCCGTGAATACATTTTGCACTGCGGATGCCGCCCTCTTTGTTTGAGCCAACCTTGCCGTAGATAACCAAAATCTTGTCCGAGGGACATTTGCGGTAACGGGATGCTATCAGAACAAAGCCAGATAGAAAAATTATGACCGCCAGAATGATGATTAAGCCCAGTAGTGCGGATGGTGTTAACCCAGAAGAAAGCAACGGCATGATATTCACTCCTCATATTAATAATAATTAATGCGCTAGCAGCTCCCTCATCATTTCGTCAACATCTGAGTAAGCTTTTACACTGGGGTCACGGCTAATTCTATCGGCTTCTTCCATTGCGGCAATTGTTTCAGTGTTGGGTATTTCCTGCCTAAGCTCGAAGGGTAAGCCGTGAACCATAATTGACTTCTTTAAAAACATGTTTACAGCATCAGTTACAGTTATGCCAAAGCTTGAGAACAGGGCTTCGGCGTTATCCTTTGTTTCTTGGTCTGTCCGAATATACAAACTTGCATTTTTAGCCATGACACTCACCCCTTACATTAATTTGAATTACGGTAATTAAAATGTATCAATTTGAAATGCGCCACAAAACCGATATTACATTTTATCCTGCTCAACCACAAAAACATCGCCCATAAGGTCAACAATTCGGACGATAGCTCCGGTTTTTATGGCGTGTTTTTGATTTGTAACGGCTGAGTACTCGCCTAATGCGCCGGACAGCTCGACGTTTATTTTGCCTTGACCGCCGCCGCTTGCGGGGATTGTCAGGTACACGCTGGCACTGCGTCCTAACGCTTTGCGATAGTCAATATTTCCGCTTTCTTGAAGCGACATCATAGATTGCATCATTTTAGCGTGAAGATATAGAGACGCCGCGCCCACAACAAAGGCTATAAAGATAGCAAGCACAGGGTTCATGCCTGTTTCCAAGCAAAAAACTCCTGTCCAGCCGCCGAGGGCTAAAAAGGCGAAAATTCCTCTTACTGTAAACAGGCGCAAGCCTGCTGCGTCAAAATCGGCAGTATCGTGAATACTTGTATCCTGTGCGTTAAGCTCCGCATGGAAGTCCGCACCGTGGCTGCCGAAGTCATGAATACCAGATACGTCACTTTCCAGCGACGCATCGCCGCCATGACCAAAAAACAGCATAATCGTCTGAATCACCAAGATAATAGTTGCAGGAGCGGCGCACACAACGAATATTTTTGAAAGGACAGGAAGCGCATCAAACCAAGCAAACACGTGAACACCTCCATGTAAATTTAAGTTACCTACATTATATTCAAAAAAATTTCATTTGTCAAGCTGTTGCAAAAGAAAAATAACTATGATACAATGGTTGTAAATTAAATTTACTATGCAAGAAGGTGTGCATATGACATTAGGACAACGAATAAAAGAAACCCGTCTTGAGAAGCAAATGACCCAACAGGAGGTCGTTGGCGACTTTATAACAAGAAATATGCTTTCTAAGATAGAGAACGACAGTGCGACCCCGTCCGTCAAGACGCTGGAGTACCTCTCCTCTGTTTTGCAGCTCCCTGCGGGCTATTTTCTATCGAATTATGATATGCTCTCAAGGGAAAAGTCGTCTGATGACAGTCTTTTTGCTGAGCTTGACATCAAGGACGAGAATTTTGCCGCATTGTTCGGCGAAAAAAAGCTTCTTTGGGAACAGCAGGGCGAGGAATTGCGCATTATAGAGGCGGAGCATATGCTTATTAATAATAATCCTGACGGTGCGGCGGCCTTGCTTGCAGATTTCGCCCCGAAATATGCCGCTAATCGGTTTTTAGCTGCGCTGGTTCAAGGCAAGGCTTTTGCAAGGCTTGGTCAGCATGAGGATGCGTCCTTGATTATGGAAAACGCCGAGCAGAAATTCGCCGAATCGCTACCTGTGGGAAGTATCGGGGCAATGCGTCTGCCTGAGCTTTATGAGGAGCTTGAGAATTGCTACAGCAAGCTTAGGGTTTTTGAGAAGGCGTATTATTATTCGCTGAAAAATAGGGAAAAGAGTTAGGGTGCATTTGGTTCAATGGTTCTCTTCATCCAAATCATCAACGCGGTAATATCTGCCGGGTTGACCCCTGATATTCTTGATGCTTGACCTAAATTGGACGGACGCACTGAGGCGAGCTTTTGTCTTGCCTCGATGCGCAGTCCGTTAATTGCCATATAGTCGATGTCCTCGGGTAGTTTCGTGCTTTCCATTTTGCGGGCGGAGGCGATTCCGCTGTTTTGTCTGCGGATATAGCCTTCGTATTTTATGGATATTTCAACCTGCTCGCGTTCCGCGGCCGTCATGACCTCGCGGTCATTGTCAAAGGGTGCAAGACCTTCGTAGGAAAGCTCGGGACGGCGCACAAGGTCGGCGAGCTTAATTCCTGTGGTAATTACCGTTGAGCCTTTTTGCGTTAGATACTCGTTAAGCCCCCCACTGGGGGGTATATTTACGCGCTCTAAACGCTGTATTTCAGCGTCTATTCGCCTGTATTTTTCAAGCATGTTCTCATAACGTTCCTTGCTGATTAGCCCAAGCTTATAGCCGTCTGGAGTTAGGCGCATGTCCGCATTGTCTTGGCGCAGAAGCATTCTAACTTCACTGCGGCTGGTCATCATGCGGTAGGGCTCGTTGGTGCCGCGGGTAACTAAATCGTCAATCAGCGTTCCGATATACGAGCCTTGCCGCTCCATTACATAGGGTTCACGTCCAAGTACTGACAGTGCGGCGTTAATTCCCGCCACCAGACCTTGAGCCGCCGCCTCTTCATAACCTGACGAGCCGCAAAACTGCCCCGCGCCGTATATACCCTTGACGGTTTTCAGTTCCAAGGTGGGCAGTAAAACCGTGGGGTCGCAACAGTCATACTCGATGGCGTAACCAATGCGGCAAATAACGGCGTTTTCCAGTCCCTCTATAGAGTGCAGTACCTGCTCCTGCACCTCTTCGGGCATGGAGGAGGACAGCCCTTGACAGTACATTTCGTCCGTCAGCTCGCCCATGGGCTCTAAAAACACAGGATGACGCTCCTTGTCTGCAAAGCGCACCACTTTATCTTCTATGGAAGGGCAGTACCGAGGTCCGACGCCTTCGATAACCCCCGAAAACAGAGGGCTTCTGTGTAAATTTGACCGCAAAATCTCATGGGTTTCGGGGTTGGTATACGTAAGCCAGCAGCAGGCGGTATTATTAATAGGTGCAGTGGTTGTGAAGGAAAACGGAGGCATGTTTTCGTCCCCGTCCTGTCGGGAAAGCTTGGTAAAATCGACACTGCGCCCCAAAATTCTGGGGGGAGTGCCTGTTTTAAACCGCCGAAGTGGAATACCAAGCTCCAACAACGAGCTTGACAGTTGGTTGGCGGGGGATGTACCGTCAGGACCGCCTGACCGAATATCTTCCCCTGTTATGAGCTTGCCCTGCAAATACGTTCCGCTGGCGATGATAACTGCCTTGACCTCATAGGTAGCACCCGAAGCTGTCAGCACGGAAGATGCACGACCGTCTTCAGTGTTTATTTTAACAATTTCGCTCTGTTTTAATGTAACCCCCGACTGATTTTCAAGAGTTCTTTTCATGCGTATGTGATATCTTGTACGGTCGGCTTGCGCCCTAATAGCATGGACGGAAGGCCCTTTTCCTAAGTTCAGCATACGGTACTGAATGCAGCATTCGTCAGCGGCTCGAGCCATTTCGCCGCCCAGCGCATCTATTTCGCGAACAAGCTGCCCCTTTGCACTGCCGCCGATGCTTGGGTTACATGGCAGGTTTCCCACTGTGTCCAAGGACAGAGAAAACAGTGCGACCGAGCAACCCAAACGGGCGCAAGACAATGCGGCTTCAATGCCTGCGTGTCCTGCGCCGATAACGGCGATATCAAATTTTCCTGCGATATATGTCATTTAAGTTTTCCCCACTATTACTTCGCCGCCTTTGTAACGCGGTGAAGCATTCCTGAGGATTATTCTACAACACTGTTAAGAAAAAGTCAAAATACTTTTACTTGCTTACCGCCGAAGCTGTCTATACTGCAACGCTTCCGCAAGGTGCGCTGGCAAAATATTTTCGCTTAACGCTAAGTCCGCAATTGTGCGGGCGACCTTGAGAATGCGGTTATAGGAGCGGGCGGTCATGCCTAATCTGGCAAATGCACCCTCCATCAGCTTTTTGCCAGCCTCGTCAAGAGTGCAGTACTGCTCAAGCTGAGGGACGGTTAAATGTGCGTTACAAAACGAGCCGGAATTTTCAGTCGCAGAAAAACGTTTTGACTGGCTCTGCCGTGCTGCCGTCACCCTTTTGCGGACATCGGCGGAGGGTTCGGCGTCGGGCTTTTTGGAAAGCTCCTCATATGTAACCGCTGGAACTTCAATTTGCAAGTCAATTCTGTCAAGCAATGGACCTGACACACGCCCAAAATATTGAGAAACCGAATCGGCGGAGCAACGGCACTTGCCAGAGGGATGACCGTACCAGCCGCATTTGCAAGGGTTCATGGCGCATACCAGCATAAATTTTGCAGGGAAGGTCATTGAACCTGTGACCCTTGAAATTGTGATGACGCCGTCCTCCACAGGCTGGCGAAGTGCCTCCAAAACGTTTCGATTAAACTCAGGCAGCTCGTCCAAAAAAAGGACGCCATTGTGGGCAAGGCTGATTTCTCCGGGACGAAGCACTGCGCCGCCGCCCACTAGTCCCGCTGAGGAAACGCTGTGATGCGGACTGCGGAAGGGGCGCTGTGTGATAATCGGCTCTTCCTTGCGAAGCAGACCTACAATGGAGTGAATGCCTGTGGCCTCAAGGGATTCCTCCTGCGTCATGTCGGGCAGAATGGTTGGAAGTCTGCGTATAAGCATGGATTTTCCCGCACCGGGGGGACCTATTAGCAAAATATTATGACCGCCTGCGGCGGCAATTTCCAAGGCGCGCTTTACGCTTTCCTGACCCTTAACCTCCGAAAAATCCACGGTGGAGCGGCGAAGGTTATCGGGGACATATACAGGGGCGGGTAACAGTTTTTTGTTGCCGGAAAAGTGGGCGATAATATCTCCCGCGCTTCGCACGCCGTACACCTTAATCTGCTTTACAACAGACGCTTCACGGACATTTTCCTCAGGAACAAACAGCTCCTTAATCCCCAAGCTGACCGCCGCAAGTGCCATAGGCAATATGCCATTGACCTCACGAACCTGACCGCCAAGGGAAAGCTCGCCGATAAATGCCGAGCTTTGCGGCAACGGCTCAATATCGCCGTTAGCCGCAAGTAAGCCCAGCAAAATAGGCAGGTCATACATCGAGCCTTGTTTGCGCAGGTTTGCGGGGGCTAGATTTACCGTTATATGGCGGGCAGGGTATACAAAGCCGCAATTTTTCAATGCGGCTTTGACCCTGTCAGTGGACTCTTTAACGGCCGCATCCGGCAGACCAACAATGTCAAAGCCGGGCAAGCCGTTAGAGAGGAAACATTCCACGGTTATTTCAAGACCGCCCACGCCGGACAGTCCTAGGGAGCGTATAAGTGAAAGCATTAGATCTCCCGAACCACTGCGACGACCTTGCCTAAAATACGGCAGTCACTGCCGTCAATTGGCTCGTAAGCATCATTTTCAGGCATGAGCCAAATCTCGCCCTTTTTAAGAAGGAGCTTCTTAACAGTGGCCTCATCCTCTAACAGAGCAACTACGATTTGGCCGTTTTCCGCACTCTCCTGACGGTGAACCACCACGTAGTCCCCGCTGAGGATACCTGCGTTTATCATGGAATCGCCACGAACCTCCAAGGCAAAATGCTCAGACGGTGTGCGGGTGCGGTAATTAAGCTGACCCCGCTCCTCTTCAAAGGCGAAAATCGGCGAACCTGCCGTGACCTTCCCCAAAATCGGAACACCGTTGCTTGCGCTGGAGGTTGACAGTCCTCTTGAAATATGGTCGTTCTTCTGGATGTATCCAAGCTCTTTTAATTTTTTAATATGTGTGTGAACAGTGCTGGCTGATTTTAATCCAACTGCCTTGCCAATTTCACGAACAGAGGGCGGATACCCGTTGTCATCGATAAATGCGCAAATATGTTCGTAAATTGCCTGCTGTTTCCCTGAAATCTTACTCATTTGCTATTAATTCCTCCTTAAATAATAACACAACGTGTCAAAGACCGACGCTTCCTGACATGGAGTTTTACGACGAATCCCCCATGACTAGAACCATTATACCATACATTTTTCAAATTGCAAACTTATGTTCCGATAATTTAAAACTTATTTAATATTTGCAAGATTTATTATTAACAAATGTCGGTTATTATAAATACATGCTAAGTGAGCAAGCGATTCATTTTCATGAACCCCCTCCTATTATTTACGACAGGCTACGGCCTGTCGGTTTTTTTTGCCTTTTCGTGAAAATATGCGAGCACACTCATATGCAAGCATACTCATATGCAAGCATATTTTCACTACCAGGTTTATCCGCACTTACATAATTACATTATCCATTGTAAAAATCATTTGTCAATGATAAAATAGAGTGAGAATTTTTTTCAGAAAGAAGGTATTAGCTTGACTTTAAATAAGACCTCAAAAAAAATTGTGGTTTTTTACCCTAACTGGCGTGTATACTCCACCTCTGATTGGAGCTTAGACCGTTTGCCGTGGGATAAATTTACCCATATCCACCACTCCTTTTGGACAGTAACCCCAAGCTCCACCCTTGCCCCCGTTGACCCCTATGTTGATCTTGAGCTAGACCAAGGCTATGCCGCCATGAAGGACGGCACGGTGGTAAAAACCGCCGATGGGGTTTTGGATTCGGGAGAGGTTGACTATCTCGGACAGTTCGCCGCATACAAGGCACTTGCATTGCAGTACCCTGACGTGACGATTATGTTGTCTGTCGGCGGTTGGGCGAGAGGGGAAAATTTCTCGCAAATGGCAAGCTCTGTTGAAACGCGTAGAATATTTATAGACGGCGTCCTTGCCTTTTTCAAAAAATACACTTGGGTAGGGGGCTTGGACCTAGACTGGGAGTACCCCAGTATAAACAGGCTACCTAACGACGACGACCCCGATGATTTAGGCTGCCCTGGCGACAAGGTTAATGACGCTAAAAACTTCTCCGCCCTCCTTCGGGAAATAAGAGAAGCCTTTGACGCAAACGGTCTTGAGGGCAAACAACTCTCCATCTGCGAATACGCAGACTCAAAGAGCCTTGAAAAAACTCAGGAGCTGGAAGAGGTCGCAAAATATGTGACCTTTGTTAATGTTATGACCTATGACATTCACGGCGCATGGATGAAGTTTACAGGACCTCAGTCACCGCTAAAAACTCCAAAAGGCAGAAGCCATGCCTCGGTTGAAGGCTCGTATGACACATTAGTTAAATATTTTCGTCCGGAGCAGGTCAATATCGGAACGCCCTTTTATTCACGCGGATGGGGCGATGTGGCTCTCAGTTCTGAGGGTAGTCCGCTTTACCAGCCATCAGGCGCGGAATCCGACCCTCGTCCCACAAATGTCAGAGGTATATGGGATGGTGAGCCAGGGGTGTTTGGCGAATTTAAAACAAAGCGCGAGGAGCTGTATCTATACAAAGTCCAGCAGCATCCCGAGCTGGCTGGTAAGCCCCACAGCACAGGCGCAAGCGGCGCATTCCCTTGGTACTACTGCAAGGAGCTTGAAGCCAACCCGAATTGGATTGCCGGATATGACGCTCCAAGTGCCTCCGCATGGCTCTACAGCACAGTCGAGCGCGTTATGTTGACCTACGATAACGAGCGTTCCTTACAGGACAAAATTGATTTTGTCAACACTCACGGTCTGGGCGGAATCATAGTGTGGGAAATTACAGGCGACAGTGCCAAGGATGATTTTCCGATGACCAGACTTCTTCACAAAGGACTGCGGATAGACGATTGACATTAGTCTTTTAATGTAGTACTGTTTTCCTTGAGCACTTTCAACCGCAAACTCTAAATCTTCCGAAAGCGGGTGATTTTCATTGAGAAAAAGTAAAACGCTTCCGTGTATTATATTATCAATTATTCTACTTTGCGGGGTTATGCCTTTTTCCGTCAATGCGGAAGCGCTGACAAAATCCATAAATATTTGCGTTCCGAATAATCAGCCTGTCACAGTTGACAGGCTGATACAATCGCTTTTTTCAGATATTGGATATAAATCCAACATCGAAACAAACTGGCAGGGCTTCACCGTTGAAAATGTGGACAGTGGCAGGCTTGACGGTATTGCTTTTCGAGCTGACGGTTACGAAAAAAAGTTTGCAAACATAGTTAAAGTGCCTGAATATCTTTTGGATCTTTACATAAGAGCGTACATAAAAGAAGGCAGTGACATAAAAGTCACGAGCCTTAGCGACCTTTCAGGTTACAGAGTTGCCATGCTCTATGAAGTCAATCTTGTACATGAAAAAATTCCCAAGGATGTGAAAAGTCTTACCTTCAAAGGCTCGGTTACGGAGCTGTACCACGGTCTGTCAAGCGGTGAGTATGATATTGCAGTCAACGTGGGCGTGGAGAATAGTACTAGCTATTACCCAGAGGTCGAGGAAGCGGGGATAATTGGGAGCTTTCCAACATATTTATATCTTAACTCAAAATACGTTGACCTTTTGCCTAAAATCAGCGCAACTTTGAGAGAAATGCGCTTAAGCGGCGAGTTAGATAACATCATTAACTGGAAATCAATTGAATACAGTGACCATCGGAACTTTCTACATATCTCCTCCTACAGTCCGGAAATCGACTGGGAGAAATCCATAAGCGAGGGCTTGTCAACTGTTATAGGCAACGAAAAGACTGACGAGTTATACACCATAAGCATCAACGCCAAGCAGTATCCCAATGATGAGAAACGCTTGCAGGTGTTCGAGGCATTGCTCCGAAGGGATTTTGCGAACATTTCGCTGGATGTCATTATAGTGTCTGACAATGTGGCGTTTGAATTTGTAAAAAGAGTATATTACAAGCTTTTTAACGGTGTCCCAGTGGTTTTTATGGGCGTCAACGGTTACAATCCAGAAATATTGGCGGGTTTTGAAGAACATTTTACAGGAGTTACTGAAGAAATTACATACCAAGCGAATATAGATTTTTTGCGCTCCTTGTACCCGGGGTCAAAAGACGTATTCTTTATCCATGATTTTACGGAAACCAGCTTGGTGACCTATAACGAATTATACGCCGATATAACCAGTAACCACAGTGACTTTACAATTATTGATAATAACAACATAAGCTTTGACGACTTGGTGGTGAAGGTATCAAAGCTAAAGCCCGACACCCTTGTTATTAAGACCCCGTACTTCCAAGACGGCGACGGCAAATATTATACAGATGCGGAAAGCACCCGCAGACTGTCCATCGTTTCCCCTGTTCCTTTTCTGACGACGACCCTGTCCACCGTGGGCTACGGCGCGCTTGGGGGCTACGTTGTTGACCCCAAGGCGCAAGCCAGCATTGCCGCCGAACTTGCACATCAGCTTATTGACGGTAAAACTCCAAAGGAACTGCCTGTGATAACCTCGCCGGAGCTTACAAGCAGTTGGGTTTTTGACTATAATGAGATGGTGCGCTGGAATATTCAGAAGGGTGATTTGCCAAAGGGCTCAAGGCTGATTAATCAGCCACGTAACTTTATAAAGGAAAACCCTGTTGTTGCTTTAGCTGTGGGTGTTTTGATATTTTTTCTGTTAGTTATCATCTCCGTTCTGGTTCTTTTCTCTAATATAACTCGAAGAAAGAATGCCAACCTCCTCAACTTGCAAAAAAATCTGCACACCACTACCGAAATGCTTGCAAAGGAAAAGGAAATCAGCGAAGCAAGAAAGCGGTCTGAGCAAATTGTTGACATCGCGCCATTTATTTACACAACTGTTTCCAACAACAAGCTGATTCTTGTAAATAAATACGTCCAAGAAAACTTCGGACTTGTCTCAGGCGATTGCCCCGCATCCATGTACGTAAACCTTGACGACCGCCGTGATGTTTATGTTGACTTAGAAAAGGACGGATATTGCCGAAACCACGTAGTAAGAATGCGGAATAAGAACAATGAAATCAACCGCTATCTTCTATATGCCGCCTTAATTGAAAGTGAGCCTGAAAAGACATATGTTTTTTGCGGAATAAACATCGAAAAGGAGCTTGAGCAAAAGGCTTCCTTTGAACGCTCGCAGGAGGATATTCAAACCTTTTTTGAGTATGTTCCGCTGCCTCTTATCGTCTTTACATATGAACGCAACAAAACTCTTTACGCAAACAGTGCTTTTCTAACTCTCTTCGGTTATGAATCTGCTCAAGATGCGCAGGCGAAATATTCAAAGAAGGTGCATTCCCCAGAGTATACGGATGAGGAATTAGAGTATAACACAGACCGCTTTCGCAGAATATCTCAAAATAGAGAAACCATCACGTGGGACTGGACGTACAGGTTGCCTGACGATACACTGCTCCCCGCCAGTGTCACCGCCTGCCCGATAAAATATAAAGAAGAGGACGCTATTTTGCTTGTTATGAAAGACAAGCTTGAGGAAAAACGGCAGGAGGAAATTCTAATTCACCGTGCCGAGCGAGAGCATGAGCTGAACAATATTAAAACAGCCTTTTTGTTCAACATGAGCCATGAAATCAGAACCCCAATGAACGGAATAATCGGCATGACTGAGCTTCTGTTAAAAGAACGGCTTAACAGCAGACAGCACCGCTTCGCCTCAGATATTATGACCTCGGCTTCTCATTTGTTGGGAATTATTAACGACATTTTGGACTTATCAAAAATCGAAGCGGGAAAAATGGAAATTCTGCGCAGAGACTTTGAATTTGACAAATTTATAAACGACATTTGGACTGTAACAAGCTTCCTCGCCTCAGGCACAGGCGTTGAGGTTAAAAAGGACATTCAGCAGAACATTCCCGACTGTATTTACGGCGATAGTCTGCGAATTCGGCAGATTTTGCTGAATTTGCTATCCAACGCCATAAAATTTACTAAGCAGGGCTTTGTTAAGCTGACTGTACAAGCAGACATCGGCTTCCTTTATTTCGAGGTGGAGGACAGCGGAGCGGGCATACGTCCTGAAAATCTTAATCAGTTGTTTAATCCCTTTGAGCAACTGTCTAGCACTGAAAATTATCATATAAAAGGTACAGGGCTTGGTCTGAGCATAACTAAAAACCTTGTGGAAATGATGAATGGCAACATATCGGTTCAAAGCACCTATGGAAAGGGCACTGTTTTCAGCGTTAAGCTGCCCTATACCCTGGGCGATAATTCGAATATCAGCGCGAAGTCCGAGGCTGTTGAGCATGTCACTGCAAAGGGGGCGCAGGTTTTGGTTGTTGACGATAATGAGATAAATATCGGCGTTTGCGAAGGACTGCTCGAGTACGCTGAGATACTCTGCGACTCTGCCACAAGCGGGCAGGACGCCATTGAAATGATTAAGAAAACTAACTATGACCTAGTTTTAATGGACCACATGATGCCCGGCATGAACGGAATTGAAGCCACTGCGATAATTCGAAACCTAGGCGGAAAGTACGAAAAGCTGCCAATCGTAGCACTAACCGCCAACGCCATCAGCGGGGCAAAGGAAATGTTCATATCCGCAGGTATGAACGACTTTCTTTCCAAACCCATTGACCCTGCTGAGTTTAACCAAATTTTATCAAAATGGCTGCCAAATTCCATGCAGACCATTGTTGCACTGCCCACAGGCGAGCATTCTGAGCTTTTGCCTGAACTGCTGGAGCTGTCCTCCTTGGACGACTTGAATATCAGCTC
>JAVBKA010000243.1:0-12842 GCA_031546715.1 Oscillospiraceae bacterium | reverse complement strand
TAGCTCTACTTCGGCGGGAGCAAGCCCCCGCCCTACCGTAACTGTTGATAAAATCGATAAATTATCTTGTGTGCAAATTGTCACGTGGTAATATCCATTTTGGCTATAATCAAATTCTTTTAACCTTGAATGTTTTCTTTTGGGTAAGCATGTCAATACTATCACCACAATATCTCGTATTAATAAAATTTCTTATTAATCGCTCCTTGAAAATAAAATAACTACTGCCAGGATGCACATTATATAAATTTTCAACCAAATATTACTTGCTTAATTTTACCACAGAAAACATTACTAATCAACGAATCCCAAATTGGAAATTTGTCGTGCCTTGTCCACATGCCACTATACCGTGTCAAGTCTTACATAAACTTTCTTGATAAAAAACCCTGCGTAGCAAATGGAACTAGCTACGCAGGTTTGGGGTTATTTAATTATCTGGAAATGCCTTCAAATTAGCATTCTAGCAAGTTTTTAAGCTGCCCAACAAAGTGAGGCAACTCCAGAATTACAGTGTCGTAAAGTTTGCTGACACTTATTGCTCCATAATTGTGCGCTGCAACATTTCTAAGTTGCTTAAATTGACGAATATTTATACTATCATGCTCAGCATGAAATTCATCAGAAAAATTGCTAACAATCTCAGAAATAGAGATCATACACATTGCAATAGCGCGTCGAAGCATCGTATTGCTCTTAAACGTTTCGAAATCCTCAACGTCTTTAAGGTATTCATTGATCTCGTCTGCGGTATCTAAAACATGAAGAATTATCGTTCGATCACGTTTGTTCATAAATGACGATAGCCTCCATAAGAACCTCAGCTTCCACTCTTTTTGACAATGTGCCGTACTCAACAAAATCGACAGAACGCCCTAGTGCATTTTGGATATGATCCTCCATTTGAGTCCACCGTGACAACGGCATATGCGTACCTATCGAAAATAATAGATCTACATCACTTGCATCAGTTTCTTCGCCTCGTGCAAAGGAGCCAAAAACAGCACCTTTAGTGATTCCGTACTCAATAAAGAGAGGAATCAATGTGCTTTTAATATCTTCAATATGGTTAATCTTAGGCATTCTTTAACCTCTCCTTCGCTACAATAATTATAGCACAAACGTAAAAAAAATCAACTCATAATACCTTATTAATAACTTTGTGAAATTTGCCGAAATATGCCCATAAATATCAAAATCAGCAGGTTTCAATAGCCCTCACCTAGCCCCAACGCCCCACCTTTTAGCGCAACGCCGCTTCGCTGTGTTGCGTTTTTTCTTGCGATTATTTGGTTCGCAGCGGCTCAGAGCAAGCTTTCGAGCCTTGCGAGGCTCGATAAAAGGCGTTGCCTTTTAAAACTATGAGCTTTTGAAAAAGCTCAAGCAAAACTTTTGTGCTTTATTTTCGCATTATTCGCATGGCGTTTAACAATGCCAGCAATGCCACGCCTACATCGGCAAAAACTGCTTCCCACATAGTTGCAACACCAAACGCGCCCAAAACCAGCACCAACAGCTTAATCCCCATTGCAAACACAATATTTTGCCACACAACCCTCTTAGTAAACCGAGCAGTCTGTATAGCACGGACGATTCCCTCTGGATTATCCGTCATAAGTACCACGTCAGCGGCGTCAATGGCGGCGTCTGAGCCGATTCCGCCCATGGCAACGCCAATATCTGCCCCCGCAAGCACCGGTGCGTCATTAATTCCATCTCCAACGAACATTACAATGCCCTTTGAGACCTTGCTTAGCTTTAGCTTCTCAATAACCTCAAGCTTATGGGCGGGCAGTAGCTCGGCGTGAACATCGTCAATACCCAAGTCCTTGGCGACCTTGGCGGCAGGCAGACGGTTATCGCCTGTCAGCATGGACAGTCGCTTAACTCCCAGAGCTTTAAGTGCGGTTAGTGCGCCCTTGCTTTGCGGACGAATCTGGTCTGTCAGCTCAATATGTCCGACATATTCGCCGTCACAGGCAAAATGTACTGCCACTGAGCTGGTATTTGTCGCTTGGATGCCGTTATCTTTAAGCCAATTGACAGAGCCAGCAAGCACTTTTTTACCGTCAAGCAAAACCGAAACCCCTTGCCCCGCAACCTCTTTGAAGCTTTGGATGCGATTTGGGTCTACGCCCTCTTTATATGCCGCTGTTATAGACTGACCCAGAGGGTGCTTGGAATAGTACTCTGCATGGGCTGAAAGCGTTGGCAAGTCAACGTTTTCAACAGCCGCACAATAGGCGGAGACGGTGAAGCTGCCCTCGGTTAGTGTGCCTGTTTTGTCAAAGGCGATTGTGTCAACATCGGCGAGAGCTTCTAAATATTGTCCGCCCTTGACCAATGTTCCGCCTCGTGAAGCTGCGCCAATGCCACCAAAAATCCCCAAAGGGATTGATATGACTAGGGCGCAAGGACAGGAGGCTACTAAAAACAACAACCCTCTATACACCCAATCCGACCACTGCGCTCCCGAAATGAAAAGCGGCGGTATCACCGCAAGCAAAAACGCCGTCCCGGTGACGATGGGGGTATAGACTGCGGCGAGCTTGGTTATTAGCTTTTCTGTGGGTGCTTTTTTCGCTTGGGCGTTTTGAGTAAGCTCAAGAATTTTTGAAATGGTGGATTCGGCGAAGACCTTTGTAACTTCAATAGTCAATACGCCGCTGAGATTAATACTGCCTGACAAAACAGCGTCCCCTGCGGACACGTCTCGCGGCAGAGATTCGCCGGTTAGTGCGGAGGTGTTCAGGGAGGATGTACCCTCTACGATTTTGCCGTCAAGAGGTAGACGTTCTCCTGGCAGGACACGTACATAATCGCCTTTTTTCACCGTTTCCGCAGGAACTGTCATAACTCCTGACGCAGTGACCACGGCTGCACTGTCTGGACGGATGTCCATCAGGGATTTTATGTTTTTACGGGAACGGCGCACCGCAAAGCCCTGTAACTGCTCGCCAACTTGATAAAACAGCATAATCGCAACGGCTTCGGGGTATTCTTGAATGGCAAATGCGCCCAAGGTGGCGATTGTCATCAATGAGTTTTCTGTAAAAAATTTACCTCGTTTAAAGTCGCTTAAAGTTGCCTTTACAACGTCAAGCCCGATTAAAAGCCATGCTGCGGCAAAGAGTGCAAGGCTTACAAAGATGTTAAGCTCAATAAAAACAGGCAGTATTAACGCGGCGGCATAGGCGAGAATTCCTGCGCCTATTCGCCAAAATGGTATGGGTTCTTCGGGTTCGTCGCCACTGCAACAGGCACAAGAGTCTTCGTCGTCACAGCCTCCGTCGTCACCGTCCTCATCAGAGCAGCAGGAGCTATGGCATTCGTGACCTTCGGCGGTGTTTTCTGATATTGCAGGAGTTGTAGTGTTTTCGTGGCAGCAGGTACAGGGCTTAGGTTCGTGAGTTACGGCGTTTTGGGCGCAGCAATCACAGCCTGCCCCTTCACAGACTTTTTTCATAGTTCACCTTTTCAATAATTATTTTAATGTTTAATTAATATATGGCTCAATGTTCTTTCAGTTAGCAGAAGCTTCGCTTCTGCTTCTGCTGTTAGGTTTTACTCCATTACATGCGCCAGTCCGTTTTGGAACAGTTGGCGGACATGGTCATCGCACAGGGAATAGTACACGACTTTGCCCTCTTTGCGAGGCTTTGCAAGCTTGGCACTGCGCAAAATTCGCAGTTGATGGGAGACGGCGGAGGTTGATGTATTCAGAAGCGCAGCAATATCACAGCCGCACATTTCCGCAGAGCTTAATGCCCACAGAATTTTTACTCTTGTCAGGTCGCCAAAAATCTTGAAAATTTCTGCTAAATCAAAGAGCACCTCCTCAGGCGGCATATCTGATGCCACTGAATCGATTATGTCTTGATGAATTATAGTGCACTCCGGAGCACACTTAGGCTCATTTGTCATATGTTGACCTCCAAACGATTGAACGAACGTTCAACTGTATTGTAGCGCACCTGTGGGCTGTTGTCAAGTGTTTTTTTCTTTTGAAATAATGCTTGTAAACTATAAACTGCATATGATATACTAAATATATTGGTACTATTGTGTTGGTATAATGAAGATTCGGGCGATGGTTAATCAGTACAGCGGTCCGGTATATATAAAGATAAACTGCGAGGTCTAGGTGAAGCAGATAAATTTAGGAGGAAATATGACAAAGACCCTTATTAAAAAGGACAAAGGATTCACACTTATTGAAATTATTATTGTAGTTGCAGTGCTGGCAATACTTACTGCCATTGCAGTTCCGATTTATTCAGGTGTTCAGGAAAACGCAGAAATTGCCGTGGCAAAAAGCGAAGCTTCTAATCTTGCAAATCAGCTCAATCTCTATAACAGCTTTGCAAATGTCATGCAAACTGCAACAAACTACAAGGACGTGTCCACGCAAACCGCAGTTCTTAAAATTCCCGCATCAGGCACACAGGAGGCTTATGAGTTTTCTGTAGTGTTTGAAAACGCAAATCTTCATCTCCGCGCAAGACGAAATATTTACTTTAACACAGTCTCAAAAACTTGGATGCTGAGGAACGCAATAACCCTTGACCTTGACGACGTTGCCGCATCGGGCATTGGAAACAGTCCTGATAATAACGAGTAGGTAGGCGTGGATTAAGAGAGCGTGATAATGGTGGCTGTTAATCTGCGGTTAATTACCACGGATTGGAGAAATATTTCTCCGCAATCACTTGATTTATTTTAAAATATAGAGTAATTTGTAGTTATAGTATTCACCCGTAAAAACAGGAAAAGATTTTCGTTTTTAGTTGGTGTATTGTAGTATAAATTCGCAATTATTGCAGGAACGAGCCTTAGAGATGCCCTTTTTGGGTTGACAGTAGGCGAGAGCCTGCAATATTTTTGGAGATTAGTATGAGTATTGCCTTTTCTCTGTTACTGGGGCTTTTGTTTGGCTCGTTTGCAAATGTAATTATTTTCAGAGTTCCCAAAAAGATATCTCTTTTAACGCCTCGGCGTTCATATTGTCCTAGTTGCAACACTGCGCTGACTGCGGTGGAGCTTGTGCCGCTGGTAAGCTACATATGGCTTAAGGGCAAATGCAGGCATTGCGGGGGGAAAATCTCCTTGCAATATCCCGCGGTGGAGCTTTCCTGCGGACTGTTGTTTGCTGTCATAAGCCTTGTATACCCTGTGCTGACGGTTTCGTTTTTTCTGGCGGCGGCTGTGACGGTTATTCTACTGTGCATCACGGTGATTGACGGCTATACTCAGACGATTCCCGATAGTCTGGTGGTTGCGCTGGTGGTTGCGGCGGTGGGGTTTGTTTGGGCTATTAATGGGTTGGAGGCTGGACTACTGTCTGCGCTATTGGCGGGGATTATAGGGGCGGTTGCGGGTGGTGCGCCATTGCTGGGTATTGATATTATATGCCGAGCCTTGCTGAAAAAAGACGCTTTTGGGTACGGCGATGTAAAGCTTATGGCGGCGGCGGGGCTGTTTCTTGGGGCAAAAATGGCGTTTCTCGCGCTGTTTATAGCGGTAGTGACTGGTGGGCTATGGGCGGCTTTTTTAGTATTGAGGCGTAAAAAAAAGGCGGGAAATTATATTTCCTTTGGACCGTTTTTGACCACTGGGATTTTTGTTAGTATGCTGTGTGGGCAAGTTTTGATAAGTGGATATTTAAAGTGGATTGGACTGTCGTAAAACATTTCTACATGCAAACTTTTGGCGGGAGGTGGGCGTTTGAAAAAGGTACGGGGCTTTACCTTGGTGGAGGTTATGCTGGCACTGTTAGTGCTTTCTATTGTCCTGTTCCCCATTGTAAGCTCGATTATACACGGCTTGAATTCGGCGAAGCTTGCGAAGCTGAAAACCATTGGGTTGTATACTGCTCAAATGCGTATTGAGGAGCTTGGGGGCTGGTCTTTACAGGAAATAGTTGAAAAAAACGGCGCGGACAACCAAGAAATCTACGGTATGTACTCGGCGTACGAAGCTGCGACTGTGGAAAAGCTACCTCTTGTTGAGGTGACTGTCAGCGTTTATAGTGAAGATGATTTGCTACTATCGACCTTGACGAGGCTAATTAAATATGAGGAATAAAAACCTTGCCGGTGTGACGCTTTTAGAGCTGATTATTACAATTGCCGTCCTTGCAATAATTGGAACAGGTATGGTCGCGCTGATTACAACCGCTGTTAAAAGTTACAAGTTGGGCGAACAGGAGCTTGTTGACGGACAAAGCATTAGTGCGGCGATGGTGCGAATTGTCAGAACCGCACGAAGCGGCGAACCCTTTGACTTTCAGCGTTACACCCTGCGGGTCGGCGTTATTTATGACGGCGAACAGGCAGTTGCGCAAAACATATCTGAGCTTATAATCAAAAAGGAGTACCGCAAAGGGCGGGTTTATGCTAGAATACAATTACGCTCTGTGTACGGCTCCTTTGTTGAAACTCTCGTCAGCGTCAGCGAGGCGACACCATGAGAAATAAAAAGCAGGGCGGCGCAACATTAGTAATTGTTCTCATAGCAATGCTTGCGGCGCTTGCGCTCAGTGCCGCAATTACAGTCGCCGCAAGTTATTCGCTCAGAGGGGCAAAAAATATCCAACGTTATCAGCAGGCGTATTATACGGCGTGTTCCTCGGCGGAGATGACGATAGAGCTTATTGCCGTCAAGGGACGACCGATTTTAGCTGAGTACGGTGGGGCGCAAGGGGTTTTTAGGCTAGAGGGGCAGCTTTCGGACATAAAAGCGGAGGCTCAAGGCTATACAATTGAGGGTGTCGGCTCGGAAATCAGCATAGACTTAGAAGTGTTGAGCGAAGCGCGCATTCAAATCACCGTTACCGCACTGGCTGACGGCTGTGAGGTTACGGCAGTCGCCTTACTGACGGCGCAAGGAGCTGAGATTGTGAGGGTTTTGGAGACTACAAACAGCTTCAACATCAATGAGGAGACGCATTATGAAAATTAAGCAGTCAGGTATAATCGGTATTGATGTGGGGCTTGCGTCTGTTACTGCGGTTACCACCGATAGGCACGGGAAAATAAAATCCGTAGGAATTGTTGATATTTCCGACTCGGCGACTTATAATACTGAGCGTGGAGAAAATTTATTTTTGGCAATAAAGCAAGCCTGTGACCATGCAGGTGTCAAGGGTGGAGCGTGCGCCATCACTGTTAGCACCCCTGACGTTATTGTGCGCAAAATGCAGCTTCCGTACATGACCGAAGATGCGATTATGAAGAATGTGCGCTTTGAAATGGAGCCGCTTTTTCAAATTAGCTCAGAGGACATTGTTATTAGCTATAAACTTTTAAATGACTATAAAAGCAAGCTCCAACGGAAGATATCAGAGCCGCTTGAGATTATGGCGGTGGCGTTCAGCCGTTATTTGGCTGAATTTGGGCGCAAAACTGTGGCTAGATGCGGACTTGATTTGAAGTTTATTGACTGTGACGCCAATGCTCACGAAAAGCTGATACGTTTTCTTATGTCGCATGGCGAAAAGGGTTTGGAGCATACGGTTCTTATAAATCTTAGAAGAAGTACCGCAAATTTAATGTTCTTTTATAAAGGACGCTTTCATTTCAGCCGCTTTATCAGTACGAATTTTACAGGCGTTGCTATGGACATAATCAACGACCCCGCCACCTACACTGGCGAAAATAGCACGTTTAACGCAGCGGCGTGCAAAAGCGAGATTGACAAGCTTGTTTTTGAAATTACAAATATTCTTGAATATGAGCATTACAGCGGCAAGAGAGCGCAGTTTACGAAAACCATATTCTGTGGCGGTTTTTCTCAATGTGCCGCCTTGCAAAAATATCTTTCAGATGAATTAAATATGCCTGTGCACCCGATTTCCCATTATTTAAGCAGCGTTTATTCTGAGTCTCTGCCAAGAGAATACGCCACTCTGTGTACCGGAGCATATGCCGCAACTCTTAGGGAGGTTGAATAATGAATATCTTCCCAAGAGACATAAACCTATTGCCGCCAAAGGAGAAAACCGCCCATCCTGTGCTTGCAAGGCTAAGCCCGTTTATTGTTCCCGCTATGGCAATTTTGCTGCTTCTGGCGGCTGTGGCGATTCCGCCCTTAATCACCCACGGACAAAAAAGCCGTGAGGCGTTTCTTGACAGTGAAATTAGAAAATATGCTGACATTCAGCAGGAAATTAGCAGTATTGAGATTCAAATGCAGCAAACTCAGGCGGTTTTGCAAGAATTAGAGCTATTTGAGCAAACCGACATAACTGGAGCGGTGTATTCCCAAGTTTTGTCCGCAGCTCCTGAGGGGCTTGTTTTGGAGGAATTTGTTATTCACCCGTTGGAGATTGAAATTAAGGGCAGTGCAACGGGCACCAAGCTTATAGCCGACTTTGCCGATAAGTTACGAGGCAGCTTTCCCGCGGTCAAGGTTATTGATGTCACATGGGCTGAGGGAACTTGGCGGTTTTCCATAACTGCAAGACAGATGGAGGAAACGCCATGAGGACACGAACTATTGAGATTATTGTACTGTCTCTGTTGCTGTTTTTTATTGCATCGGCGGTTATTTATATGACGTTTTTAAATCCCTGGTATGTTAATTTTACGAAACAGCAAGAAATTCTCCATTCAAAAGAAGCCACCTTGGCGATTTTACAAAAGGGCAAAGGGGTAGTCGCCAAAACCAAACAAGAGGCTACCGCATTGGAAGTCCAAGCCGACGAAAATACCGCAGGCAATACCGAGGACACCCACGAGACGGACATTTTGATTGTGTTGCAGGCTGTTGCCGAGAATAACGACATTACAGAGCTTTCCGCAGTTTTTTCAGAACTACATGAAGAAAATGACGCGCTCAAAACAATCAACGTACAACTGGAATTTTCATGTTCTCCCCAACAGTTAGACGACTTTTTAAGGGGTTTGAAGGACAGTAGGGGAATTGCGGTAAGCTCCGCAGTTTTGACTCGAAGCGGGCAAAAGTGGAATGTGAAAACGCAAATTGCGGCGGCGGTGCGATAGGGTTGGGGATTAGTACAAAGCGTGTAATTCCAAGTTGTTTATACTAAATGAGAATTGTAAGTGTGTATACAGTTTAAAAACAGTCTTGTGAAAAAGAGGATTTGCAGTGAGACTAAAACCACGAAAATCTGACCTGTTTGACTATGTTCCTTTAACAAAGGAACGAATATTGTCTCTAAAGTTGGTTATTTATGCAGTAGCCTTTGGTGTTATCTGCTTTAATATCACCAGCGGCGTCGCCATGACGGGATATCTAAAGGCTCTGGGAACGTCGGACACTGTTTTCGGTTTGATATACGCCATTGCCCCTGTTGCCTCTACCTTTCAGGTTCTTGCGGCGTTTCTTTTAGAGAAGTATCAAAAGCGCAGAGCTATGTTTTTAATCGCAGGAATTTTGCAAAGAACTGCATGGCTGCCCTTTGGTCTTGTTCCGTTTTTTGTGGAACAAAGCGAGACGGTTTTGCGTATTTGGATGGCGGTGCTGTTCCTATCGGTAACTGCGCTGACTCAGCCGTTTATGAATATTGCGTTTTATTCCTTCGTGGCGGACTTAGTGCCTATGGAAATTCGAGGACGGTATTTCAGCCTGCGCTCCCGAATTTCAACAGCCTTGGGTGTGCTAGGCGGTCTGCTTACGGCATGGCTGCTTGATAAATATACAGGCTTTAGCGGCTATGCCTTGGTTTTTACCCTTGCATCCCTTGCGGGATTAGTTGACATTTTAATGTTTCTGTGGGTGAAATTTCCGCAAATGCCCAAGCCTGAGAAAACTGACAGCGTAATTTCCATGGTTAAAGCCGTGGTTACAAACAAAAAATATATGTCGCTAATCGGCTTTGTGTCCCTGTGGTCGTTCTCCATAAACCTGTCTGCGCCGTTTTATTTGGTGCAGTTAAAGACGGAAATGGGCTTATCAAACACGGTTATCACGCTTTTGATGCAGATATTGCCTAATATTTGCACAATTTTGGTGGTTTCCGTATGGGGTCGCCTGATGGATAGGCAGGGGAATAAGAAAACTGTTTTTTTCGGGATGATTCTCCTCAGTGCTGCACCGTTTTTATGGGGATTTACCAGCACCAGTATTGTTCCGGTGGTGATTGTTTCGATTTTCAGCGGGTTGATGATTTGCGGTATTGACCTTGGGTTTCAAAACCTGTTTATGGGACTGTCCCCGCAGAAAAACCGTTCTATGTTTATGGCATTGTATTTAACTGTTACCTCGTTGCTTGGCATTGGACTAGGCAACGCCACAGGTGGCTGGCTTTTGGACAATGTGCTGGTAACCCTTGAAGCTCAAGGATTTTCGCTGAACGGTTTTGCCTTTACCCGATATCATTACCTGTTTTTACTGTCCGCCCTACTGCGAGCGGTGTTCACCTTTGGGCTGTTTCCAAAAATGGTGCATAACGCTGAGCCTGCGGAACATTTGGAGGAAGCTTCGCAGTAGACGAACTGCGTCGCCTAACTATACGCTTGCCGTACCAAACTAAAGGAGCTCACAATGGATTTTTCCAGAGTAAAAACCATATTAATCTACATATTGCTGGCTGTGAATTTATTTCTCGTCGGCAATATTTGGCTGCGCCAACATGCCATAACTGTGGGGCAAAACGAGGACCAGCAGATGCTGCTGAGCTTCCTTGAAAACACAGGTCTAAAAGTCGATAAAGCGGTTTTAGTGGACGGAAGCAGCCCTGTTTTTGAAGTTCCCCGCAGTGTGGAAACGGAAAATCGCATATTTACACGACTGTTTGGGGAGGTCGTCCAACAAAGTGAGGGCAGCGTGTACACATACACAGGTCGGGAAGGGTATGCAATTGTCAGAACCCGAGGGGATTTTGAAATCCATTTTAACGAGCCAATACCATTAAATGAAAACGATGAAGCCTTAAACAGCATTTTGCAGTCGTTGGAAATACTTGAAACCAGTGAATTTACCCTTGTTCCAAACCCTGAGCAGGCAGATGAGGATATTTTGCTGACAGCAAAGGCGCAAAATCTTAATGTCTGGGGTTGTCATGCGTATTTTGACAAGGAAAATGACCTGCTGTTGTCTGTTACAGGGCGTTGGCCCTTTGGGGAAGCACTGTCCGTTGAAAGTAAGCAGTGCCGAAACTCCCAGAGCGCGCTGATTTCCTTGGCGGACTTTATGAAAAAGCGCGGCTTTTCAGGCACTTTGTTGAGCATGGAATTAGGTTTGAGCTTGGAACAAGGCGCACCGTCTACCAATCGTCTAGTGCCATTTTGGAAGTTTGAGCTGACAGACGGATTGATTTTTTACGTCAACGCCATTGACGGTAATGTGGTGAGGGAGTTTAAGTAAGTGACGTAAGTTAGAAATAGTTCTTTTAGAAACAATTATTATGGATACTGCGCTTTGAATGCATTTGATTTTTTTGGCAAAGCTATAGAAAACCCCATGCCAAAATTACAAGGAGCTGTTTATATGTTTTCAAAACGCACCGATTTAGCTGTTGAGGCGCGCGAAATATGGAATGAGTCAGCAGAGGACACCACAAAAATTAAAGGCGTCGAAGCGGACGATTACCTGCGAGACGGTTGCAATATTACAAAAGTAAGAATTCTGGACAAGGACGGCGAAGCGGCACTTGAAAAACCCGTCGGCACATATATTACAGTTGAAATGACAGGTATTTCACGGCACGAGCCTGACGCATTTAAGAGAATTGTCGCAGCTGTAGCTGCGGAACTGAAGCTTTTGCTTCCTGTTGACAAAGGTAGCGCGTTAGTGGCAGGACTTGGCAACCGATATATTACGCCTGACGCTATTGGTCCGTTAGCGGTGGAATCCGTCATGGTGACGCGACATCTTGTTGACCGTATGCCCGATGTGTTTGGCACAATGCGTCAAGTAGCCGCAATTTCCCCCGGCGTTTTGGGAACCACCGGTATGGAAAGCGCAGAGGTTATCAGAGGCGTTATTGACAGGGCGAAGCCTAGCATGGTTATTATTGTGGACGCCCTAGCGTCACGAAAACTGTCCCGTCTGTGCCATACAATCCAAATAGCCGACACAGGCATTGTCCCCGGCTCAGGAGTTGGCAATGCAAGGTCGGCGTTGAACAAGGAAACTCTGGGCGTACCGGTGATTTCCATAGGCGTTCCCACAGTAGTTGACGCCGCAACTATGGTCAGCGATTTACTGGAAAGCGCAGGCTTGCAAGAGGTTAATCCAGAAACTATAAAAGATTTCTCCGGCGGCATGATTGTAACACCTAAAGAGATTGACACACATGTGGAAGAAATAGCGAGGGTTATAGGGTATGCTATAAATATTAGCCTGCACCCTGACTTGACGATTGATGATATTGCGAGTTTTTTGGCGTAGTGAGGGTGGTGTGGTAATCTTGTACGACGCAACAGCGTTGCGATAATGTGATATGTGCACATGCAGCAACGCCTCACAGGGCGGCAAGAGCAAAGCCCTTGCCCTACAAGTCCGCAGCAACATGCTACAAAACACCACTACACCCCCACCCTAGCAAATAGCCGAACCCATATAGACAGGACATGCGCGACGCGCCCATTCTGCCCGTACACCAGCCCATCAGGCGCATCCAATTGGGTGGTTTGCACGATGGCGGCAGACGTCTGCCGCCAATCGCTTTACCACCCTTCGTAAAGGAAGTGCCACCGCGGCATGAGCGGGACGAAAGAAAATTTGCGAGTATACCGAAGATGCAGCAACCCTCACCAAAAAATTTAATGTCTACCCAAAAATATACCGATTCTACGTTGAATCGGACGAAAGCAACCACCATGCCGGCAAACGTTCTATGGACATGTGGGCGACGAAAAAGGGTGCTTTGCACGATG
>JAVBKA010000007.1:0-3662 GCA_031546715.1 Oscillospiraceae bacterium | reverse complement strand
TGATAACCCACATTTACGCTATGTATTTGATATTTCAGATACCGAAGCAGGACGCTACAATTCAACTATGCCGCATATTTGGCAAATGAAGCCTGAATACGAAGCTGAAATGTTGAAAATGCTTAGCAATCGTTATGGTGTAGAAATTAGCACAGATAAAGAAGCTTTTGCAGAAACTGTTAAAGACGTTGCTTCAATGGTTGCGCTGGATTATGTCAGTAATAACGCCTATGATATTATGTTCTCATTTCAAGATAATCCTTTTGAAAATTCAGACATTGCGGCTATGGATGCGTCATTTCTTGACGTACTTAGGTTAGACATTATGAGTGTAGGCAAGAAGCGCTTCGTAATCTCCGAGATTATCAAAGTGGAAAATTTGACTTATTTCCAAATCTCGCCAACATTTCTTTGCGAGAGCAGGTTGTTGCCGATGTTAAGCCAATATTACCAGAATTTGAGTCGATGGAGCAGCTATCTTTCCTTACACCTGCTGACAACCAAATAAATATTATAGCTCAAGCAGAGGAAAAATCCTCTGCTATTTTTTTGGAGAAAATTGAGGATGTTGCAGAATCTGAGCCTCTTCCAATTGAAGAAAAAAAGCAGTTGTCGCCACAACAAGAACGAAAAAACTTCCACATCACGGATGATAGCTTAGGCGAAAATAGCCCTAAAAACAGATTTGCAGACAATATAGCTGCTATAAAAGCCCTAAAGCAAATAGAAGCTGAAGGTCGCTTGGCTACTCCTGAAGAACAGGCAATACTGTCTCGTTATGTCGGGTGGGGCGGTCTTCCGCAAGCCTTTGAGCAGCGAGACAATGCACCTAATTGGGCGATTGAGCAGGAAGAATTGAAGGGATTGCTTACCTCCGATGAATACGATATGGCGAGAGCCTCCACGTTAAACGCTCATTATACCTCACCGACCATAATTAAGGCGATATATGATTCCGTAGAACGGCTAGGTTTTAAAAAGGGGAACATTCTTGAGCCTGCCTGCGGCATTGGCAACTTTTTTGGACTTCTGCCCGAAAGTATGGCACATTCTAAGCTGTACGGTGTCGAACTCGACAGCATAACAGGGCGTATCGCCAAACAGATCTACCAAAACGCCAATGTAACTATCGACGGCTTCGAGAAAACTGCAACGCCTGACAGCTTTTTCGATGTGGCTATTGGTAACGTACCGTTCGGAAATTATAGGGTATCTGATAAACGGTACGACAAAAACGGCTTTTTGATTCATGATTACTTTTTCGCAAAGACGCTTGACCAAGTACGCCCGGGAGGAATTGTTGCGTTTATAACCTCAAAGGGTACCATGGATAAAGAAAATCCAATCGTAAGGAAGTATATCGCCCAACGTGCGGAACTGCTAGGTGCAGTTAGGCTACCAAATACAGCATTTCTAAAAAACGCAGGAACAGAAGTCACGTCGGACATCATTTTTCTTCAACGACGTGACCGACTTATGGATATTCAGCCAGATTGGGTGGATTTAGGACTAACTAACGACAATGTACCTGTAAATAGCTATTTCGCAGAACATCCAGAAATGGTGCTCGGCACTATGGCGATTACATCTGGTCCATTCGGAGCTGAAACTACTTGTAACCCAATTGATGGGGCGAATCTCAGTGAACAACTGAAAGAAGCCATGCGTAGTATACATGGCAAATACGAACAAGTTTCTTTCGATGGCATTGAATCAAAAGTTGAATCTTTGGATGCACTACCAGCTGACCCAAGAGTTAAGAATTTTAGTTACACTGTTGTGGACGATAAAGTCTACTACAGAGAAAATTCTCAAATGCAGATTGAAATAGCATCAATGACTGCAGTAGAGCGCATAAAGGGCATGGTAGCACTGCGTGAGTGCGTCAATGTCCTTATTGACCTTCAGCTTAACGATTATGATGATTCACATATAAAAGCCCAGCAAGCGGAGCTGAACAGCATCTACGATAGCTTTACACAGAAGCATGGTCTGATTAGTGACCGAGCCAATGCAATGGCGTTTTCTAAAGATTTTTCTTACTATTTATTGTCTTCCCTTGAAATACTGAATGACAAGGGAAGACTTGACCGCAAAGCGGATATTTTTTCAAAACGCACTATAAAGCAAAAGCGGATAATAACGTCAGTTGAAACTGCTAGTGAAGCTCTAGCGGTGTCTATTGCTGAAAAAGCCTGCGTTGATTTAGGCTTTATGGCTTCGCTGATGGGCGGTAGCAAAAATATGTCTGAAATAGTGGAGCAACTACAAGGCGTTATATTTAAAAATCCTACCACAGGAGCGTTTGACGCTAACACAGATGCTGCATATATCGGGTGGCAGACGGCAGATGAATATCTTTCTGGCAATGTCCGAGAAAAGCTGAGACAAGCTAGAACAGCCGCAGAAAAGCACCCAGAGTTCATTGTTAATGTAAAGGCTCTGGAGAATGCACAGCCGAAAGATTTAGACGCTAGTGAGATATCTGTTAGGCTAGGTTCTACATGGATAGGCAAGCAGTATGTACAGCAATTTATGCACGAACTGTTGCAGACACCGTTTTATTTATAGAATGTTATTCAGGTTCACTATTCTGACCGCACTGGTGAATGGGGAATTACCAATTCTAACCGTGTTCAGCCAAACAACGTACTTGCCACAGTCACATACGGCACTAACTGTATGAATGCCTTTGAAATAATTCTGGACACATTAAACCTCAAAGATGTTCGAGTTTATGACACCATAATTGAGGACGGGAAGGAAAGGCGAGTATTAAACAGAAAACAAACTACTCTCGCAGCGCAAAAGCAAGATGCGATAAAACTAGCTTTTAAGGATTGGATTTTCTCAGACCCGAAACGTCGGCAGACACTGGTCTCGCTGTACAATGAACGCTTTAACAGCGTTCGCACTCGTGAGTATGACGGCAGCCATATTAATTTTGTCGGAATTAGTCCTGATATTAACCTTCGTCCCCATCAGTTGGGTGCAATTGCACATATTCTTTACGGCGGTAACACGTTATTAGCTCACGAAGTCGGCGCAGGAAAGACCTTTGAAATGGTTGGAGCTGCCATGGAGAGCAAACGGCTTGGACTATGCCAAAAAAGTCTGTTTGCTGTGCCTAATCATCTGACGGAACAATGGGCAGGTGAATTCCTTCGTCTCTATCCATCCGCAAATGTCCTTGTAGCCACTGCAAAAGATTTTGAAATGAATAATCGTCGTAAATTTTGTGCTAAAATATCTACTGGCGACTACGATGCGGTCATTGTTGGACATAGCCAGCTTGAGAAAATACCATTGTCTAAGGAACGTCAAGTTCGGCTTTTAAATGAGCAAATATTTGAAATTACACAGGGCATTGACGAACTGTCCCGTAACCACGGCGAACGATTTACTGTTAAGCAGCTAGAAAAAACTAAAAAGTCTCTACAAGTGAGATTGGATAAATTAAACGGCGGCAGCCGTAAAGATGACGTTGTAACTTTTGAGCAACTTGGCGTTGACCGTCTGTTTGTAGATGAGGCCCACAGCTTCAATGATGTATGTTATAGAGGGTATTTCAAATGAATACCTAATACAACATACGCAACCGACCTGTTTGCGACACATTCAAGCGTTTGCTGAAAGGAGAGCTATTTATTTGTCAGTCGGTA
>JAVBKA010000173.1:0-19836 GCA_031546715.1 Oscillospiraceae bacterium | reverse complement strand
TCCCCAATCTCGCTCAAGCGTCTTAGCCGCTTATCTTCGTCAAAAAATCCGATTTGATTCATTTGCTTCACCCTCGTTTCTTGTTATGACTATTATATCAGATTTTACTGAGATTTGCTTGGGTTTTTAGAGATGCCCTATAGTTTTGACTATAATTATAATCATACTTTGACCGCTTCTGCACTCACTTTTTGCTGAAATACTTTGACCATACAAAAACAACAAAACCGCTACAACCTTGCGGTTGCAGCGGTTTTGCGTTGGTGCACGAGGGGGGACTCGAACCCCCACGCCCTTGCGAGCACTAGAACCTGAATCTAATGATTAACCGATATACCCATTGCAGTGTGGTTATTATTATCATTTGTACACCAATTGTACACCAATTTGCAAATCATGATATCCGTCGTGAAAACCAGGTATCAAAAGTTTCATCTTTTTTAATTGACAAATAATAAGCACGCAAGTCGCTAAGTACATTAACAACTTTAGAATGCGAATACCCAAAAATGAATACCTTGTTTTTGTAGCTTTTTACATAAGCTTCAAGTGCCTGGTCGCTATCTCCTTGCGCTTTACAGGCAAAAGCGAGTTCATCATAAATAATTCCAATGTTTGGATTAATTCCAGATATTTTTTCCTGAGCAACTACGACTTTATTGTAAAACTCAACCGCCTTGCAATAATTGCTCTGTCTATTATATATTCTTCCAATATTACTATAGGTCTTTCCTGTATCAGGATGTTCATTTCCAAGAACCTTTTCCTGGATTACTAATACTTTATTATAAAATTCAAACGCTTTATCATAATTCTGGTCAGCTATGTATACGTCAGCTAGGTCGTTATATGAAGAAGCTAAATCCAAATGATATTCACCGAGAACCTTTTCCCGGATTGTTAATGCTAATTTATAGCATGTAAGTGCTTTTTCATTATTCCCCACCCAGCTGTATACATATGCTAGATCGTTGTACGAAGAAACCAAATCTAGATGATCTTTACCAAGAATCTCTTTCTGGGTTGCCAATGCTAACTTATAGAATTTAAGCGCATTTGCAGTATTTCCTTTTTTGCGAAAGACACTTGCTATTCCAGTATATGTTTTTGCATTTGACGGATGTGCTTCGCCTATTGCCTCCTTTTGAATTGCTAATGCTCTATAATAAAATTCAAGTGCCTTTTCCGAATTTACTTGACTTTCATAAATATTTGCAATCGAGTTACATATAATAGCGATATCGGGATGATTTTCCCCTAAAACATTTTCATGAATTCTTAGCACATTGTTGAATGAATCTAGCGCATTTTCGTAATCACATTGTTTTCTGAATAGTTCGCCCAAACCATTATATACAAGTGCAGTCAAGGAATTTTGTTCTTCTTCGCACAATGCTAAGGCCTGTTTTAATAAACCTAATGCTTTATCATATTTATAAATCAACATATTCTTTGCGGCTTCATCAATAAGAAAATTAATTTTCCCTGTTGTTGACTCACTGTCAAAATCAAACCATTCAATAAACCCAAAGAAATCCGGAAAAACCGTCTTTTTGCTAATTCCAAACAATGCAAGATCTTCGATAATCTGTTTTTTGCTATCTCTAGGAATAATTATAGAAATATGCTTGTCTTTCTCAATTTTACCAATGGGGCTGATAAGAAAAACGCTCTGTTGACTTGTAATTCTTCTATTAATTTGAGGAGGGTCAAACACGCTAATTTCTGTTTTACTAAAAATACTATCGACTTCACTTTGGACATCTTGTTCGGGTATATAACTGATAGATTTGCGGTCATTAAAACAGTATACAGCTCCATCGACATCGTTTTTCTCAATGCATGACATCCAAAGGCTAACTAATGGGTTCATGGAATAGTCAAGAAGAATAGTTTTCGCGCCATTATGCTGCAAATGCGCTAGCGTTCTTAAACCTTCAAACACCTCCCCATCATTCAAGTGTTTTACATCCATAATGAGCCTAGCGTGGTACTCTTTCAACTGTTTCTGCGTGGGCTTATTTAGTCTTCGATACGCAGATGACTCTATTTCCCATTCCTTGTCAGCTTGCCCACGATAAAAGACTTTTGGATATAGTTGATTGATTGCAATTATCGCATTTAAAAAATCAACAAGTGAGGTGACTTTTAAAATCTTAAATTCTGCTCTAATTAAATCATTAAAATAGTCCTCTTTCGTTTCACCCATCACCTGCAACGCTCCCTAATAATTCAATTTTGTAATATTGTCTTTAAGCCCCTGAGTGTCAACATGGGTATACACATTCGCAGTAGTTGATATTTCAGAATGCCCTAAAAGTTCTTGAATAATCTTCAAATCAACACCGCCCTTAAGCAAGTATGATGCAAAGGTATGTCTGCATTTATGAGGTGACATAATCGGCACCTGCTTTTCTGACTCCAATCCCCTATTCATATCCTCGAAAAACTGTTTGTACCGAAGTTCAAACATGTCCGGCGACATAAAGCCCCAGCGTGTCGAAGAAAACATGAACAAATTTTCTTTCTTCGTTGCCTCGAACGCCGCTTTTAGTTCAGCTCCAATAGGTACATAGCGTGTCTTTTTGTTCTTTGTAAACGGATTTAGACACCAACCATCTTCATTCTTTGAAACTACTTGGCACACATGAATCAATCCATTTTCTATGTCAATGTTGTTCCACTGAAGCGCAAGAATTTCTCCTCGCCGCATACCTGTAAATAACAACATCATAACAGCAAGTCCAAACTGATGTTTAGGTGCAAATTCGAGTAAAGTCTTTACATGCTGAGCCGAGAAAACTTCAATTTCCTTTTTTTCAAATGTTGGTAGCTTAATATTCTGACTAATATCCTTTGAGCAATAGCTGTTCTCGACAGCTCGGCTCATAATCGCAGAAAGTAAAAATTTAATTTTCTTTAACCTCGAAGGAGAGTATTCCGAATTCGTATTAATAACGTTCTGCAAATGAGCGGGTTTTATTGCGCTGAGTTTCAGTTTACCAAGTACGGGATTCAAATTTTTTTCAATTATGATTTTATACTCAGAGTACGTGCCGTACCCAACGTTATTTTTTGCGTAAATCTCAAGCCATTGTAAAGACCATTCCGAGAAAACCTTTACTTTTGTAAGTGCATCAGTATTCCCTGCTAAAAATTCATCATATTTCCGTTTACATTCACTTTTAGTTTTTCCGTAAAATGTCTTTCGAATCCCTATTTCAGTTGTTACACGAAACATGAACCTCCCATCAGGGCGCAAAGAGTATGTTCCATCGCCATTATAACGGCGACCATCTTTTGGCATTGTCTGTTCCTCCTTAAGATGAGACTGTTGCTATATGCAGGAGTGGCTATGAAAGCTAGTGTCCAAATTGGACACGCTGCTCTATGTAAACCCTCTTCAAACAGAGGGTTTATTTTTCATATACTCAATATAATCTTTGAACTGCTCATAGACTTGTCGTTCAAGCGGACTTGTAAGGAACTTTTGCCGTTTGTAAAGAACTCTCATTCTATCAGCACGATCCTTAGCAATTTTCATATCCGTGACACAAGTTTCCGCAATGGCTTGAGCTGAGCGGATATCCAACGCCCAAAGTACGCATGCTGGCGACGATATACGTGATGAAAACATTTCTGCTGCGTCCTCTGCCTTTGGGTCGTCTGTTGCTATACAAAGTCCACGAGAACTTTCAACAATAGCATGTCCCAAAAATATATGCGCCAACTCATGTGCAATGATATCTCGTCTACGTCCGACATTACATTCATCGTCATAAATAATAATCCAACGGTCATTTATTAAAATGCATGCGCCGCTTTCGCATGGGCGGAGTTCATGAACAGCACTATTCTTTATTACTTTAATTCCGGATTCTCTTGCAATTTTCAAAAGGTCAACCGGCAATGACGTAATATTGTAATCTATCAAGCATTTCCAAACAGCGTCTCTAACATTTTTGTATTTCCCATAAGCTAACAATTTTATCACCCGTCAAGTATTGTTTACTTAACGGGATTTTTTTATGTGCCGACTTAAATTTCTGTAGCTTCCTCAGCTTCATCAAGTCTTTTAAGTCTTTCAGCCGACATTTCAACCATTCGAGGAGGTCTTTTATCGGTACTGTTAGCAGCTCTGAATACAAGCTCGGATTTTTGCTCAATATTGAGCAGCTTATCAACTGCAGGCTGCAGCTCGGGATTTGCTCGATAGGATTCAACGAGGTCTACTTCATGGGTTGTTAAGTTAAGATTGTTTTTATCTTCTAGTTGGTCAGAACAAATTTTTGCGACATTAGAAATGCCTAAAAGTTCGCTACCTGATATTCCAAGAGCCTCGCTAAGAGCTTTTATTTTTGCAACATCTGGCTCACGTTTATCTTTTTCATAGTAATTTAGAGCGGTCGGCGTTAAACCTGCTCTTTCAGCAAGTTCCTTTTGAAGTAAATTTGCCTGTTTTCTATAGTAGATTAGCCTTTGCCCAAAAGTGAGCTTTTCCATTAATGACACCTCACATGAATAATAACTTTAAGAACTGCTTTTGTCAACAGAAAATTTAGCAATTTGCTAATTTTTCTGTTTTACCCTATTGACAAACTAGCATAATGCTACTATACTAGACACAACTTAGCAATTTGCTAATTAACTTTAGGAAGTGTGGTGAAAAAATGTATCCGAATTTAGATGCAGAACAGAAAAGAAACAGAGAGTCAAATTCAACAGTTGCGGAATTACTTGGCATATCACGAGTGTCTTATGAAAGCAAAAAGAAAAGTGGAAAGTTTACAGCAATTCAATGTTGGATTCTTTGTGCGCACTACCAAAAGGAGTTTGAATATCTGTTTAGCACTAGCATTGAAAACGTAAGCTAAAACCGCCCGGCGGCAACCGAGCGGCTTTAAAGCTGTAAAAAGGCGTTTAGTCTTGAAGCGTCAGTTTTGCGCCCTGCACTCTAATTGCAAAATCTCCGTCAAGTATTTTAACATAACCTTGACCTTGAAATATATCATTTGCAATAACATTAGTGAAATCCATAGAGGCATCACTAAGTCGCTCTACATAACCCATTTGAGTAGCTGTGTCAGTAATCTCAACTTTATATGTTCCAGGCTTAATGTCATATCCAACTAGATACATACCATCAGATAACTCCTTTTTCAAATCAGGTACAAGAGTAGCTAAATCAACTGGGGAAACGCTAACACCTTGAAATTTGACTGCTACATCAGTATCTTTTATGGTTACATATCCATCACCAGTTAATACGATGTTGGCAAGAATATCTTCAATGCCCATTGTGACATCGCTTGCACGTTCGACATATCCCATTTTAAGAGTTGTATCTGTAATTTTGCAACGGTATAGCCCACTCTTAATATCTTTATTGACAAGATATGTGCCATCTTTAAAACTATCATCTTTTAAATTTGGTGATGGTGACTGGGATTGTGACTGTGAAAGTGATGAACTGGAATCTGGTGAGTTTGAAGGCGCATCACCTTTGTTGTTGTTTTGAGAGCTGATCATTGCAATAATAATCGCAATGATTACCACCCCGAGTATTACAAACAGGCATCCTTTTTTCTTTTTGGGCTTAATGGGAATCGGTTGGTAAGTATTCGTAGTAGATTGTGATCTGTTATTTCCTGTCTCGTTCAACAATTTTGCTTTTTGCTGATTAAATTCATCTTGGGTAATCGCACCAGCGTCCAGTAGATCCTTTAGCTTTTTGATGTCCTCATAGTTACCATTGTTGTCGTTCAATTTTGCATCCCTCCAGCATAAATTCTTCAAACATTTTACGCCAAAGATTTCCAAAAGTCAACAAATTTACTAATTCAAGCGTTTAACGGAACTTGAGCAGATATAAAATTGCTATACAGCTACTATACACCAACACTGGAGGTATTACCATGTACCAAAACAAACAAAATGCAATTCAAAGGGCGAGGATAAGTAAGGGTTTGACGCAAGAAGCCCTTGCGGAGCGCACAGGGTATTCACCCGACACAGTTCGGGCATGGGAAAACGGAATTAGAATAGCTTCTCTAGATGCGCTTGACACTTTGCAAATATGTCTTGATGCGCCTTGGCTTCCCGGCATTTATCTGAGAGAACAAACAAGCTCGTTAAATGAACTGTTGCCAAATTTTGAAGTGGGCAGAGCATTATCTGAAGCTACAGCGGAGTACCTTTGCTGCTTCTTCGAGCTGATGGACTCAAGCATTGACCGTTCTCTACTTCGTATGGCTGCTGATGGTAAAATAGATAGTTTAGAGCAGCCTGTTTTCAATGCAATAATGGAAATCGCTGCCAGAGCAAACAAGGCATATTATGAAATTAGATATGCTCGAAAGTAAACACAAAACCACACAAATATTTACTCAAGCGTGCAGGTACGAAAGGATGACAACCATAATGCATGGCCGCTTTTCACATAGACTAATAAATATTCCACCGCCTTGGACAGACAGAGAACGCATGTTACTGGAACAAATCAAGTTAGCCAAAGAACAGGCATTTTACAAAAGCTTATAATTTGCTTTTCTTTTTCTGCATTTGTTTTACTAATTATCGCAGTGGTAATTCTTGCACTCTAGGAAACTGTAACCAGCATATTATCAATTGTTGGATTGTTAATCGACATATTACAATCCTTTACGGTAGTGATAAGGAGGATTTCACATGCCCCCACTAAAAAGAGCTATGTCAGTAAGCGAAGCGATAAAGTTGCTCCCTGGTATGTCACAGGCTACACTTACAAAATGGCTGAGAGATGCATATTTAATGAAAGCTCGACCATGCCCATTCGGCGATGCTGTTTTATCAGACAGATGGTGTTATTACATATATCCAGACCGCTTGCACGCATACATAAATGCAGTTGATTTACAGCCACCGTCAGCATTAATAGCAAAAGATGTATCTTAATCTCACAAAGGAGTGTATTTTACAATGTCCAAGAACAAAGAAAAACCCTCACAGATGGTGACACATCTGCAAGGGTCGTACGGTTTTGCGCTACGAGTACTCAATAATTATAACACAACCAACACCCATTTGCAAGGAGGAAATCTCCATGAATGAGGAACGAATTCCTGCTTTTTGGGCGGTTTTGCCAGCAAAGGTTCGATACGATTCAGAGCTGCGCCCCAATGCTAAATTACTATACGCTGAGATTACTTCCCTTGCCGACGCCACTGGGTACTGTTGGGCTAAAAATGACTATTTTGCAGCGTTATATCAGTTGACAATAAAGACTGTAAGCGAGCTGATTAGCAGCCTTGCGAAAAGAAATTACCTTCATGTTGAGGTGGTCAGAGACCTTGCGACTAACGAAGTCACAGAACGCCGCATTTGGGTACATTGGTCGGAGGTAGATGAGGGTCAACAAACTCTCCCTAAAAATCGGGGGAGAGGTGTAGTAAGGCAACAAGCAGTTGCAACGCTTTCAGTAGGAGAAATGGACGCATCTTACCCGAAAAATCGGGATAGGGGTATTCCAAAAAAAGCGGATAGCTCTCCCCCGAAAAATCGGGATAAGAATAATATAAATAATATTAATACTAACCCCCATACCCCCAAAGGGGGCAAGAGTAGGGGTGAACCAAGAAAAGCGCCTGTTTGGATGCCTGAGCGTTTTGCAGGATTTTGGAATTACTATCCTCGTGGTGAAGCCAAGCAGGACGCCATTACTGCTTGGGACAAGCTTAAACCTTCTGATGGGCTTATCGCTATCATCGGGCAAGCTCTTAAACGGCAAAAGTCAACCGAGGAGTGGAGGCGAGGCGTCGGCATTCCCTACGCATCTACTTGGCTTAACAAGCGACGCTGGGAAGATTCTGATAAATTGCCCGTCACAGATGCTGACGAAGCTTCGTGGGCAGCCGACGAGGAGCGAATATAATGATTAACGAAGCGTTCCTCAGCTATTATGAGTACACGATATTGGGAGGCATGTTCCACAATCCTTCCTGTGTTGGTGAAGTTATGGCAAGTCTTAAAGCAGAAGATTTTAGCGAAGGAGCATCACGAACACTGTTTGAAGCGTTTAGTAAACTCCACTTTTCGGGTTCACCCATCGATTTAGTTACGGTCTGTAACGAAGCAGGGGAGGGATATGCTCCTGCCATCGGCGAACTGATGAAGTACACCGAGCTGAATGTTGCATACCATTGCACTGAATTGAGACAAAATGCACGGCTAATGGCAATGCAAGGGCATGCTCTAGCTCTCGCTCGTGCCGACAGTATAGAATCTGCAAATGGCATTATGGACAAGCTAAACGGACTTATAGTTACTCGACAGAAAGTAGAAATTATTTCCGCCCAGGACGCCGCAAAGGCATTTCTTGAACGGCAAGCGAAGGCTCAAGCTCCCGAATACTTAAAGTGGGGCATTGATGAGCTGGACAAAGCACTGTATGTTGAGCTGGGTGATTTTATCGTCATCGGTGGCTATCCATCGGCTGGTAAAACTTTGTTATCCTTACAATTTGCAGAAAGGCTTGCGAAGAAATATCGTGTGGGATATTTTTCACTTGAGACTAATCCTCAAAAGCTTTCAGATAGGTTAATGGCTCATCTTTCCAGAATTCCTTTGCATCACATAAAAAAGCGTGAGTTAGACGATGGCGAGATGGAGGCAATAACCAATGGTGCAAGCAAGCTGTCTGCCTTGAAATTTGATAGCATTGGCGCAGCAGGCATGACTGTCAGAGATATTCAAGCTGTAACTCTCAACAAACGCTATGATATTATTTTTGTTGACTACCTGCAACTAATCGTTGCAAACGGCAAAAACCGTTATGAGGAAGTAACTAATATTTCTAAAGATTTACATACAATGGCACAGGCAAGAGGAGTAACGGTAATAGCACTTGCTCAGCTTTCAAGACCCGAAAAATCCGCAGGGAAACCACAGCCGCCGAGCATGTCTTCATTCCGTGAATCTGGGCAGATTGAGCAGGATGCAGACGTTGCCATTCTGCTGTGGCCAGAAGATATAAACGACAATAAGTCTTGCCGTGTTTTGAAAGTTGCAAAAAACAAGGAAGGCGAGCGACTTCGAATGACGCTGACCTTTGACGGAGCTACTCAGACGCTTATACCAGTTACGCCGTCAATATCGTCACAGATTAATGCGGCAACAGCGGCGGCTCGAAAGTACGCTGAGCCAAAGCAAATGCTGCTTACTGAAGTATCTCAACCTGATGATGACTTACCGTTCTAACAAATTAAAAGTTAAGGAGCTACTCACATGAGGACAATTGCAATTGTTAATTTGAAGGGCGGCGTTGGTAAAACAGTTACAGTCGTAAACACTGCCGCTATTTTAGCAAGCGAACACAAAAAGCGAGTGTTGCTTATAGACGCTGACAGTCAATGCAATGCCACAGAGTTTTTTGGCGGAGATCCTGCAAACGGAAACCTTGCAAGTGTTTTGTTGCACAAGCAAGACGGAGGAAGTTTCGGAGTAAGTAGCATACAAAAGACTAAATATGAACGACTGGATATGATAGCCGCCAGTGATGAACTAATGGATTTGGATTTATCAAAAATCGAGAATAAAACAGTTTTTTTCACTGCACTACAGGAGGTAGCAGTTACCTTGTCCAAAGGCGCACTGTATGACTACATACTGATTGACTGCCCTCCAGCATTTAACGCAGCCTCTGCAGCTTCGCTGTTGGCGGCGGATGACGTTATTATCCCAATTAAACTTGACGCATTCAGCCTGCGAGGAATGGCAAATCTTATGAGGCAGGTTGCTAACATGCGTCGAATAAATCCAAGGCTTAGAGTGTCTGGCTGTCTGCCTACAATGTGGTACAAAGATGAAACCATTGCAGAAGCTGAGAGACAACTGCGAGCAAGTGCTTTACCCGTTTATCAAACAGTAATACGGCGGACAAGTAAGGTTGATAAAATGACTTTTAGGCAAGAGCCTCTCAGCGTTTTTAGTCCTCGATGCAGTGCTGGTGTGGACTATCGAAAATTTGTCAGAGAATATTTGAGGGCGGTGCTGTAAATGGACAATAAGGGATTTGACCTCTCTGCAATTCTAGGCGATGTGTCCAAGTTGGACACCGTTAATAATATTCAAAATATCGAGCTTTGTAAAATCGACCAAAACGAAAAAAACTTCTTTCAAGTTGAAGAGGACATAACTGATTTAGCTGAGTCCATCGCCATAAATGGGTTACTCCAACCGCTAGTTGTACGTCCGTTGGACACAGGTCGGTACCGTCTTATTGCAGGACATCGCCGCTTTAAAGCTCTTTCTGTTCTTGCCGCAGAGCATGGCGGTAAATGGCAGTCCGTCCCCTGCATGGTCGTTAATCCTGCAAATGACGAGCTTGAAGAACTTATGCTCATTCAAACAAATACATCTGCCCGTGAACTGGGATGGTCTGAAAAGAGTACTGCCGCTACACGAATTGAAATTATTTTAGTAAAATTACAGCAAGAACGAGGCGTAACTCTCCCGGGTAAAATGAGAGCCAATGTAGCAAAAATCTTGAAAACCTCTGAAAGTCAGCTTGCACGAGCAAAATTCATAAATGAGCATCTTATCACTGATTTTCAATCTAAGAAAAGTCCTTACCATCTCACGGACGATATGAGCTATAAGCTCGCTCACCTAGAATCGACATGGCAACAGGAACTTTTTGACCATTACGCCAAAAGTACATGGCGTTTAGATGGATCTGCGTTATCTACTTTTAAAGCAAATAAGGCTGCTGGTCTCCCTTCTTTTGCTGAGAAGCCAAAAGAACCATCCAAGTGCTATTCATACCCGACCAAAAAAGGTGGATATTTAAACTGTACCAACGAAAATGCTAGAAACACTTGTAAAAAAAATAATAGTGTCTGCTGTAATTCATGCAAGTATCGTTACGAATGTAAAACTATTTGCGAAAACATTAAAAAGTCATTCATTGAGCATCAAAAAACGGATATGTATACTCGTGGTAGAATCCTTAAGGCTACACGAGAAGAGGCAGGTTTTAGTCGGGAGGATTTGAAAAGTGGTTTAAAATCTACTTATGCAGATGCTATCGTCAGCTTTGAAAACGGACTAACTAATCCCTCGTTACCAGATCTTCTGTTTCTGTGCGAAACATTAAATGTGTCTGCCGACCGTCTGCTTGGCCGTAATGTTTCGGCAGAAAACGCCTTTTCTATCTGGAACACTGGAATCCCGAAAGACGCAGGGTACTATTTTGTACTTACCGACCGTAACGGCGGAGGAGGAAAACTTCTTTATTTTAATAACGGTCAATGGCTACATCCTGCGGCCATGATTGAATTAACTCCTGACGTGACCTACTGGGCTAAAGCGCCGACAATGCCAGTAGGATTTGTATTTAAGTCCTAACAAAATGAAGACTAAGGCGTCCAACTTGGACACAGAAAGGAATTTAAAAAATGATTCTATTGGGACGCACACTTATTAATGAAGAACATATAGCTATAATTGTAAGGGATGGCCTAGTGCATAGCAAAGCAACAGTAATACTAAAAAACGCCTCACAATTTGAAGTGGAATGCAGTCTAGACGAATATGCGGAAGCTATTAGGTCTTGCTTTGGATTCGCATTTGCTAACGAAGTCAACACAAAAGCCCAAATCTTTGAATTTTTTTCTGATAAGGAAATCTCGCAAATAAACGATTTGGCATCCGAAGGCTTTCTCTACATAGCAAAAGATAGCAATGGTCAAGTGTTTGCCTACTATGAAAAACCTAGAAAACGTAGCGCCTCATGGGAGGTTGCTGGAGAAGGTCTCACTGCTAAACGAGTTAAGGGTACCTTTGACGTATTATCCTTTGACGATGACGAACCTAGTTATCTACCCATGTTGCTATGGGGTAGAGCGGATGAGTAAATATTTACATAGATTAAGTACTAAAGAGCCCTTGGGGCCGAACGGAGGATACTGCCCCAAATGGCACGACAAAGATTCAAACGAATTCAAGCAGGACGCTTAGTTCGAGAGGCACTATGGACTGCGTCATTCCCTAATGATACGCCAAAGGCAAGAGCTGAAAAGATAAAATGCACCAGCGCTGCACGGCAGCGGATGAATGATAAGTATTGTTGGCAAAAGTTAAAGATGGTATTGGCTGCAAACTTTTCATATACAGATTTAGTTTTAACATTAACTTACGATGATGACCACCTGCCTCGAAATAAAGAAGCTGCTCGAAAGCTACTAAAAAAGTTCTTGCAGGAGCTTCGTGTTTATAGGAAGAATCGCCATGCTGAGCTGAAATATATCTACTGTACGGAGGATAAGCATGGCGATGCACGCATCCATCATCATGTGGTTATTAATGGTACAGGTGCAGACTATGATTTGATTTACAGTTTGTGGACACATGGCACGGAGCTTCATTTTGAGCCTGTTGATTCATATGGATATGAAGAGCTGGCTAAGTACATAACAAAAGAACCGAGAGAATGCGGTCATTCAAGCGTAGGCGGTCGGTCATGGGTACCGTCGCTGAATTTGCAAAAACCAGATGTGAAGCCAACGGAATGGGTTGATGGCAATATGCGGCTTGAACCTCCTGCTAATGCGTATATCTTACAAACGGAATCCTTTGAAAATGAGTGGGGTCGGTTTTCATATGTAGAGTATCTACTGCCTGCTGAGCCCGTGGCAAAGAAAACACGACCCCGAAAGAAAAAGAAATAATGACTATTGCTATTTTTCATTCTTGAAGCAATGTATATCTACTGAGTGTTACATAGAAAAGTGAGGTAGAAGTATTGAAATTTCATTCAGATTGTGATAAACTGTTACCCGTGAGGGATGGTTTTGTGTGCTGTCCTAGCTGCCATCCTGTGCGAACGAAACTAATCCAGATATGTGCTGAAACTTCAGCAAGAAATCTGCATATTTTTTGTAGACACTGCAAAGCAACATTCACTGTAAATATCAACAACGGCCAGTGCTTTGAAAGCCGGAGCCAATGACTACTCCTTTGAGGATGTGGTGATTGGCTCCGGTTCTTTTTTGCGCCAAGGAGGTGATAGCCCGTGGCAAGCAAACCGCTCCGGCCATGTAGGCATTGTGGATGTTGCGAAGTTACTCGAGAAGGCTGGTGTGCTAAGCATAAGCCAAAGCATCAGCGCAAGGACAGTGCTGATTATCATGGCTGGTACTTGCTACCTGTCTGGAAAGAAAGGCTTCGACTTGAGCAATTGCTTCGTGAACCATTCTGCCGTGAGTGCGTACGCAAAGGCATACGAACCAAGGCAGCAGTGGTAGACCACATCAAGCCGTTCCGTGGAGACTGGGAATTATTCGTTGATGCTGCCAACCATCAATCACTGTGCAAGCATCATCACGACCAAAAGACGGCGAGGGAGCAGTGTGACGAACGACGAAAAATGCATTAATTTTTTGATGTCCTATAGCGTGAAGCTACGTACATGCGAGTGCATGCATGTCTGTGCGTTCGTGCGTCCTCGAGCGTATGTGCGCACAGCCCCAAAGGGGCGACCCACCCCCCACCTTCCAAGAAATTAAAAAACGCTGTACCGATACCCCGTACCCCTGCTACTGTGAGAAAAATTCCCCAATGAAGTTTCGAGAGGGTGAGCGGCGATGGCGGCAAACGCAAAACCAATTGCAAACATGACCAAAAACATGACCAGGTTCGAGCGTGTATCTCGTGAACAAGCCGAAACCGAGACCTTGCCCGTGCGTATTTATACAAGCTTGAAAGCACCAGCGTATGTAAACCGAGATAAATCCGCAAAAAAATATTGGAAAGATACCATTTCTCGAATGGCAGGCATTACCCTGCTGGATGATCTGGACACAGAGATGTTAGCTGTTTATTGCAGTATGCTTTCTCGAAGAGATGCTTTAAATGACCTTTGCCATCAGACTTTATCAAATGCTGAGGCAGGTAATTTGGGTTCAGACAAACATCTTGAGGCGGTGTCAAAATTGGATAGCTTGATGAATAAGTTGCAGGGGCAGGAACGCACTATTTTGCAGTATGCAGATAAGCTGGGACTTACTCCAACAGGACGAGTTCGCCTCGCTCGAAAGAGAGCTGAGGCTAGAGTGGTTTCTGCGGAGGATGATCTCTTTTGTGATTGAGAGGAACTAATGAACACAACAAATAAATTGGTGATGCGTCCAGTGGCGCAACTGATTCCATATGTCCGCAACGCTAGACAGCATGGCCACGAACAGATACTGCAACTAAGAGCAAGTTTTCGTGAATTTGGATTTGTTGCACCTCTGTTAATTGACGGCGAGAACAACCTTATTGCAGGACATGGTCGGCTGATGGCTGCCAAGGCTGAAGGACTAGCGGAAGTTCCTTGTGTGTTGGTTGAACATTTGACAGACACGCAGCGTAGAGCCTACATACTGGCAGATAATCGATTAGCTGAACACGCCACGTGGGATGAGGAACTTGTTAGCCTTGAGTTGAAGGAGCTTCAAATTGCAGGCTTTGACTTTAATTTAACTGGCTTTGATGAAAACGATATGATTCTTAGCGATTCAGAAGATACAGTAGAGGACGATTTTTTGATTGAATTGCCTGTATCGTCAAAATCAAAATACGGTGATGTGTACCAGTTAGGAGACCACCGCTTAATGTGTGGTGACTCGACAAACAAGTTAGACGTAGCTACTCTGATGGACGGCAAGTTTGCTGATCAATTGTTGACAGATCCGCCATATAACGTAAACATCACAGGCGGGACTAGTGAGCATCTAAAAATTCGAAACGACTCGATGACAGACGAGGATTTTTACAATTTTCTTTGCGCTGCGTTCTCATGTGCGACAAGTATTCTTGCGCCCGGCGCAAGTTTCTACATATGGCATTCTGACGGCGCAACAGGGCTTTCATTTAGGCGAGCGTGTGCAGAGGTTGGTCTACAAGTACGTCAGTGTTTAGTGTGGGTGAAGCAGTGCGCAACAATTGGGCGACAGGATTACCAATGGCAGCACGAACCATGCTTGCATGGTCAGACTGAGATAGACGATGCAGAGTTACCGTGTGGTATATGGGATAGTCACGAATCATGCCTTTACGGATGGAAGGATGGCGAGGCACATTTATGGTGTAGCGACCGTAAGCAGACCACCGTTCTCGAATACGACAAGCCTTCTCGTAGTGAGCAACACCCGACAATGAAACCTGTGCGGTTATTTTCGTATGAAATATCTAATTCGACACTACCCGGCGCAATTGTTGTAGATTTATTTGCAGGGTCAGGTACTACCCTAATTGCATGCGAACAGCTTCGGCGCATTGCCTACCTCATGGAAAAAGACCCTCGCTATGTTGATGTGATTATTAATCGATGGGAAGAGTTTACGGGTCAGAAAGCGGTGAAGGTCGGTGAGTCGAAAGAAAGTGCCTGTTGCAATTCTTCGTTCTAGTGGCAGTCGTCACTACTCGAAAGAAGAACTTGCAATACGTGAGAGGAGCGAGATTAAAACACCACTTGTTAAACATTTGGATCCACCAGCATATTTGTCTGCATCGTTGGCAGTAAAGTTTCGCAAAATTTCAGCAGCGCTCATTCGCATCGGTGTGCTTTCAGAACTAGATGATGATTCTCTTGCTAGGTACTTGATTGCTGAGAGTAATTATCTTCGAGTTACAAATCGGCTTACAGCTGCTCTTAACTCAAACAATCTTGCCGATGCTGACAAACTTTCCTCTATGCAAGATCGATTTTTTAAGCAATGTCGTGCTGCTGGGTCTGATTTGGGGCTTACAGTGTCGGGGAGATGCAACCTAACACTACTGAGTGGTGAAAAAGTAGCGCTAGGTGACGAAGAAGGTGATCTCTTTGTCGACTAAAGTACGAAAGCAAAGCGGTTTACATCATCCAGTAAGCCAGTATGCAAAGCAAGTTACCCAAGGTAGACTAAAGCCCTTGTGCTGTGATTATGAAATTATGGCTTGTCAAAGACACTTAAACGATTTGAAGCGGCAAAAAACAAAGGATTTCCCCTACATTTTTGATACCACACGAGCTGATCGGATATTACGTTGGTTTGGACAGTGCATTCAGGTTAGGGGTGTAGAGCAGCGGCAACCCATAGAGCTTCAGCCGTGGCAAGTTTTTGATTTAGGTTGCATTTATGGCTGGGTTAATAAAGAAACTGGCGCAAGGCGATTTAAACGTGCCTACAACAAGCGTGGTAGAGGAAACTTTAAGTCTACTGAAAAATCTGGACAGTGCCTATTTCATCTGTGTAGCGATGTTTTGTACCCACCATATCAACCAGAAAAAGCAGTTGGAGAACAAGAACCAGAGGTAGAATGTGCCGCTGTTGACCGCTCTCAGGCAATGCGAGTGTTTGGAGATGCAAAAAAGATTGCTCAAAACAGTCCCAACATCGAGCGGAGGTTAATCATTCCACGCTCAAACCCTGTAACCCATCGCAAACGAGGCGGCTACATGCGTGCGCTATCCAAAGATACAAAAAATAAAGACTCGGGCGCACCTAGTTATTTTGTGGTCGATGAATATCACGCACATCCATCCTCGGATATTTACGATATCGGGCTAAACTCATTTGGTAAGCGACCTCAGTCTTTGCTTGATGTAATTACCACTGCTGGCGATGATGCAGGGAACAAGCCATGTTTTATTGAAGAGGAGTATGCAAAGCGAGTTCTCTCAGATTCAAGCGTTGTCGACGAGACTTATTTTGTGATGATAAGAGAACTTCCCAGCACTGCTAATCCGCATGATAAAAAGCTCTGGTGTATGCCTAATCCATGCCTGCGATACCCTAATGACTACAGCCAATACTTACTCGAACAGATTGAGGCAGAATATCAGACCGCATATGCCTCAAATGACCCTCATAAAATTCGCCAGTTTCTTACTCGGCGCATGTGTCAGTGGCAGACAGGTAGCGTAAACCGATACTTAGATGAGAATTGTATGACACTTGCCGAGGCGGCGCAGGTGTCAAAAGAAGTCTTTTCAGAGCTGACAAAAGGTCGAGAGGTTTGGTGCGGATTTGACTTAGGAAAACGTATTGATTTGTCAGGTGTCGGAGCTGTTTGCTTGTTAGATGACGGCAGGGTGGCGATAAAGGCACATGGTTTCATGCCTGAAAATCGAGCTGATCACCACGAACGTACTGATCGTGTGCCTTACAACTCGTGGGCTAAGTCCGGATATTGCACACTTACGCCTGGCGATGTCACGGACAATAGCTATGTTAATAACTGGATATGCGCTAATGAAAAGCAGCTTGGATGGAAACTTGTTGAAGTTGACTATGACGGACACAACGCTACTGATCTGGCAATTAAAATGTGCGAGGAGCGAGCCAATGAGAATTTTTGTGTGGAAATTGCTCAAACATGCGCTGGGCAGAATATAGCAGTTAAGGGTTTTAGGGAACTGCTCCTTCAAGGTAAGCTTGTCATTGAGAAAAATCCCCTGCTCATTTGGTGCATGGGTAACGCCATCGAGATTCAGAACAATTACGGTGACATTAAACTCTCAAAAAAACACAAAGATGATACTGAGCGAATTGACCCACTTGCGGCAATTATGAACGCCGTATCACGTGCGCTTTTGAAGAAAAATACTGTTAATTTATCCGATGTTATTATTCAAGGAAAATTCAATATGTAATGCGGTGTCCAACTTGGACACTTGGAGGAAATTATGCAAAGCAAGGGAACAAGGAAAAAGACACGCAGCCTTATTTCAGATATCCTTTTATTTTTAGGCGCAGCGTCCGTGACTGCTGGTGTATACATGATATTTATACCTGCCGGATATATTATCGGCGGACTATGGGCAGTTGGTATAGCAATTTTACTTGAGTTCAGCGGAGGTAATGGAAGTGTTGATTAATGGCATTCTGCGGAGAGCTCCTCCGATTAGTAACGCTGTAACCGTTGCCTCGCTGACTTCTATGGGAATGCCATTAGCTAGTACAGAGAGTTCGGGCGAATCTGCGGCAATGAAGTTGTCGGCGGTCAATCGTTGCATTGAAGTACTTTCCGATTCTATGAGTAAGTTACCTGTCTATTTTTTGGACAATAAAACGAGAAGCAGAGCAGACCATCATCTACACCAGTTGTTATCCATAAGACCCAACGAAGCAATGACACCCAGCGTTCGCAAGAAAATGCTTGAGGCAAACAGGCTCACTCATGGAAACTCATACGATTGGATTGTACGTGACCCTCGCAGCGGTCGCCCAATTGAGCTTATTCCCATACCGTCAGAGTTAGTCCGACCATGGCGTGACAATAAGGGTCATGTGTGGTACGACATCACCCATCCGACTTGCGGTGAACCAATGAGGCTACATGGCGATGATGTTATGCATTTTAAGGCATACAGTCACAATGGATCGAAAGGTATTTCCGTGCTTTCAAGAGCTGCAGAGGTAATTGCTTCAGGACGAGCGGCACAGGCGTACGACTATTCCTTTTATGCCAACGGCGCACAGCCATCAGGCGTACTAATGGTCGATGCCGATTTGAGTGGCAATATAGAAGTAGATGCTTCAGACGGCACAAAATCTACAGTCTCAAAGAAAGAAATTATTCGCAAAGAATGGGAAAAGTTCTACGCAGGGCCAAGCAACGCCCATCGCACAGCAGTTCTCGATATGGGACTTAAGTACAGCCCTATATCGATAAATAATCAGGACGCACAGTTCATTGAACGTGAAGAGTTATCAGTACAGGACATTGCCCGATTCTTCGGAATACCGCTTTACAAACTGCAATCGGGAAAACAGAGCTACAGCTCAAACGAGCAGAACGCTATTGATTATGTGGTTTCAACACTACACCCAATTGTAACTCAATATTCAGAGGAAATGACATGGAAACTGCTCACCGATAGCGAGATAAACAATGGCTTGGAAATTCGGCTTAACATGATGGCTGAGCTAAAGGGCGATAACGCCAGCCGTGGCAACTGGTACAAAACTATGCGTGAAACAGGCGCATTTTGCGTCAACGATATTCGCTCTTTGGAGGACATGCCTGATGTTGACGGCGGTGAAGAGCATTACGCCAGCTGGAATTATGGGCCGTTGTCAAGTTGGGCGGAGTTGAGCTTAAAACGTGCTGAAGGAGGCAAAAGCAAATGAGAGTTCCCTTAAACGGTTATGTAGTCTCTGACGATGATTTAGCGGCGTACCAATTTTTTAATTACACTGTTTTTTCGCCGTCAACGGTTAGACAGGCAATACAAAACACACCCGTGGACGAAAAGCTTATTTTTGAGATTAACTCGGGCGGAGGTTCAGTATTTGCAGGGTTTGAAATCTACTCTGTTCTTAAGTCGGCAAGCATTCAAACAGTTGCAGAGGTACAGTCTCTGGCGGCATCCGCAGCGTCTACTCTGATGATGGGTTGCGAACGTGTGCTGCTTTCCCCTGTGGCACAAGTAATGATTCACCTGCCATCAACTCATACATCCGGCGACAAGACCGCCCATCAGGAGAGCGTGAAGATTCTTGACGCTATAACAAAATCTATTATTAACGGCTACGAAGCTAAGTGCAAAGGAAAAACCAGCAGAGCTCAACTGGAGTCTATGGTTAATGCGACTACATGGATGACGGCGCAGGAAGCCGTTGCCGCAGGTTTTGCTGATGGTATTCTCTATCAGGATTGCGCTGATGTTTTACCTAGCAGTGTAATTAATTCTGTTGCCGGTGGAATTCGTACAATTGCGAATTCCACAAGCGGATTGCCTGACCCAAGCCAACTTCGAGCGGAGTACGACAAGGCAAAGGCTATTTTAAATGCCAATGATTGGAAGGCGCAAGCAACCATAAATATTGAAAA
>JAVBKA010000217.1:0-18020 GCA_031546715.1 Oscillospiraceae bacterium | reverse complement strand
CGGCGGGATTCCCGTCGCCAGAGTGCTTGGCTCAGTTGTCCGTTTTAAAGACGGAACAAAGGGCATTGTGTCCTTAGACGGCAAGGTGGAGCTAAAGGACTTAAAGCTCGCGTGTCTGTATATTGACATCGGAACTGACAGCGAGGATGAGACCCGCGCCAAGGTTAAGGTGGGCGACTATGCAGTTTACGCTCAAGAAACCTTTTTGCAAGGCAACAAGCTTGCTTCACCCTACCTTGATGACCGTATTGCCTGTGTTGTGCTTTTAGGCGCACTAGAGCGCATTACAAACCCTAAAAACGACCTGTACTTTGTGTTTTCAGTGCAAGAGGAAGTCGGAACAAGAGGGGCAAAAACCGCCGCCTATGGCATCGACCCCACCTACGGCATGGCTGTAGATGTTACGCAGTCAGGAGATACACCGGAGTTTTACCCCAAGATGGAGTGTAAGGCTGGCGACGGTGCGGCTATTAAAATTATGGATTCTTCTGTAATCTGTCACCCCAAAGTAGTTGAATTTTTGAAAAACACCGCAAAAGAAGCGGGAATTAAGCACCAAACCGAGGTCTTGCTTGCAGGCGGCACTGACGCAGGACCGATGCAGGTAACCAGAAGCGGCGTATATACTGGCGCAATCTCCATCCCCACACGTTATGTCCACAACCCAGTTGAAATGTGCGATATTCGTGATGTTCAGGCATGTATTGACCTATGTGTAAAGGCAAGCGAAATCAGCTTGTAGTATTTTATCAAAATTCACAAATAGTTTACTGATTTAGTGCTTCTTTGCATTGCATATTCACCATAACTGTGATAAGCTTTTTGGAAACAGACAAACTATATTGGGTTGCGAAATAGTGTTACTAATGCAGCCGAAACAGCATCGATGAGTTTTGAAGGAGTGTAACAATGAAAAAGAGCAAAACAACGGCAGAAATTAAAACCCTTATCTCTGAATTAACATTGGAGGAAAAGGCGGGGCAAACCTCAGGGCAGAACTTTTGGGAAACCAAGCCCATCGAACGAAAGAGCATCCCTTCCTTTATGCTGACCGACGGACCGCACGGTCTTAGAAAGCAAGTGTCCTCGGCTGACCATTTGGGAATCTCCCAAAGCGTTCCCGCCACATGCTTCCCGCTTGCATGTCTAACCGCCTGCTCCTTTGATACGGCTCTCATGCAGCGGCTTGGAGAGGCGTTGGGCGAGGAGTGCTTGCAGGAGAACGTCACGGTTCTTCTCGGTCCTGGCGCGAACATTAAACGCTCACCCCTTTGCGGCAGAAACTTTGAATACATCTCGGAAGACCCTCTGTTGACAGGCGAGATGGCGACTGCTCTTATTAACGGCGTTCAAAGCAAAAATGTTGGAACATCCATGAAACACTACGCTCTTAACAATCAAGAGCGCGCAAGATTAACCTGCGATTCCCAGACGGACGAGCGCGCCCTTCGTGAAATCTATCTTGCAGGCTTTGAAACCGCTGTCAAGAAGGCTCAGCCTTGGACAATGATGTGTTCCTACAACAAATATGACGGCACTTACGTTTCCGAAAACAAAAAGCTCCTAACGGACATTCTTCGTGATGAGTGGGGCTTTGAGGGCGCAGTGGTCACCGATTGGGGCGCATGTAATGACAGAGTTGAAGGGCTAAAGGCAGGTCAAGACCTAGAAATGCCTTCCTCTGGCGGCGTAAACGACATTTGCATCGTAAATGCAGTAAAAAACGGCACTCTTGACGAAACTGTGCTGGACACCGCAACAGAAAGAATGCTCAACATCGCTCTGACTTCCACTGAAAGACCTTCGGATTTCCAGTACAATGTTGAAGAGCATAATTCTTTAGCAAGAGATATGGCCACACAATCCGCAGTTTTGCTGAAAAACGACGGCATTCTCCCCATTGACAAGAACGCAAGCGTTGCCCTAATCGGTTGCTTCGCTAAAACCCCCAGATATCAAGGCAGTGGCAGTTCACGGATAAACCCCACCAGTATCAGCAACGCATATGACGAGCTGTTGCTCCAAGGCGTCAACTTTAGTTATTGTGACGGCTACAGCTTAACAACCGATAAACCAGACAGAGCTTTAATTGACGAAGCTGTTGACCTCTCCAGAGGTAAAGATATCGTGTTTCTCTATATCGGCTTGCCAGATATTTACGAATCCGAAGGCTTCGACAGATCACACATTCGTCTTCCAGACAGCCACATTGCGCTAATTGATGAAATTTCTATAATTAATCCTAATATCGTTGTTGTGCTTCATGGCGGTTCAGCCATTGAAATGCCTTGGCTCAGCGAGGTTAAGGGTCTGCTGAATATGATGCTTGCAGGTCAAGCTGGCGGCGCAGCAAGCGTTGACCTGCTTCTCGGAAACAAGAACCCTTGCGGCAAGCTCGCCGAAACCTTCCCGCACAAGCTCGCCGATAACCCAGCGTATAAGCATTTCGGCGGCACTAAGAGCGTTGAATACCGCGAGAGCATATACGTTGGTTACCGCTACTATGAAACTGCGGATAAGCCCGTGCTGTTCCCCTTTGGTTTTGGTCTATCCTATACAAGCTTTGAGTACTCTAACCTCAGACTTTCGTCTAATAACATTTCCGATAGTGACAATTTAACGGTTTATGTTACTGTCAAGAACACGGGAAGCGTTGCGGGTAAAGAAATCGTCCAAGCTTATGTTCGTGCGCCTAAGTCCTCCATTTTCCGTGCGGACAAAGAGCTAAAAGCCTTCGGAACTGTAACCCTTGAGCCGCAAGAGTCCAAGGAGCTGGCTCTTCAACTTGACAAGCGTTCTTTTGCCTATTACAACGTCAACATCTCTGATTGGCATGTCGAAAGCGGCAACTATGAGATTTTAGTCGGCGCAAGCGTTAAGGATATCCGCCTCACCGCCTCGGCATATGTCCAGTCAACTCAGCCAGAAGTTTCAGTGCCTGATTACAGAGGCTCTGCTCCTGCGTACTACAACCTTAAAAACGAAGTGCTGAACATCAGTAAAGAAGCCTTCGAGGCTGTATACGGCAAAAAGGTCGTAACTCCTCAACCCACACGTAAAGGCACACACACCGTAAACAGCACCATTTCCGAAGTGCAGGACACCTTGATAGGTCGTATATTAAGCAAGACAATAGCAAGCTCCGCAGCGAAAATGTTTAGTAACGACCCCGAGGCGATGAAAACCATGAAGCCAATGATTGACGCCATGATTCCTGACATGCCACTGCGTGCGTTGGCTATGATGTCCGGAGGTATGCTGAACATTACGAAGGCAGAGGGTCTTGTAGATCTTATAAACAGCAACGTTTTCAAGGGTTTAGGCAAGCTCATCAAAAAGTAACAATATTTAAAATAGCAGAATAGCGCAAAAACAGCGGTCGGTTTTAATAACCGTCCGCTGTTTTTTTACCCTATTATTATGGTTTTTCATCCAACACATATGGCACATTAACTACTGCAATATGGCGGTCATGCAAGAGCTTTTGCCGAATTACGTATGCAGTTTGATTGTGATAAATGTTTTTCCATGTCTTATTAACGATAAATTGCGGCAAAACCACGGTAATCATGTCCCCCGCCTTGGAATTGTGCTCCTCGGATTCAATAAACTTAATAAGCGGAGCAATTACTTCACGATAGGGGGAATATTTCACAATCAGCGGAACAGTCATCTTGCACTCTTTCCACTTCTGCTTAAGCTGGCGTTCAAACTCTTTGTCTGTTGATATGCAGAACGCTATCACATTTCGGTCTCCTGTCATATCTCTTGCGTAGTTGATTGCTTTTAAGGAGGATTTGTTCAAATCACGAATAATTACAATCATATGCTTTGCAACATCGATTATTTCCGTTTCCTTCTCTACTTCCTCAGCTTCAAGCTTCAACTGCTTATCTACGTCAATGTAGTGGCTGCTGGTAACCTTCATCAAGAAAACCAAAATTGCAATGAGAACCAGCGCAATCCATGCGCCTTCCAGCATTTTGCTGTAAGCAATAATCAGCACTGTGGCAACCGTCATAACCGAGCCGATGCCATTGATAACAGCCTTGTGAAGTCTGCCTTTTTCGCGGCTGCGAATCCATTTGGTCAGCATCCCCACCTGTGACAGTGTAAAGGAAAGAAAAACACCAATGGCGTACAGCGGTACAAGGCTATGGGTTTGCCCTTTGTAAATTATCACAAGAATTGCGGCGGCGATACTAAGCATAATAATTCCGTTGGAGTACCCAAGCCTACCGCCTCTGACATTAAACTGCCTAGGGGCATAACCGTCTCTTGCAACAAGTGACAGTAGCATCGGAAGCCCTGAATATGATGTGTTTGCCGCCATAACCAAAATTACAGCGGTGGCAATTTGCAGCAAGTAGTACATAAATCCGTTACCAAAAACTTGAACCGCTATTTGTGACAAAACCGTTGATTCATAGTTGGGGACAGCATGGTAAAGTGTCGCCATATATGACGTTCCGCCGAAAATCAAGAAGACAAACAACGCTAATAGTCCCAGAACCGTTTTAGCCTTCTTTTGCGCAGGGTCAGAAAAATTCGGAATTGCATTACTCACAGCTTCCACGCCTGTCAAGCCCGCACAACCCGCCGCAAAGGCTCTGATAATTAAAAAGAACGTGATATCTCCCGTAACCTTTGGCACAGAAACTATCGCAGTCGGCTCAAAGCCAAATAGATGAACTTTTGCAATACCAACCACAATCATTACAAGCATTGCAGCAATAAATACATACGTTGGGAACGCAAAAATCCTTGCGGACTCCTTAACCCCTCGCAGATTTCCAATTGTCATAAGCACTATCAGGACAATAGTTATTTCAACATTATACGGCAATAGAGCAGGTATTGCAGAGGTTATAGCCGCCGTGCCCGCCGAGGTGCTGACAGCGACTGTTAATATATACCCAATCGCCAGAGATGCCGACGCCACAAGCCCCGGAATCTCTCCAAGGTTTTCCTTGGCAACAGTGTAAGAGCCTCCGCCATTAGGGTAACTGTCAATGGTTTGGCGATATGAAAATACTAAAATCAGCAGCAAAACGATAATTGCCACCGCCGCATAGAACATATACTGGTACGCTAATAGTCCGACAACCAACACTAAAACCCACAAAATCTCCTCAACAGCATACGCAACAGAGGAAATAGCGTCGCTTGCCATAATTGGCAAGCCCCAAAATACGTTGAGCTTTTCTCCATGCAATTCTTCGTTTCTCAGAGGCTTCCCCAGCAAGAAATCCTTTATGCGCTTTGACAAAAAAACACTCCCCATTTTTCCAATAGAACTAACTCTGCAATTCTAGCACTTTTCCTTACAAAATCAATGATGAAAACGTTGAAAATTCAATTATTTTTCTTAATTAATTTGGTTCATTTGTCGAGAAACATATTTAGCATTTTCTTGACAATCACACATAAAACTTATGATTATGTTATGCCCAATAGTCTTGCGAATATTATTGATTGTCAATAATGGTCTTTTGATGTTATTATACATGTATCTCCCTGATAATATATGCCGCATTCGTCAGCAAACGGTACAGCCAATTGATAGTACTCAAGGCCGTTGACTGCTTTGATATTGTCAATACCATTTACAAGAACAGGATTTGTCACATCAAATACACCAACAGGCAACCAAACATCTTTTCTCTGCTTATGAGCCTCCAGAATGCAATTATTTATTGCCAAGCTGTCATCTGCGCCATCGTTTGCAATAGCTCCGAACTCCTCGATAGAAAGAGCGTTTTCAGGCATTTTCAGCGGTGAATCCACAAGCTCTGCATCTAATAAATCAATTGTGTAATACTCTGCTTCATCATCTGCATCCTTTTGAAATCTAATCTTTGTACCTGTGGGATACTCTTTATCAAGCATGATTCTTTTCTCACTGAAAAAAACATGCGCCTTGCAATATCCGAGCGTTATCTTTAGCGATGAAGAGAATGCAAGCCTTGCCACACTCGACACTGATATCCGCGGTTATGTTGCTCAAATGCGCGCTAAATGGGTAACAAAGGGCGGCATCGACGAAGATTGGGACGCTTATGTTGCTCAGCTAAAGTCAATGGGTCTTGATGATTACATAAAAATCAAACTGGACGCATATGTCCGCCAACAGGAGCGAATCTCATTTGTCAACATTTGGTTGACGAATAGGCGCACATGATACAATAAAACAGAGGTGATTTGTCTGGATAGACAAATCACCTCTGTTTTATTGTGGATAGCACTGCTATTTGTTTTTAATCAAAATCACAGTGTTCATTGAATTTATATTAACAGTTGCTCCGTCAATTTTTGCGGCGCTTTTATCCGTTGAAAACACTATGTCGTAGCCTTTGTCCGCGAGTACAAAATCCGCTGTAGCCTTGCTGATGTTGTGCAGAATGACAGCTTCCTGCTTGTCTGTTACAAGTCCGTATGCTACAATAGCTTCTGTCCCGCTCATCTCTGAAAAGCTGCCTTTGAACAAGGCTTCATACGCTGTTCGGACTTTTATTAGTCTTTGGTAATGCTTAAGCAGAGAGTTTTCGTCCTTTAACTGGGTTGCAATGTCAATGGTGTTTTTGTTGTAGGAGGATGTGAACCACGATGTTTGAGCATTGTCGCCTTCTCCCCACAGAAGCGGCGTTCTGATTTCCTCGTGAGGATTTGTGCCGAGCATACCGATTTCTTCTCCGTAATAAATAAAAGGAAGTCCTTCAAGTGTTAAGTACAAAGACGCAGCCATTTTGAGACTTTCGGGCTTATTGATGAACTGGTTGCCAGAACGGGGCTGGTCATGGTTTGTTAGAAACGGTGCGTCTATATAGTCTTTGCGTACCTCGCTGTATGAAGTGTAGTTTTTCTCTAAGATAGAGCCAAATGCATCATTTTTATTGACGCCCGCTTTTACTAGCGAAGCAATTTTATCGCCTAACGTAAAATGAAATGCGGATTGCAACGGCTTAATAAACCTAGAACGCAGGTAAGTTTCATCCCACACCTCGCCGACTGTATATACATCTGACTTAATTGTTTTGCAGTAGTCTGCAAACTCCTGCCACCACTCAACGCCCAGCGCAATATAGTCCTCATTTGCTAAAACTTCGGAAGCTGAAATTATATGCGGAACGGAATCCAGTCTAAAGCCGTCAATGCCACGGTCGAGCCAGAATTTGGCGATAGATTTTAATTCCTCGCGAACCTTTGGATTTTTTAAGTTAAAGTCCGGCATAAGTTCACTGTATATACCGATATATTTCTGCCCATTTACTTCACGCCAAACATTATTTCCTTGCCATGTAGCATTTAGGTCATAATCTGAATTGTTTTCATCATACCAGAAATAATAATCTCTATAGGGACTTTCCGGATTAACCGCATCTAAAAACCATGGGTGAGAATTTGAAGAACAGTTTGCGATATAGTCTAAAATAACAGAGATGCCGCGCTTGTGGCACTCCTCAATCAATCTGTCAAACTCCTCTAATGTGCCGTACTGCGGGTCTACATTGTAAAAATCTAAAATGTCGTATTTGTGATAACTGGTTGATGGATATATGGGCATGAGCCAAATTCCGGTTACGCCCAAATCATTGTCAGTGTTGTCTTTGCCGTCGTTTAAGTAATCAAGCTTTGATATTAAGCCGTTGAAATCTCCGATGCCGTCTTCGTTAGAATCCGCAAAAGAGCCTACGTAAATTTCGTAGTATACGCCCTCTTTGTTTCCTTCCGCCTGTCTTTTACTTGCGTTTTCACTGCACCCGCTCATCATACCAATCCCCATCGTCATTACTAGCAAGGCAATAAAAAAAATGATGCCTCGCTTTTTTGTTTGTGTAAGCTTCACCATAAAATCACCTGACCCGATAATTTTTTTGTTGCATATGCGAATACGCTCATTATATAATCAATATGTAAATTGTGCAAATGCATATTCGTATGTATTTGCTACGAATTAGCATTGAATTGGTTTGCAGGTTAAATATTTAAGGCAGCTTACAATTTACCGACGAAAATGTGAGCAGCATCACTAGTTTTATCGTCGGAGGATGGTGTATAACATGGAAACTCAGATAAAAAAGAAATATTTACACGAAAAAGTTCCAATGCCGGACAAAAACTTCCTCGTAAACGCATTCCACCATACGCGGGAGGACTGCGGCATGGTAATGCCTATACATTGGCATGAAAACATCGAGGTTATTCACGTATTGTCAGGTGAAATCAAGGCGAGCTGCAATGAATCAAGCGTTTTAGCTGGGGCGGGAGACACAATAATCGTCAACAGCAACGAATATCACAGCTATGAATGCACAAAAGCACCTATGTCGCTTAACTGCGTCGTAGTTGACATGTATGTGCTAAACAGCCGTTTTTTCGATGCTGTTGAGATTAAGTATATACAACCAATTTTGCGGGGAAAAGTGTTATTTGAGAACTTTCTCACCGCGAAAGACGTTATTTCATACTGTATTGATGAAATCACAAACGAATTTATGCAGAAAAAAATTGGCTATGAGCTTGCAGTGAAGGCAAACCTATTCAAGCTCTTGGTCAATCTTCTGCGTGACCACAAATCACAGGTTTTAACAGACACTGAACGGACAGTCCGCACTAATCAGTACACAAAAATGAATAAAGCAATGCAGTTTATTGAAAATAATTACGCCGAGAAGCTCACCATTGATGAGATGGCTGAAATGACAGGACTAAACAAGTTTTATTTCTGCAAACTTTTTAAAAAGCTCAACGGTAAGACTTTTTCCGAGTACATCAACTACTTAAGAATTAACGAAGCACTCAATCTTTTTGACGAAACCGCTTTGAGCATTACCGATATAGCAATGGCGGTAGGCTTTAATGACATGAATTACTTTAGCCGTGTATTTGTGCAAATTACTGGAATTCGTCCTTCAAAAATTAGAAAATATGTTGAAGTAAACTCTCGCTCTAAGTCTTGAAATTCGCGCGAAAGCCAATTTAGTGCTAATTTATGCAAAAATTGTTCTTTCTGCATTTGTGTAATTTGAATATAATGACTCTTGAATTACATATGGTTTTTGTAGAAAAACAATTAACGCATAGAAAGACGAAAGGGTGAAACACAAAATGAAAATGAGAAAAATCCTCGCAGTGGTTCTCGCAGTATTGCTCATCGCAGCAATAACCTCCGGATGTGTTACCAGAGACAATGACGATGAGTCCCCTTCTACCCCGCAATCCCCATCACCTAGCGGTGCTGCGAGCAGCGGCAGCCCATCCGAATCCCCCGAAAAGGTTATGAACACTGACCCAGTTAAAGTTTGGATTGGTGCAGGCGCAAAAATTGAAGACTTTACCGCATTAGCAACGTCTTACAAAGCAGAAACAGGCATTGACGTAGAAATTTTAGAATTCACAGACTTATCAGCAACAGACAAGCTAGCTCTTGACGGTCCTGCTGGTAACGGTGGCGATATCTACTACCAAGGCGGCGGCGGAAGCCTAGGCAAAGCAGTTGAACAAGGCTTGTTTGCAGAAATCACACCAGAAATGACCGACTTAAGCGTTTATGTACAGGCTGGACTTGACAACTACACGTATAAGGGCAAAATTTACGGTATCCCAACTGGTCTTGAAGTTCCTGCGCTGATTTACAACAAGGCTCTCATCAGCGAAATTCCTGCCACATGGGACGAATTTATTGACGTTGCAAAAGCTTTAAACGATTTCCCAAATAAAAAGTACGGCTTTTTAATGGATGGAGGCAATCCATTTTTCACTAACTTCCTCACAGATGCTTACGGCGGTTATGTGTTTAAAAACTCCGACGCTGGCTATGATGTCAATGACATCGGCATTAACAACGAAGGCGCAAAGAAAGCATTTTCTCTATTCACCGGATATGTAACCAAAGATAATATTATCCCTAAGAACATGGAATTTGCTCTTATGCAGCAGAATTTCAAAGATGGGCTTGCGGGCGCGATTATTGATGGACCATGGTCAATTTCTCAATATAAAGAAGCAGGAATCGACATTGGCGTTGCCGCAGTTCCTCCTGTTAAGGATGCTGGAAATTCAGCACCGCGAATGTATTCAGGCGCATATGGTTACTGCTTGAGCGCATATGCAAGCAACCCAGTCGGCGGTATGCAGTTTATTGAGTACCTAGCTGCAAATCCTGACAACGCAATGGTTTATTACAACCGCACACAAAGAGCACCTGCCTTGAAATCGTTATTGGAGCGCGATGAAATCAAAAACGACCCAATTCAAAACGGCTTCGCTCAGCAAGCCGTCAACAGTTACCCACAACCAAACGTTCCACAAATGGACGTTACATGGGGACCTCTGATGGAAGCCGCCCAAGCAGTTTTCAACGATGGATACGACCCATCAGAAGCACTTGATGCCGCTGCAGCAAAACTAAAGGATTCAATTGCAGTTATGGGTCAATAATATCTGATAATTAAAAAGCTGCTGCAATGTTAAGCGCCTGTGCGTAAAGCCTTGCAGCAGCTTTTCTCTTAGCCGCGCATAATACTAATCTCAAATAAAAACTGAGACAAGGTTTTTATCGAGAATAGTATAACAAGGAGGAACTTTCAATGAATAAAAAGAAGGTCTACATGACCACTCTTTCCTCGGTTATCGCTATGGGGCTTGGGCAGATTATTAACGGACAAATTATTAAGGGCATTTTATACGGCTTGTTTTTTACAGCCAACATACTTTTTATAATACCGTATTGCCTTTTTTCCATAGAGGACTTAATAACACTGGGAACAAAAGTCGGCAGAGACAATTCCCTTTTCTTAATTGTCTACGGAATCCTTGCCATTATGGTTATGGTTTACGTCATATTCATCTATATCGGCAACATTAGAGACGCATATAAAAATGCGGTAAAAAAGCAGAACGGCGCACAGCTCCCAAAATTTAAACAGAGTCTTAAGACCTTTGCACAACGAAAAGCCGCTTACTTTTTCATCACACCCGGTATTATCGCAGTATTACTCGTGGTTGTATTGCCGCTCTTTTACAATATCATTATGGGCTTTACAACCTACGACATGTTCCATCAACCGCCTGGCAAGCTCCTTGAATGGGTCGGTTTTAAGAATTTTGTCAGCATTTTTACAATTACCTCTTGGAAGAAAACCTTCTTCTCCATCTTAGGCTGGACACTTATTTGGACACTTCTATCATCCTTTATCCCTTACGCTGTGGGCATTGTAACTGCCGTAGTGTTAAACCAGAAGCGCATTCGGGGAAAAAAGTTTATGAAAGCAGTATTCATTCTTCCCTTTGCAATTCCTGGCTACATCATGATTTTAGTGCTGCGCACAATGTTTGACGCTAATTACGGAATCGTAAACAGGCTTATTACCAGCATGGGGCTCCCTGCTGTGCAATGGCTGTTTGAAGTCGGTCCTGCGCGGGTCGCCCTTGTAATTGCCGCTGTTTGGACAGGATTTACCTTCCCGTTTATGCTGGCAGACGGCGTACTAAAAAGCATTTCTCCTGAGCTATACGAGGCGGCAAAGCTTGACGGTGCGTCCACTTTTACCAGTTTTAGGAGAATAACTTTGCCTTTACTTACCTTCTCGATTGCGCCGATGTTCATTATGGGCTTCGCAGGAGCGTTTAACAACTTTAACTTAATTTACCTGTTTAACAACGGTGGACCAGTAAACATTAACTATCAAGGGGCGGGCAGCACAGACATTTTAATATCGTGGCTATTCAAGATGACCTTTACAATGTCAAAATACAATTACGCATCCGCTATATCCCTGTTGATATTTTTTGTCATTGCCGGCTTTAGTATCTACAATCTTCGTAAAACAAGAAACTACAAAGAGGAGGACATGGTACAATGACGAGCTTACAAAAATCAACCTCTGGCGCAGTTATAAGAAAGCCCTCCAAACACAGACTTGCGGGAATTTTCTCTTTGTCCATGTCCTACCTATACTTAATTTTGATAATGCTCTTTGTGCTCGCTCCCATTGTCTATATTTTAATCGTTTCATTCAATGATTCGGGCAGCCTATATGTTCAGAGCATTGTACCGGAAAAATTCAGCCTTAATAATTACACAAAGTTGTTTACCACTACCAATTTCGGCAAATGGTACTTAAATACAGTCAAAACAGGTGCTATATCCGCGTTACTTGCACTTATTTTTATTATCCCAACGGCGTTCGCCTTCTCAAGGATGCGTTTCCGCGGAAGAAAGCAAATGCTAATTGTAACTATCGTTTTGCAAATGTTCCCCGGCACTATGGCAATGGTTGCGTACTATGTTTTGCTTAACATGCTTGACTTATTAAACACAGTTCCAGGTCTGGTGCTAATTTATGTCGGTGCGGCAATTCCGGGCATGACTTGGCTGCTAAAGGGATATCTCGACACAATCCCCAAGGCTTTGGAAGAAGCCGCAATTATTGACGGCGCAAACTATTTTCAGGTTATGATGCGCATTATTTTGCCGTTAGCCGCCCCGATGGTTGTTCTAGTTGCCGTATTTTCCTTTGCCGCTCCTTTTGGCGACTTTGCGCTAAGCCGTATCATCATAACAGACCCGAACAAATACACTATTGCATTAGGAACATACTCCTTTGTTCAGCAAGAATATACAAAAAATTACGGCATATTTGCCGCCTCCTCCATTTTAGCAGGGCTACCTATAAGCATCGTTTATCTAAGTCTGCAAAAGACAATATTCTCTGGCGTTTCCGGCTCTGTAGTACGCTAATACTAATCACTTATTAGTATTACATGAAAGGTTTTGAATTATGAAAAACAGCACGATTTTGACGTGGAAATGGGAAGACATTACATTTGACTGCAACATGGAGCAGGAAATCAACGAGCTGCGCAGCCGCTTTACGCCTTCAATGCTTTGCATCTCCTTGCACTGGGTTACCCGCCGCTTTGATGATGAAGCTTTGCATGCAAAAATTCGGGAATGCAACGAGCAAGTAGTTAAGCACGGCATGAAGCTTATTGTGGAAACCTGCCCTCGAAACGAAGGGCAAGGCTTTTACGAAGTCTACCCTGACGAACCCCGTGCATACCTCGCTCATTATGAAACCCTTGTGCTTGACGAAAACGGCGATGCAGAAAAAGTAATTGAAGCTCAGCAGATAGACCATTACTGGAGAAACAGCGGAGCAAAAGGCGCAGAAAAAGTATTTTCAGCGTTCTGCTTCAACATCGGCGAAGGGTACTTAACCTATAAGCCAGAAAGCCTCAAAGAGCTGAGCGGTATTTCCCTATCGCATTTTGAGGACGAGGGCGGGAAAAAAGTTCGCATTACAGTCAATGCAGGTAGCGAAAACGGCGAAAAAACGGCGCAGGTCTGCCTGTTGACAGAGCAGCCCATACCTGACCTTGCTTCTAAAAAATTGCCTGATTATTTCAGAAAAATGGTTAGCGGTCTTGAACAAAAAAATACAGACATCGGTGTAGGCGGAGTGTTTTCTGACGAGTGGGGCTACGATGTAATTTTAAAAATCGAAGAGCCTAACCCATATGATGACCGAAAACTATTCCTAAAGCATCTATCTTTTTCTGACGCAATGGCTGAAAAATACGAAAGCGCGTACCCCGAAGCATCCTTCAAAGCTGATTCCCTGCACTTCATGTACACACCCGAGGGCAAGCCCGAGGTACGTGTTGCGGCAGTAAACCGATATTTTAAAACCTTGCGTAAAATAATGTCTCAAAACGACTATGATATGCACTCCATAACTAAAGAAGTCCTTGGAAATGACGCTTTCTACGGCGTTCACCCTACATGGTGGGGAAGCGTTGACAGCCTTAATTTTGAGTGCTACAAAAACGGCTTCTACTGGTGGGAAGCAAAAAGAGACATTGCGCAGACAGACGAGCTTGTCACGCTCCCCATTAGAACCGCTCTCAGCCATAAATGGGGTAGCTCCATTTTCTATAACATGTGGTACTCTATGGGCACACGCAAAATCGAAACTTACTACAAAGACACATGGAATTCCGTCCGCGCAGGTGGCAGGACACATCACCACTCCTACCGCTGCCCAAATGAGCCTGTTGTCCTAGAGCTTGCGGGAGAAGGGTTGTTAGAATCGCTCGAGCTTATGGAAAAAAAAGTTCGCCTTATCGACGAGGTTCAAAAAACCGCGCTGGATTGCCGTGTTCTGGTCTTGTTTGGCATGGAGGCTATTTCCAACTATGCGGTTTCCTTTTCCAGTAAAAACGGTGAAATCAAGGGACTTCTCCCTCCATGGATTCCGCAAAACGAAAAACTCGATAAGGTGCTCAACACAGCCAACCATCTTTTCTCGAAGCTCTTATGTGACCTTGTCCCCACCAGTGAGGTTGAAAATGGCTGGGTTACCATTGCGGAGAATGGGCTACCTGTGTACGGAACACAGCAATATGATGCTGTAGTGGTGTTTTATCCTGAATGTATGCCTAAAGAATGCTACGCCTTCTTGCAAAAGCTCGACAAAAACCGTCTATTTGTCTGCGGCGGTGCGTCTATGTATGCAGACGGTGCGACAATTTTGCATAGCGATGCCGAGATTCTTGACACTGCTAAGATCCGCTATGACGATATCCCAGAGGCTGACGAGTTGTACAGAATCCTCACAGAAGCAGGCGTAAAAGCCAACAGAACAGCTCAAGGCTGCGCATTACAGGACGGCTCTTGGATTTTTACAGGGGAAGGACAGTCCGCCATCGGAAATCCCTTGACAGTCAACGAAAAAATAAACGGATATAATATTGAGTTTTCAGGCGAGGATTTTCTGTACATTGATTTTTCAAATGGCGAACCTCAACCTGTTCACTGCGGAAACGGTAATACTATTTCTATAAAAAAATAAATCTCTTGAGGTCATTTATGAGAAAAATGCTTGTGCAATCAGCAAAGGAAACCAAGCCCGACGGATGGCTTAAAGCCCAAATGTCCAAGGATTTGACGCAAGGCTATGTCGGCTGCTTGGATAAGCTTTTGCCGGATTTGTTCGCAAACGATGATATTTACGGAGAAAATCGCCGAGGGCATACAGTATTGCAGCAAAACCTTGGTCTGGCAAAATCTGAAACAATCGACCCCGTCCACTTGCAATGGTGGAACAGCGAAACCCAGTCACAATGGTATGACGGCTTCATTCGTCATGCGTTTATGCTGGATAGTCAAGCGGATATAACCGCATGTGACGAATATGTAAAGCGTATGCTCTCCTACGCTGATAGCCGTATCGGCGACCCTAAAAATGATGGATACATGGGTATTTACGAAAAAGGCGCGCGATTTCAGTTAAAGCATGAATCCGGCGAGCTTTGGGCACAGGCTACCCTCTTTCGCGCATTAATCGGTTATTACGAAATGACAGACAACGAGGACGTTATATCCGCTGTAATTAAAGCCGTGGATGTGACAATGGAGAACTACGATGTCGGCAGCGAAAAGCTGTTTAGCTGTGAGCAAACACACGGACTAATGCTTTCTGATACGCTGGAATACTTGTATAACCTAACTAAGAACAAAAAGTATGCAGACTATTTAGAATTTTTGTATATTCAGTTTTGTTCCTCAGACATTACCATGGGCTTTGACGCACTGGAAAAAAACATTCTCGACCCCAAGTACTGCCCAAAATGCCACGGCGTACATACCTATGAGCATCTTAGAACCTTGACGTCCCTTGCATATATGTGCGATAGTCCATACTATAAAGCACTGTTGGCAGAGTATCTAAAAAAATTAGAACCTTGCATAACTCCAAGCGGCGGTGCAATCGGTGACGAGTGGATTTTTGGTCGCAGTGCAGACGCATTAAACACCGGCTACGAGTATTGTTCATTGCAAGAGCTTCTGCATAGTTACATGCTATTGCTTGAAAAAACAGGTGACATATCTTACGCCGATAAAATCGAGAACATTTTTTTAAACGCCGCCCAAGGGGCAAGGCACCCTTCAGAGCCAAGCATTGCGTACTTGAAAGCCGATAATTCTTATTCGATGGAAGGACTTTCCCAAATACAGCGCGACGGCATACCTCACAAGCCAAACGTAAGGTATAAGTACTCCCCTACTCATCAGGAGGCAGCGGTTTGTTGTGTGCCAAACGCAGGACGAATCGCACCGTACTACCTGCACGCAACATGGTACAAAACGGAGAACGGTTTGCTTAAAGCTTTGTACGGCGCAAGCAGCTTTAACACAAGCTTTAACGAGACCGAGGTGTCAATCACGGAAAAAAGTGATTTCCCCGCGAACGGCAGTATGATTTTTGAGATTTCATTATCTCAGCCGACAGAAATGGAACTTGCCTTCCGCATCCCTGCGTGGTGTAACCGCTGGAATGTTGAAAGTTCTCGGCACTATGTGGAATCTGACCACTGCATAATTTTTTCTAGTCGCTGGGAACACTCCGAAACAATACGCATCGATTTTCATTTTGACGTTCAAATGCATTTTGACCTACGCTCTGACGTGTACTACACTTATGGTCCTCTTCTTCTTGCAATGCCGTTGCCACACGAGGAGATAGTCGTCAAGGAATTTTCCGAGCACAATCTGCGCGAGGTCTGCTACCGCTTGAGCGACGAGACGAATGTACCCGATAACTTGCACGCAGATAAGCGCTCTATTCCGATACCGCAGTCGCCTCTTAATAATCGTTGGCAGGATTTATCCTTTACAATACCTATTTTTGATAATACCGGTAAAAAAACAACCGCAAAACTATCTCCCATCGGCAACACTATTTTAAGAAAAGCCACCTTTGCATTTAAACCGATTGTAGACGAAGATTAGGTTGAACAAGCCCAACCTAATCACGCTACCGCAGACGTTTTATAAAGCAACTTTTCATTTCTCCGGCGAGAAAGTTAGTTGTTAATCTATATTTTATGTCGCCGGAGAAATGGTTGCTTAATATGACGCCAAGAGAACGACTATTTGCAATGCTAGAACATAAACCAGTAGACAGAGTGCCGAACCTTAACATTCTTATGCTGTTTGCAGCAAAGTACATTAACCGCCCGTACAGCCAATTTTGCAGTGATTACAAGGTAATGGCTGAGGGAAATTTCGTATGCAATGAAAAATTTTCTATCGATTTACTTAGCACCATGAGCGACCCTTATCGCGAAACTGCCGACTTTGGAACTGAGCTGGAATATGCCTATGACGGCTTGCCAAAATGCAAAAATATCCTGCTTAAATCTATTGAAGACGTCAAGGATTTAAAATACTTCGACCCGCTTAAATCTGTACGGATTCTTGACAGAATCAAGGCAATTGAACTTTATAAAAAAGATTACGGCGAGACATATCCAATTTTGGGTTGGGTTGAAGGCCCATTAGCAGAGGCGTGTGACTTACGGGGAATTAACGAAGCAATGATTGACCTTTACGAGGAAGACTTGTTTGATGACCTTCTCAATATTTGCACAGAACAGGCAATACGCTGCGCAAAAGCGCAGGTTGACGCCGGCGCAGACTTCATAGGTGTCGGCGATGCCGCCGCTTCAATTATCGGTCGCTCACTTTATGAGGAAAAAGTATTCTCATATGAAAAGAAGCTTATTGATGCAATTAAGGCAATGGGGGCACGGGTAAAGCTACACATCTGCGGAGATATAACCCCATTACTTGAGAAAATGACGGAACTTAAGGTTGACATTCTTGATGTAGATTATAAAGTCGATATCATTAAGGCTATCCAGCTTTTTGACGGCATTTCTGACGATATAGACTTTGCATACAAGCTGTGCCATTTTCATAAAGGCGATGCAATCCATTTGGTAGACACAATGGCGATTGTATACAGCGGTGAAGTCAGCGTGTTTTCCATCACCATCGATGGCTGTTCCATGTTGATTAATTCGCTTTACGCTGGTGACTACTTTGGTGTTTGTAATTTATTTGCACCCTACGAGCGCCCAACGCATTTAATATGCCGTTCGGATTGTAGCATCATCTGCATCCCCAAAGAACAAATTGTGAACTGCCTACAAACTTCCAAAGAGTTTATGAT
>JAVBKA010000024.1:0-2994 GCA_031546715.1 Oscillospiraceae bacterium | reverse complement strand
GTTTCACGGTAAGCAAAACGACATCAAGCCCTTTATTGAGAACTGCAGCGCCGTCGTTTTGCCTTAATACTATGAAGGAATGGCGAATGTTTTGCTTGAAGCCGCAGCAAGTGGACGGGCCGTTATTACTACCAACAGAGTAGGCTGTCGCGAAACTGTCGACGACGGTGTTACCGGCTACCTGTGTGAAGCGAAAAATTCTGACTCTTTGGCAAATTGCATTGAGAGGTTTATATTATTACCGTATGAACAAAAACTGAAGATGGGACTAGCAGGCAGAGAAAAAATCTGCATGGAATTTGATAGAAATATTGTAATAAATTCTTATTTAGATAAAATTAATGAGGTGTGTAGATAATGGCAAGAATTGCCTTTATTGTAACAGGATATGTTGGACTTGTTACGGGCGCAATGCTTTCTGATTTTGGTCATACTGTGGTTTGCATGGATACAAATAGTGTCAAGATTAATGAACTAAAAAAGAATATTATTCCAATATTTGAGGACGGACTCACGGCTGTGGTTGAGCGCAACTCAGCGTACGGACGCTTGAGTTTTACTTGTGACATTGATGAAGCCGTAAGAAATAGCGAAGTCGTTTTTATTGCTGTAGGCACTCCTCCAGATGAGGACGGCAGTGCGGATATGCAGTATGTGCTGTCGGCTGCGAAGTCAATAGCGCATGCTATGAACGGCTACAAAGTTATTGTTGATAAATCAACTGTGCCAGTGGGTACAGCTCGTAGAGTGTCTAAACTAATACGTGAAGAACTTAATATACTGGGGAAATCATATGACTTTGATGTTGTCTCGAATCCAGAATTTTTGCGCGAGGGAAGTGCTGTCTACGATTTCACACACCCTGACCGAATTGTGTTGGGAGCAGAGAGTGCAAAAGCTCTTGAAATCATGAAAGAAGTCTATCGTGTTCTTTATATTAACGACACTCCTTTTGTTGAGACTAACTTTGAAACAGCAGAAATGACAAAGTACGCTTGCAACGCGTTTTTAGCAGTAAAAATTACTTTTATAAATGAAATTGCTAATCTTTGTGATGCAGTTGGTGCAGATGTTAAAAAAATATCAAAAGCCATGGGGTTAGATGGAAGAATTTCACCTAAGTTCTTGCACGCAGGACCAGGCTACGGTGGGAGTTGCTTCCCCAAGGATACAAAGGCGTTGTACCAGACGTCTAAAGAATTTAATGTTGAGGCTACCTTAATTGGCACAACAATTGAAGCTAATGAAAAACAGAAACTGAAAATGGTTGAAAAAATCAGAAATCAAATTGGAGATTTGTCTGGAATTACATTTTCAGTACTCGGAGTCACATTTAAACCAAACACCGACGATTGCCGCGACGCTCCATCTTTGATTATTCTTCCTGAATTAGTTAAGCTAGGCGCTAAATTGAGAATTTTTGACCCACAAGGCAAGCGTGAATCCGAAAGACTATTGGCGGATATTTCATCAAACATCGTTTGGTGCGAGAATGAATATGATACTTTCGTGGGTGCGACATCAACAATTTTGATGACGGAATGGAATGTCTTTAGAAATCTTGATTTTACTAAAATGAATACTATTGAAACATTCTTTGACTTAAGAAATGTTTATAGCCGTACTACTGTTGAATCACATGGAATCAAATATGTTGGGGTTGGAGTTTGATTGAACCGTTTTACAAAGAGAGATGTATGTCTTCACTTATGGAGGTTGTAAATGAGAACGGTTTTAGTTACAGGTGCTGTTGGTTTTATTGGCATGCACGTTTCGAAAAGACTGCTTGAAGCAGGAAATATCGTTGTCGGATTGGACAACGTCAACACATATTATGATATTAACCTAAAACTAAAGAGATTAGCTATATTGCAAGAAATGTCTAACTTTAAATTTTACAAATCTGACATTTGCGATAAAGATACTCTCTTTGACATTATTAAAAAAAATGATGTCACAAAAATTGTTCACCTTGCGGCACAAGCTGGTGTTCGCTATAGTCTTGAAAATCCAGATGCTTACATTCAATCAAATATTGTTGGATTTTTAAACATTTTAGAAGCTTGCAGACACTACAAAATTGAACACTTGATTTACGCTTCGTCAAGCTCGGTTTATGGGGGCAACACGAAGCTACCGTTTTCCACCACAGACCAAGTTGACACGCCAGTTTCGCTATATGCTGCTACTAAAAAAGCGGACGAGCTTATGGCGTATTGTTACAGTCATTTGTATAATATTAAGGCCACAGGTTTGCGTTTTTTCACGGTTTATGGTCCGTGGGGGAGACCAGACATGGCTTATTTTTTGTTTGCAAAATCCATATTAGATGGTAAGCCTATTCAGGTATTTAATAACGGCGATATGATGCGAGACTTTACTTATATTGATGACATTGTTACAGGTGTCGTTTCTTTAATGGACAATTCGCGCGTGTATAAATTGACACCACCGCATTTTGTCTACAATATTGGAAACAATACACCAATACAACTTTTGGATTTTATAGGTTGTATTGAGAAAAATCTTAATCAACAAGCTTTAAAAGAATTTTTGCCATTACAACCTGGTGATGTGCCGAGCACATTTGCAAATGTTGACGATTTAATGGAAGACACAAATTTTAAACCCAGAACCTCTATTGAAAATGGAGTAGGGCGTTTTGTGGATTGGTATAAAAAATATACTAGTTATAAAAACAATTAAGACAGGTGATAAAGAAATGTATCTTGACCCAGGTTTTGGAAGCATGGTTATTCAACTAATTATAGCAGCTATCGCGGCGGCTGGCTCATTCTTATTTATATGCAGACAAAAAGTAGTCAATTTTTTTAAAAAGAAGACAACGCATGAAGAAATTGAGAATGACAAAAAGGAAGACTAGTAATGAATTCAAATTCAGCGTATAAGGAGCCGTCTTCTTTTCGCGACCCTTCGGGTGTCGTCTTTATTCAGGGTGGTCAAATTCGTAGACAAATTAATTTTTGTTATAAA
>JAVBKA010000204.1:0-8372 GCA_031546715.1 Oscillospiraceae bacterium | reverse complement strand
ATGTAAGTATTTTTGTAAGTGCGTATCGTTTCAACCATTGCAGTGGTTGAGGCGATTTTCTTTTTTTACTATTCATTCATTGACATACTTCCATTGGTAATAGACTTAATTGAATATTTTTGTTGTCTATTGACACTTCGTCAATAGTGGCATTTTTTTTATTGGCTACGCCAGTCTTGTTTACTTGCACTATCTGTTCCATTAATACTACCTCCCAATATATCTGCGGTTCTTAAACCGACGTTCCCGATTCCATGCACGCAGGCTGATGACGATTTCACACGCCGTATAGATGATGACTGCGGTAAGTGCATACACCGTAATGACTATGTATAGTCTCATGGGGTGTGTCCTCCTATCTTGCGGTTACTCTATTTACTGCCACACGGCACAAAGCCTCAAATGCTTCTGGTGTGTCAATGATTAGCTGCGCTAATATGTTAGGCTGACCTCCGTTCAGCCACGCTTCAAAGGCTTTACGCCGAATAATCCACTGACCGTTGGCACTGCCCTTTTCTGGCGGTATGTACTGCCCCCACGGCACATGCTTGCCCTTGATCCATGCCTTGACGGTGTCTGGCTTGCGTCCGAGGCGGTACGCCGCTTCCTCTATGGATATTTCCTCACAGCCTCGCTCGTATTGCTCTTGGTATGTTTTGTTCAATTTGTCGCCTCCTCGAGTTTAACAGATGATAAGCATTGGCTTTATTAATAATTTAGTATACGTAGTATACGTTTTGGTGGCTTTAACTTAACCTGTTGGTGGAAGAGCGTTGAATCGTTTAAACAGCCACGCTTGGTCATAGTACGGAAAGTGCCGTCCATGAATCTGAATAACCTCCTCGTAGTAGAAAGGCGTTTCGCCATTGATTTTATTAGAAACTGTGTTTCTGTGAACATTGATTGTTTCAGCAATCGTATCCATCGTAATCCCTTCTCTACTCATTGCAGTCTTGAGATTAGAAAACATTTTATCACCACCCTTCATCTGTGCAATTGCTTAGTTTTGTGACCTAACTATATACGCATTCGCTCACATTGTCAAGAGTAATTTTTGCAAATGCACAGATTTTTATTGACAAAAAGATAATGTCATGATAATCTCAAATCGGAGGTGAGTCTGTGCCTATCGGTGATAAACTGCAAGACCTGCTTAACTTACGCAAAACGAATCCAAATAAATTGTCATTAGCTACAGGGGTTAATGTTGGTACGATCTATAGCATAATTAGGCGAAACAACACAAAAGTAAACCTTGAGGATCTGCAAACTATTTGTGATGAATTAGGTGTGAACCTTGACTATTTTACGGAAAAAGAATCTTTGGTACAACAAAGAAAAACACCCTCGACAGAAGTCGAGGGCATGTCAAGAGCCGACCTAGAGGACGGCATAGTTACGGAGTTGATGAAGTTGTCGCCAGAGCGCAGAAAGGCAGTACTAGATTTTGCGACTTTTCAGTTCCAACAGCAGCGGAACGAAGAGTCTGTAGAAAAGTAGCTAACTCTCTATCTGATAGTGCTTGTAAAACGTCTAAAATTTCTTGTTCTCCCAAAGCTGACACTTCTTTCTGTACATTCGTTCTTCAAATTTATTATAGAACATGCGAGCGTTGATGTCAAGAATATAATTTTAATTCTTTGCTTAGTAAAACAATGACAGTAAACAAGTCAAAAGAGCTATTAAAAATAAAAAACGCTTGGTGTTTGTTGCACCGAGCGTCAATAATTCGGGAGGAATACAATGGCAAAAGGAGAACGCCGTGCTAACGGAGAAGGTTCTTGGCGCAAGAGAAAAGACGGTACATGGGAGTATCGTGTAGTTGTCGGTACCGACATGAACGGTGAGGAGCTGCGCAAGAGCTTTTATGGCAAAACTAAACCTGTGTGCCGCCAAAAGTACGAAGAATACAAGTCAACAGGTGTGTCTATCGAACGTGTGCTGACCGTGGGCCAATGGGCTCCGAAATGGCTTGAGATATATAAAAAAGACAAGATAGCATACAAATCCTACAAGAGTTATGATGGCTACATCAATCACCATATTATTCCTGCAATCGGTGGCTTAAAGCTAACGCAGGTACGCCCGGCACATCTAGAACAGTTTTTTGGCAGTAAGCAAGAGTTGTCATGGGCAGCTCGCAGAGACCTCCGCACGATTATACGAGGCATCTTTGAAACTGCTGTTGATAACGCCTATTGCGTCACTAATCCAGCTCTCAAAATTAACCTAGGGCATAAAGACAGCCCAGAAGTAGAAGTGTTTCCCCGCTCCTCAATCGAACGTATTCTTGCGTATGCACCTAAGCACAAATATGGATATTACATTGAACTTCTTTTGTATACAGGGCTTCGATGTGGAGAGCTTTTGGCGTTAAAGTGGAGTGACATAGTTGACGGTGTAATTACAGTTCGTTCGGCTATGTCGCTATCTGAGGATGGGTTTGTTGAGAAGGGCACAAAGACTGACGAGATACGATATGTCGGAGTTAGTCCTGAATTGGGTTTAGTTTTAGAGCGAATTCCGAAAAACAGCTTCTATGTGTTGTCTGACCTACACGGCAATCCAAGAGGCGAAAATCAATTCAGAAAATCTTATAAACAGTTTTTTATAGACTTGAATGCTCAACTCAAAGACAATGAAAAAGTAATTTACTTGTCCCCACATAAATGTCGCCACACTTTCGGCACATATTTACTCGCAGGTGGAGCAAATATCAGAGCTGTACAAGAATTACTCGGTCATGCCGTTATCACCACAACGCAAATTTACACACATGTCAGCATTGATGATATCAAGAGCAACGTCACAAAACTTGGATACTAATGGGGTGAAACTGGGGTATTTTAAACATACGAAGCCGTTAAACCATTGGTATATCAAAACTTTTTCCTATAGCCTAGCAGGTTCAAGTCCTGTCATCCGCACCAACCAAAACCGCTGCTAAATTACATAAAAATCATTTTGTATCACCGACAACCATACCATATCACCTCATCAAACCCCAAACGCCTCAAAAAACGCTACCTTTGACCTCGTTTATCAACAAAAGCAACCCTAACTCATCACAATCGCCAATCAAGCCTGACTGAATAAATCTTCCATACAATTCTTTAAGCATTGGCGCATTTTTTGTCACCATACCTTTGTCAATTCCTTCAAGTAGAGTTAAAATATGAACTTTATTCTCATGATGGTTTTTGTAGTGCTGAATCAATTTTTGCAATTCCTGTCTTAACGGACTATCTAGTTCGGGCAGAGCTCGAGCACTTTCGACTATGGTCGCTTTACTTTCTACTTCCTGAAGATTTGTAATCTCACCATTTTCATCAAAATTAATTACATAATTACCTGTGAAATTTTTCTCTTTTATGATATTGTTTATTAAGTCGTACGCCTGCTGAAGAATTTCCAAATTGTCTGAATGAACGCAATACATTTTTCCTGAAATTAACTCAAAATTTAATCCTATATATTTTGACAAAGTATACACTTTGTATATACAAAACAGTAAATACGCAAGAAGAACAAAAATTACTGCCAGAGCATTTATATAAGTACCTGCCAAAGCAAATATTAGAATTGTCAAGCCTGCAATGTTAGATATTCTTGGTATTGGGAGTTTTCCTATCCATAAACGTGAGATTTGTGATAGTTGAAACATGTTTTTTTCGCATTTTACTGTACTTTTTTCAATGCTAACTATTGGTTTCTTAAATGTCTTTAAATTTTGGTTCATATTCTGTCTCCCCCTCCCAAAAAAATTATTAAAGAGCAGTCTATCGATTTCTGTGATTTCAGGTACTTTTTAGTTGTAATGCTATTCCTAATGAATCGTTATGATGAGCCTACTACAACATTGACCGAATAAAACTTTAGTCTGACGCATGACTGGCAGGTTTGCGCCTTGTCATGTACAATGACTGCTGATTGCAGTTATTGTCCTAAAATTTTACTCGGTCAAGGTAATAGGTCTCATTTATAGCTATTTATCTTCTAAAACAAACCGTTTCTCTATTAATTAGCAGCCGCATGTTTCGGTAACAATGGCAGAGAGTGTTGCGTTATTAATCGTTGTAACACCAACGGTAGCCACTCCGGCGACTGTCGCAATCATGCTATAATTACAGCACTCTTCATCATATATATCGCTATCACACACATAAAATGTGAACGTATTGCCCTCTGTAACTGCATAAAGTCTTGAAAATACCCATACTGAGCCTACTGGCATTGGAACGAGCTGGTTTTTACACAGCTTATAAATTTGGAAATTTAAGGTTAGTAATGCTCCCGTTGTTACAATATTACTTGCAAATTCCAGCTTGATGCATGGACGGCGAAAGCCTCTGGTATCTATATTTACTCTTGCTACATTAAAAGTAGTACCCGCTGCAGTTACCGCTGGCAGTGTTACCGAGCCCGATGTTCCGAATTTCAAGGCAGTTCTGATTGGATTCAGTTTTTTCGATATCTTCTCGAATTCGCAAATGCATTTGTACTCTTCTTCAAAGCTAGATTCTTGTTGGTCGAGTTTATTACTATCCACAATAAAATCCTCCATCTATTATACAAAACGAATATGCCGATAAAACTGGACCGCTATAATATAGTATATTCAAGTGGCAAGCAAAGTGTGATTTATTTTCAATGCGGCGCAATTATAAACATAAAAACTGCACCCTTTTTGTTAGTTTCAGTATACTATACTGTCGAACTATCAGGGTGCAGTCTGAAATCTTATCCGCTTAAGCTACCGTTATCAACTAATTACTATTTTACGTGCGAGAAACTCTTCTTACTGCTAATTAGCAGCCGCATGAGTCGGCAACAATTGCAGAGAGAGTAGCGTTGTTAATCGTTGTAACGCCAGCAGTTGCAATTCCTGCCACTGTAGCTGTCACGCTGTAATTACAGCACTCTTCGTCACAAATATCGCAGTCACAAACAAAGAATGTGAATGTGTTGCCCTCTGTTACAGCGGCTAATCTTGAGAATGTCCATACTGGACCAATCGGAAGTGGAACGAGCTGGTTTTTGCAAAGCTTGAAGACTTGGAAATTCAAGGTCAAAAGAGCCGCAGTCGTTACGATATTGCTTGCAAATTCTAGCTTAATGCATGGGTGATTGAAGCCTCTGGTATCGACGTTTACGCTTGATACATTAAAAGCTGTGCCTGCTAGAGTAGCTGTAGGTAGTGTTACTGAGCCCGGTGTTCCGCATTTCAGAGCAGTTCTGTTTGGATTCAATTTTTTAGGTATTTTCTCGTATTTGCATACGCATCTGAACTCTTCTTCGCGGCACCTGTCGCAGCATCTGTCACAACAATCATGTTGCTCGAATTTATTATTATCCATAAATGATCTCCATAAAATTATTTTAGCGAATGTCATAGACGACTAAATCGCTATGTTGTAGTATATTCTCACAACGGCAAAGTGTGATTTTAAATCTTGTCTTGAAGTGGGTTCTGTGTTACTATTGAAATACATTAACCAGCAAGTGTTTTTTTGTTTGGAGATGATAGTTCATAATTCAGGCTATTTAGTAAGGCGCACGACATCTTGTATGAGAATAACTTTTTGGTTGGTTATACCGGTGTATTTCAATTGATTAAGAAAGAGGGAAGAAAATGAAGGTTTTATTAGTAAACGGAAGTCCCCACAAAGAAGGCTGCACGTACCAGGCCCTAAACGAGGTTTCGGGAGCATTAAAGAACGAAGGTATCAGCACAGATTTTTATTGGATTGGCGATGAACCTATCACTGGCTGCGTTGCGTGCAGGTCATGCATGAAAACTAAACGCTGCCGATATGACGATTCTGTCAACAAATTCTTGGACATTGCGGGAGAATACGACGGATTTCTGTTCGGCAGCCCAGTACATTTTGCCGCAGCATCCGGCAGTATGACATCTTTTCTTGACAGAGCGTTTTATACTGATTTGTGTGGGCGCGGAAACCGCTTTTTACTTAAGCCTGCTGCGGCAGTTGTTGTTGCCCGGAGAGCGGGAAATACCGCGACTTTGGATCAGATAAACAAATATTTTGGGCTAATGCAAATGCCGATTATTTCCTCAAAGTATTGGAATATGGTTCATGGAGCGAGACCCGAGGATGTTCAACAGGACATAGAAGGGCTACAAACCATGCGCATTTTGGGCAAAAACATGGCATATTTCTTAAAATGCAAGGAGCTAGCAACTAACGCTGGGCTGACTATGCCGGAACAAGAGCCGCCGACGTTTACAAATTTTATCAGAGATTGATTGGTTGCTGACAAGTTTTTTCGGGATTACAGATGTAACTACATATGTCAAGATGAAAAGCGTAAGCAGAATGTGCGACGGCACACTGGCGTGGATTTGATTAGCGAGGAGCACGGCAATCGGCGAATTGTTAAGAAGCAAAAATAATCAAAATATGCCGGCACTGACATAGTCGTCAGTGCCGGCATATTTTGATTATCTACTCTTCCTGCCTTTGGTTGCGCTCATCTATTTTTCGCTGCACCTCAATTGCCTTTTCTGAAAAGAATTTCCTTTTTTCGTCGTCACCAAGTACGTTGTATATTATAGATAGGTTATTATAGCTCGTAGCCAAGTCGGGGTGAAGTCCGTTATCAAACTGCTGCAACCAACCTACATCAGCAAGGTCGTACAGTTCGTTTTCTTGGTCACGTGACAAACCGAGTGCTGCTACCGCATCCGAATGAGTTAATGGTAAATATGGAAGCACTGTAAAGTTTTTCACTATGTATAGTTTTGCTAGATTGCTTGCTATATCTGCAATTTGATATAGTTTGCCTAGTTGAATCATCATTTTTTCTTGTTTATCGTTATTCCATGCAGTATTTACATCTATGTTCAAATCAAAGCCATGCTTCTTTAGTTACGCCAAGGTAGCCTTCATTGGTTGCCTTTTCTTATTTGCTGTTTTTGAAACAATTTCAGGAGCCAAGGTATGACGACCTGTGCGCCTGATGATTTCATCAATCTTCTGCTCATCTTTTTCTATCGTGTAATAGTTCAAATAAAGCTGACGGCATTGTCGTGCAACATGGCCCAACGCCAATATGGGCGAGGCACGGGTACATTATTGGATTGATGAAACTGATTGTTGGCAGCAGCTTCGTGAAGATGAGGTAGGCTGGCATGCTGGTGATGGTGGAGGCGGCGGCAACGAAACCACTATTTCGATTGAAATTATTATGGATGGCAGCGGAAGTCCTTCAGACAAAGCCGCCGAAGAGCGTGGCGCATTGCTGTCAGCAACTCTATTGCACCGACACTGGCTTGGAATAGAGAAGCTTTTCACGCATACGCTCTCACCAGACTACATCTCAAGCAAATTTAAAAAAATATTGGATGCTTCTAACTTACCTACCATTCGATTTCATGGTTTGCGCCACCCGTATGTCAAGCACAGACTAAAAATTTACAAAGGTTTTTATAAAAAAGCCGCCCTACTGCTAACGGCAATTTTTCAAATGTGCTTATACGATTTATAAATTTTACTGACACCCGTTTCCTAAAATGTTTTATGCAAGTAATTCTCGTAACTCTTTGTGTATTCGCCAGACATCATCGCCAAAGTTACTTACCAAGACGATAAGGAGACCTTCATCGTCGCAAGATGATACAAAGCTCACACCTGGGTCACTCCCTTGAAAATAAGGAAAATTAACTTTACTTACCCAAAAGCCATATCCGTATTCGCCGCTTTCAACCTTTGATGACATCATTTCTGCTACAATAGACTTTGGGAGTATATCTCCATTTTTGAGATGTGTCCAAAATTTCTCAATATCTTCAACTGTTGTGAATGCGCCTCCTGCCCCCGTTCCCTTAGCGTCAACGCTATAAACATTTGTATAATACTCATTTTTCTTTTCATCAAAAATATAAGCGTTTGCACAATTTTCAGGAAGGCGGTCAAGCTCATAATACCCTGTGCTTTTCATGTCGCAAGGTTCAAAAATAACTCTTGACAGGAATGCATCGAACGGTACATCAGTTATTTTTTCTATCACCAATCCCAATACAACATACCCAGTGTTGTTGTATTGAAATTCTTCACCCGGTTTAAACATCATCGGCTTATCTATAAATAGCGGGATAAGGTCTGATGATGAACGGATGCGATAGTTGGGAAAATCAACCCACAACTCTGCATATTCATCCATCACGGACTCGTCAAAATAATCAGGAATACCTGACGTATGATTAAGTAGTTGGCGAATCGTGATTTTGGGGTCAATTTCATTCAGCTTGAAATCAAGTATCTCTCCAATACAGCTATCTAAGCTACACTTTTTCTGCTCTACAAGCTTTAAAATCGCACAGGCGACAAATATTTTTCCTGCTGAGGCCG